>JAFYDA010000114.1 GCA_017545045.1 Prevotella sp. | reverse complement strand
GTGGTGAAGGATCAGATTTCTGCCAAGGTCGAGGACGGCATCCTGACCGTCACCATGCCAAAGACCGAGCCGAAGCAGAAGGTCACCAAGGCCATCGAGGTATCATAAAGTGATTCCACTTCAAAACAGCAAGGCCCCGACCTGCAGGAATGCAAGCCGGGGCCTATTTAATCCTGATACAATACTTTTTACTCCTTAGTCTTCAACTCCTTACCATTCACATATAGGCAGTGGCCATTGGACTTGATGTGCGAGGCATCGCCTGTAAATGATGTGATATAGGTGTCTGCTGTGAGATTCCAAGTGCAGCCTTCGTCCAGCGTAACATCCACCTTGCCCGTCTCAGTCGAAACGGTGTTACCTGCGGCATTGGTGATATTACCACCGATGCTGCCAGTAAAGGAGGAACCGTCGGTGAGCGTCAGTGTCAGTTCGGAGTCGCTACCTACAAGGATATTGCCATCTAACTGCTGGCTGACGGCATTGAGTATTGCCTTGTTTCCGGCTCCCTGCCACCCGTCGGCACATACAGAGAGAATCACCTTGGTGGGGTCGTTGTTCACGAGCTTAACGCCGTTGAGGGTGATGATAGCATTGGTATTGGTGACGTGAAAGAGGTGACCCTGTTGATTCTTCAATGTACCGCCATTCATAGTGAAATGCGAGTTGCCTTTGGCAGCGTCGCCCGAGAACGACTGGAACAACATGATGCCGTCGAGGAACTGGGCATGACTGTTACGTCGCGTGTTGCTGACGGTCATCTGGCAGTTGTTCAGCGTAATGCTGTTCTTGCCTTCGATGACTGCGCCCTCAGACATAGTAGATGTAAGCACGGCATTGCTCATAGTAATATCAGCCGTAGAATAGATGACGGGTGAACCCTGGCCACTGCTGGTATAACTGCCGCCCTCGACGGTCACGATGCCGCCACCACGATCACTACGTATCGGAGCTGACGAGCGGCCGCTGGTGTTCACCGTCAGGTTCTTGGCTTTCATCACGCCACCGCCAGTGGTCATGATGCCGCCAGAGCCGTTGCCAGTAGTGGTGATTTTAGTATCCTCGATGATGACCGTTGTTCCGTCACCATCTGCACCGTTTCTGCCACCATTTCCACCGTATGAGAATACGCCATTGGCACCCGTTGCGCTACTGGATATAGTGCCGCCCTTAATAGTCGTGGTACTGCCGCCTTTCACTAGTAGTGCAGCATTCACGCCGTAGAAGCTGCAGTTGTCGCCGCCATCGGAGTCGCCGGTCTTACTGATGGTGGGTTGTGAAACGGTCACAGCCCCCTTCGTCGAAATCATCAATGCACTTTCGTCGGCCTTAGTGCTCTCGTAGGCTTTACCTGTTTCAGTCGCCGCCGTCGTCAGGCTCGTCGCCCCTGAGTGCTTGATATCCTTTTGCCGAGAGCCGTGACCGCCGAAGCCACCAGGAGGCATCCCCATCTCGCTGTTCATGCCATTGCCACCCATCAGGAACTCACGAACCCTGCGCTGGGAGAAGAACTGAGGCCTCAATTTCAGATAGCCCTCGTACTGTTCGTCAGAGAGCAATTTACGCATCTGGTTATCGTATTTCATTTGCTGTTTGTCGTAGTCATAGCTGGCTTGCTGTGAATCGCTGCCACCAGGAGGCATTCCTCCACGAGGTCCGCCTTGCATGCCGCCGCCGAAACCACCAGCACCACCAGGGCCGCCCATGCCACCACCGGGCATACTACCTCCGAAGCCGCCACCAGGTCTGCCACCTCCACGATTACCGTCAGGTCTGCCTTGTCCCATAGGAGGACGTTGGTCTTTCATATTTTCCTGTTGTTCTCCTTCAATAAGCGTCTTGAACTTCTTGTTCAGCTTCGTCACCTTCTTGGCCTGCTTCTCGTCGAGTTTCAGCTCACTGATTATTTTCTCCGTCATCTGCTCCTGCGTCATTCTGACCCTCTTGGGTCTCATTACTTTAGAGTCCTGTCCGTTAGATTGGCTCTCTTGTGCCATTGCCGAGCCAGATAACATCATCAAGCTCAGCATTAAAATCATCACTTTTTTCATCTTGCTATTCAAAATTTTGCTGCGAAGATAGTAATAATGCAGATTTCGGCCAAAATTATTCTGCGAAGCGGGCGATTTATTCAGCAAAATACTATTCGCCACGTTTGCATGGCTATGTGTCCAGGATGTCATTCGGTTTCCGTTGGGCGGAACGGCTGTAATTATCTAAACAGATATACCTACTTCCGATTAATCTGCTTTTGCAGGCTTACACAGGTGCGCAATACTTAAAACACTGCGTTTTAGGTATTGCGCACCTTATTTATTTGCCGTACCTTTGCACCGTCAAACGAAAGAATATGAATTATGGCAGACAAGATCAAGAGTTCCTACAAGTTTAGCAAGAGTTTCTACGATGATGCGATTACCCAAGGTAAGTGGTGGAGTAAGTTGTATTTCAAACTGCTTTGGGGCGGTGTCGATGATAACGAGATTGCTCGCAGGGTACTGAGTTGGATTCCCGATGATTTCAAGGGTAAATTGCTGGACGTTCCTGTGGGGACGGCTGTGTTTACAACTGAGAAATACAGGCGGATGAAGCAGGCTGACATAACCTGTCTGGACTATAGTCAGGACATGTTAGAACAAGCTGAGTATAGATTTCGTGGTGCAGGCATCACCATCGGACGGAGCAGCGAGAGCCATGCAAGTTCACTTGCAGATGGCCGAGTCGTGACGGACGAAGACAAAGTCAATATTAAAACCATGCAAGGTGATGTGGGCGCATTGCCCTTCGAGGAAGATACATTCGACTACGTGCTCTGTATGAACGGTCTGCATGTATTCCCCAACAAAGACAAGGCTTACTCTGAGATTCTACGCACATTAAAACCAGACGGCGAACTATTGGCCTGCTTTTACATTGCAGGTGAACAGAAGGTAGCCGACTGGCTTGCCAAGACCGTTATGACCCGCATGGGCTGGTTTACGCCTCCCTTCGACACGGCCAATGATGTGCGCCAGCGTTTGGAGCCTTACTACGATATCCTCGACTTCCACATAGAAGGTGCCATGCTATATTTCAGGGCCAAAAAGAGATAATTAATTTGGTTTTTCGCTCACTTATTCGTACCTTTGCAACCGATGGATATACAGAGTTTCTTCACATCGCTTCTGAACGTGGTCTGCGAGATGGCTCCCTACCTGCTATTGGGATTCTTCATCGCAGGAGTGTTGCACGTATTCGTGCCGCAGAAGTTCTATGCCAATTATCTTTCGCGGAATAACAAGTTATCGGTGCTATGGGCGGCACTGTTGGGCATACCTTTGCCACTGTGTTCATGT
>JAFYDA010000113.1 GCA_017545045.1 Prevotella sp. | reverse complement strand
GATATATCGCGCAATGGGCGTGATAGCAGAAGATGAGGGACTGCTCAAACGGGCCCTTAAATACTTGAAAAAACTCGCTGCTCAGAAACAAGACGAGACACTGATGACTAAAGAAGAATTCTACGCCAAGCTGGAACGTGGTGAAGAGGCATATAGGCAGGGTAAGTGTCATTCTATACTGCCTGATGAAGATTTGACATCATTCTTAAGGAGGCGTGGCTATGATTTATAAAAACACCGTTTGGTATATCGTATTTTTGAGGAAGAAGTCTTAGTCCTCGTACTCACTGCCTACGGGCATTACGACGACAAATAACTTAATTATGGGAGCAATTGTTGCTGGTGGGACGACGAGGACGAGGACTAACCGTCGTGCCTACAGACAAATAAGCATTCAGGGCGCAACGCCGACGAGGTGGCTGCGCCCTGAATTATTTTTCCGTATTTGTTTGCGGGTTACGAAAAAAGTAGTATCTTTGCACCGTGAAGCAATAGTAATGAGCGTGTGATGGATATAACAGATATACGAAAAGGGCTTCCGGGAATCTCATCGATAGCTGCTCAGCAGTTGTACGAGACCTTTGAGGTTTGCATGCATGTTTCAAAACATCCCGAAGACGTTAAGCTTGTAGTTGAAGGTGATGTTCAGAAGGTCGTTGATATTCACTGGCAAGATGAATACAATGATCAGAAGGAACGTACATACGCAGATATGCAGTACACTACAGAACATGGTGCTATCTGTTTGTCTGTAATGCTCACGACCTCTTTTACGCCATACACTATCATAGAAAGGTCAAGAAAAGGAACAGGATTTGACTACTGGCTTGGTGATAAAAATTCTATTCTTTTTCAAAAGAAAGCCAGACTTGAGGTGTCAGGTATATTAAATGGTGACGACGCTGTTATGAAAAGTCGTCATGCATCAAAAGTTATGCAAACAGATAAGTCTGACAACCTTCATTTGCCAGCTTATATATCGGTTATAGAATTCAGTAGGCCTAAAGCATTGTTTACTAAAAAGTGAAGATGATGGATATACAGAAATTTCATAACAACGCTATGGAATTGGCCGATAAGGCTGACTACCTGAAAATGCAAGGGAATGTTGACGAGGCAAAGGCAGTGTACCGTCAGTCGTTTGAGGCAGAACGTGATGCCGCTCTTATGGCACATCAGCAAAAATTGGGAGAACCAACCGAAAGTGTGCTTTTCCGTAGTGCTGCCTCGTTGGCATACACTATTGGCGATTATCGGGAAGCGGAACGGTTGGCTTGTCAGGGGCTGGCTGGGAATCCTCCTGCCGAAATTGCTGAGGAATTGCGTAGTCTTTATGACGCTGTCAGCATGGAGCGTAATATGTCGCAGATGGAGGCTGGCACCACATCTAACGAACACGAGAATGTAACCATCACTATTCCGATTCGAGAGCGCAACCTGCTAAATGTGCTCATTAGAAAATTTGGTTGGGCTTGCATTTTTTAGTCAGAAAAGCATTCAGGGCGCAGCGCCGACGAGGTGGCTGCGCCCTGAATTATTTTTCCGTATTTGTTTGCGGGTTACGAAAAAAGTAAATGTTGATAAAAAAATGATAATGAAAAAAAAAGTTCTGAAATTTTTGCAGTTTCAGAACTTTTTTGTATCTTTGCGCCACATATCTTGATTTACTAACTAAACTATTAAGAACATGAGAAAACTAAAACTTCTATTCGCGGCCTTCGCCTTGACGGCTTCGACCGCTGTGTGGGCACAAGAGGATGTGACGAACACGTATCTGGACAATGCCGACTTTAGTTCTGGCACTTTGGCAGAGCCTGCTATTTGTACGTATGCAAAGGATAAAGCAACTAACGGCACGGAGTATGCAAATCTTGTAGAACTGGACAGCTGGACAGCTGTTGACAATGGTGATGGTAAGGCCGGCGGTCCTGTTGCTATTGGCTCTGGCGTATGGGTTGGTGGTTCTGGCTATACTGCTCCTGCCACCAATTCGGATGGTGAAGTTACTGGCAATGTGCTTGGATTGGTCGCCTGCTGGACTGGATCTGCAGAATATAGGCAAGATTTAAAAACGGCCTTGCCTGCAGGAACCTATACGATTGTGCTTGCTGCATATAATTCAAAGGGTGGAACCAATGCTATTGAAAAGAACCTGATAGGCTTTGTTGAGGAAGGTGGTACAGAGCATTTTGCTACGACAACTGCGTATCCTGTAAATACGTGGAAATATGAGTTTGTCACTTTTACTCTTACAGAAGAAACAACAGGTTATGTTTCATTAGGCTATACGTCAACAAACACTGGTTCAGGCAACATGCCTCACCTGTTTATTTCCGGTTTGGAGATTTACAACGGAGAGGTTGATGCAGAGGCTTATGAGGCTGCAAAGACTGCCATCCGTGAGGCCAAGGAAGCAAAAGTTTACTGGGACCTTGCAAAGGCTGCTGCCGATAAAGCTTTGTTAGATGAATCCTATATCAATGTTACAGGAGACGAAAAGACTGCTCTTGAAGCAGAGGTAGCCAAGGAGGAACCCACGACTAAGGATGATTACAATATTGCTACAGAAGCATTGACTAATGCCACAATGGCATTTACTGCAGCAAAGGCCTCTTACGATTCGTATGTTGCAGAGATAGTAGTGGCAGCCGCTTTTGGAGTAGATGCAGTGGCGGCTCCTACAACGGCAGCTGAAGCAGAGAATGCCGTTAAGGAGTTGAAGGTTAGTGAGTATACTGCTATTACGGGTACTTATAAAAACGATGTATCAGATCTGTTAGGTTCATGGAATGGGGGTGATTATGGAACAATAAGTGGAGAAGGCTATATCGCAGATGAAAGCTATTTCGACAAATGGAGCGGTAGCAGCATTGAGCTTTCTTCTTCCAAAAACATGATTCTTCCTGAAGGACAGTATGTCGTAATGGTTGCTGGTCGTGGTGTGGTTGGCACAGAAATGATCTTGAGCGTGAAAATTGGCGAAGGTGAAGCTGTCAGCACTCCATTCTTGATGGAAGGTAATACAGGTCTTGGTATTGATGTTGATGGAAATGCCAACTATTCTGATGGTGGTACTTATGCTAACGAAAATAACGGTCGTGGTTGGAGCTATAGTTATCTTCCCATCAATTCTGACGGCACTTCGGAAATCACTATCTCAATCAATGGTAAGCTCAATGCTGGTACATGGCAGAGCTTCTATTCTCCCGTGCTGCTCTGTGATGATGCTACCTATACATCAGCTCAAATTATGGCAGCCAAGGTCATATTGCAGGAATATATCGATAAGGCTCCTGCCGTTCCTGTTGCTACAGGTGGTGCTTTCCAGTATGCTACAGATGATGTATCTGCTTATGAGATAGCTCGCAAAGATGCTCAAGGGGCGCTTGAAGATGCTGGTGCAACCTTGGAATCTATTGAAAATGCTAAGATTGCCTTCGAAAAGGCTGTTGATGAATTCAAGGCTTTGGAGATGATTGCTCCCGCTGAGGGTCAGTTGTTCAATGTCATCCTGACAGCTGATGGCTGGACCTATGATAATAAGGCTGTGACCTATTTGGCCGGTGACCGCGATGACATGGGCGAGTACAACATTAAGTATCAGGCTGATGCTAATAAAAATATGGCACAGGCATTCACCTTTACCAAGGTTAGCGGTAACAACTACAAGTTGTCGCAGATTGATGATGACGGTGAAGTGCGCTATATTTCTACGGGTACCATCTACGGAGGCAATGCATTCCAGATTCGTACTACGCTTGAAGAGTCTGAAGCCCTTGAGGTGACCATCATCCCGACGAGCACAGAAGGTGTCTACAACCTTTACAATACTGAGGCAGAACAGTATATTGGTTCGCAGGATGCCGGATTCTTTACCGTCAACTCTCACATTGATTTCAAGATTGTGGAGACCACGAAGCCCAGTATTGACATCAATACCACCGCAGCCGGATGGGGAACTGTGATACTGCCGTTTGGTGGACTGGAAGTTCCTGCTACGGTGAAGGCTTATACCTGTGCTGAGGTTGATGGAACTACACTGGTGCTTGTAGAGGAATCCGTTTTGGAAGCCAACAAGCCTTATATTATAGAGGGTGCATGGAAAGAGACTGTTAGTCATAATGCTATCGGTAAAAAGCTTTCTAACACGGAAGGTCTGCTGACAGGTGTCTATGACGAGGAAGATGTACCCGTTGGTAGTTATGTGCTGCAGAATCTGGACGGCAAAGTCGGCTTCTATCAAGTAGCAGAAGAAAAGCAGCCAAAGATTACTGCTAACCATGCTTATCTGTCGGTTGCTGACGGTGCTCGTGCATACTTCCTTGGTGGCGATGCTACAGGCATTGAGGTTGTGAAGGCTCTGTTGAGCGGTAAGGCAGAAATCTACGATGCCAGCGGCGTACGTCAGAACGGTCTGCAGAAGGGTGTGAACATCATCAAGCAGAGTGGCAAGACCATGAAGGTGATGGTGAAGTAAGCTTCTGAGTTGAAAAAGTAAAATTAAAAATTTAAAGTTAAGATTTATATCTATGAAAAAAATATATATGACACCTGAGGTTCTGCTTGAGCAGATGGACTCGGAGCAGTTGATGACAATGTCACTTTTAGAAGGTGATGCCAATCCAGAAGCGCCCGTACTGAGCCGTGAGGATGACTTTTTGGAGAGTATTCTGAATCCGTTTGAGGGTAATGTTTTAAATGGCATTTGATCAGTCTTTTTATAAACAGAAATCCTAATAAGTGAAAGGCGCCCGGCAGTCATGCCGGACGCCTCTCTATCCTTATAATAACAAGCCCATTTCCTATGAAAAGAATCCTACTGAGTGTCTGTCTTGCCGCGATGGCCTTGGCAGAGGCCGGTGCAGCGTTGACGACCGGCAAAGAGTATTATATCTGGCTGAACATCTACGAGAAGTTGCTGGGCTCCAACGAGGCCGGCGACGGTCCTCAGCTGTCAGCATACGGTACGAACAGCGACGGCTACGTCTTCGTGGCCGAGTCGTCGGGCAAGAGCGGCTACGTGCTGCTGAAGCAGAAGAGCAGCGGCAAGTACCTGGCGGCCAGCAGCAGCAACAGCTGGAGCGTGACGCTGGAGTCGAAGTCGACCGACGACCGCTTCTGCTGGAAGGCCGACGAGGGCTGCTATTCATATTTGGTGAACAAGAAGAACAGCAAGTACCTGGGTATCGACGGCGCCCAGAAGGGCAGCACGTACGTCAGCGTGTACTACGACAAGCCCAAGGGCAGCCACTCGCAGTTCTCCATCATCCCCGCCACGGGCAGCAGCTGGGACGATGCCCGCCACGCCTACAAGTCGGCGGCCTACACCAATGCACAGGGCGTCAAGGAGGTGGATTACTGTCAGCTGAACGACCAGAACCTTGACTACAGCGAAGCCATCGACATCCACATCACGTCGAACGACAAGCCGATGACGTCGAGCACGGTGAACCTGGGCAGCGACCGCACGTGGCTGATCTTCGACAATATCCTGCCGAGCGAGGTTGTTAAGAGTTACCTGAATTACATCACCATTAACGGCTCTGCTGCCGTGAAGGACGAGAACTGCCGCGTGGCCATCTACCTGAACGGTGCCGCCGTCATTCCCCTGCCCGAGGTGGTGATGGAGTGCGACGGTACGGCGGGCAGCTTCACGCTGGAGGTCGGCAATCACAGCAACCTGAAGGAGTATGGCAACACGATGACCAGCTTCACGCTGCGCCGCGGCTACATGGCCACGCTGGCCTCAGGTACCAACGGCTCGGGCCACAGCCGTGTGTACGTGGCCGACCACAAGGACCTGACGGTGACGCTGCCGCAGGCCCTCGACCGCCGCGTGTCGTCGGTGATTGTCAAGAAGTGGCAGTACGTGTCGAAGAAGGGATGGGGCAACACCGCCGGACAGTCGGGCGGCCCCGGCCTGCGCGCCACCTGGTACTGGGCTTGGAATGCCGACTACTGGTCAACGTCCGACATGGAGTACGTGCCCTGCCAGCAGCACCGTTGGTGGCCCAGCACGAGCGCCGTCAACGAACACGCTTCCAGCGCCACGATGTCGCTCAACGAGCCTGAGCACAGCGAGCAGCACACGAGCGACAAATGTTCGTGCGGCGGCACTATCGACGCCTGGACGGCCTATGGCCACAATGCAGGTTTCCAGGCCTCTGGTGCCCGTATCGGTTCGCCGCAGCCCACGGACCTCTCTTATCTGACGAAGTATTTCGGCTATGTTGACGAGAACAACAACCATTCGCGCTGTGACTTCGCCGTCACCCATGCCTACTGGGATCTTGGTGACCGCGACGCTACCAGCTATGCCAACTGGTTCTGCAACACGCAGTGCCAGAGCGTCTGGACCAACACTGGTCGTCCGGTGTGGCTGACGGAGCTGGAAATCTCAGCCTCCTGGAACACCAACAAGATAGGCAGCTACAACGATAACGCCAAGTACCTGCAGGTGCTGCTGCAGAAGATCGACGAGTGTCCGTGGATAGAGCGCTACGCCATCTACTCCTTCGACATGTGGCAGACCTATATGTACTACGAGGCTAACCCCAGCAAGGGCCTGACCCCTGCCGGCCAGATTTATCGCGACCACCGCGCCACCTTCGCCTACGACTCCAAGTACACGAGGACACCCGCCTGGTGGGCCCCGGGCGTGAAGAAGCCCGAGATCAAGGCTGACTACGATACCCATTCGTGCGTGGCAACGTTCACGGTGAAGAATCCCAACAGCGACATGACCGACCAGCTGACGGTGGAGATGTCTACCGACGGCTCTACGTGGTCGACGGTTACCGAGCTGAGCGACCGTTCGATGCTGGATGACGAGACGCTGGTGCTCGAGGCCGTGATGAGCGACGTGCCCATGGGTGCCAAGTTCCGCGTGAGTCTGACCACCCTCAACGGCAGTTCGTCGGAAAGCGACACCTTCGAGATGGGATCGCTGGTCAACGGCAGCATCGTGGCCAACAGCAAGAGCGACGTTCCCGGCTGGACCTGCGTCCGTGCCGCAGCCAACGGCTACACCAAGGCCGAGAGCGGCGACACCTACTTCGAGGTGTGGGATTCCAGTCCTAACTATATGAGCTTCGACTATTACCAGAACGTCTCAGGCCTCCGCAACGGCGTCTACCGCCTCTCGGCAAAGGTCTTCAACAGTTCCAACGGCGTGTCGGGTGCCAGTGTCAACGATGCCGTGGGCCTCTATGCCCAGACGTACCGCGCCATGTGGTTCGCCCCCGTCACCAAGGACAGCGAGATTGACGCTGCCGACGTGCTGAGCCTCGACAACATTGTCGTCACCGACGGCACCCTGCGCGTCGGCGTTCGCAACATGAAGCCCATGACCGCCCGCTGGGCCGGTGCCGACGACTTCAAGCTGGAGTATCTCGGTATACCTACGGAGGTGCTCGGCATGAGTAGCGACAACGCCATCCAAGCCGCCATCGACGACTTCACGAAGAAGATGGAGGTGGCAGAGGACGATGCTTACGACTTGTCGTTCCTCATCCATAATCCCGACGGCAAGAACTCCGATACGGGCTGGAAGTTCAACGACGTGGGCAACACCAGCGGCGAGGCCTACGACGGTCAGAACAGCGACCCGAAGAACACCTACTTCGACCGGTGGCATTCCGAAGCCTACACATCGACGATGGAGCAGGAAATCAAGAACCTGCCCGCCGGCTACTACGTCCTGAGCGCCATCCTGCGCAGCCAGGCCAGCATCAGCATGAAACTCAGCGCCACCAACGGCGACGACAGCAAGGAGCAGACCTTCGTGGGCAGCGGTGCCACCGGCGGTCTTGCCGACAAGGGCTGGAGCGTGGTGAAGCTTGATGCCGTGAACATCAGCGACGGCCAGTCGCTGACCATCAAGCTCGAGTGTAATGGCACAGGCTGGTGGAGCGCCGACCACTTCACGCTGTCGTGGACGGCTCCCGAGACACCGACGTCTACTGCCGTGACGCTGATGAAGGACATCACGACCTTTGCCTACGACATGCCGCTCGACTTCACGTCACCCATCAGCGGTCTGAAAGCCTACATCGTGAGCAGCGTCGACGGCGACAAGGCCATGCTGCAGGAGGTGACGGGTGCCGTGCCTGCCGGTGAAGGCCTCATCCTGATGGGCAGTCAGTACGACACCTTCGAGATTCCTTATGCCGCTGCCAAGCCTGCCGCCGTCAGCAACATGCTGAAGGGCGTGCTCAAGGACACCAAGATAGGTGGCGACGGTCTAGACTACGTGCTGTATGACGGTGCCTTTGCCAAAGCCGGTGCCGGAACGCTGAAGGCCGGAAAGGCTTACCTGAAGCTCGATGCTGCCCTGGGCCGCGACATCATTAAGATTGGCGACGTGACAACGGGTATCAGTGAAAAGATCACCGTGAATAGCGGAACGCCTGCTACCGTCGTCTACAACCTCAACGGCCAGCGCGTCAGCAAGCCTTCCAAGGGCATCTACGTGCTGGACGGCAAGAAGGCCATTAAGCAATAACGATTGGAGTTTTTGGTAATTATGGTAATTTCTGATAAATAGAAAAGCGAATGAAAAAGATATATTTGCAACCAGAGACGGCAGTAGAACAGATGGTGGCGGAGCAGATGATAGCCGCCAGCGTCACATTGCCTATTGACACAGAGACCATTATCGACCCGGTGGACGCCGACAGCCGTCTGTTCGATATGTTGGGGCTGTCGTTTAATCCGTTTGAATGAACACGAACGATGTAAAGAGACAAATTCAGCGAAGAGACAGAAAAATTTCTTACGAATTATTTTGTCAATTCGCTGAATTGTCGTACCTTTGCACCCGATTTTGAAAAAAACAGTTGATGAAGAATGACAAAATAAAGAATCAGTACCGCGTAAACGAACAGATACGCGTGCGTGAAGTCCGTATTGTAGGCGAAAACGGTTCGACCGTCATGCCTACCCGCGATGCTCTGAACATGGCCCGTGAGCAAGAGGTTGACCTCGTGGAAATCTCGCCAAATGCCAACCCGCCGGTATGCCGTCTCATCGACTATTCAAAATTCCTCTACCAGCAGAAGAAGCGTGCGAAGGAAATGAAAGCCAAGCAGGTGAAGGTGGAGGTGAAGGAAATCAGATTCGGACCCCAGACAGACGAGCACGACTACCAGTTCAAGCTGAAGCATGCCCGTGAGTTCCTGGAAGATGGCAATAAGGTGCGTGCCTACGTGTTCTTCCGCGGGCGCAGCATCCTGTTCAAGGAACAGGGCGAAGTGCTGCTGCTGCGTTTTGCCAACGACCTGGAGGATTGTGGCAAGGTGGAGTCGATGCCGTCGCTTGAAGGCAAGAAGATGTTCCTCTATCTGGCACCGAAGAAGAATGGCTCGGCCAAGAAGAGCCAGCAAGCCCGCGACCGTGAAAAGCAACGCGTAGGCGACGAGACGTCGGGAATGACCGCTATGACGGAGTCCGGAGACGTGCAGCGTCAGGCCAAGTCCGAGGATACCTTCGATATGCCAGCTAACGGCGGTCTGTTTGCCAACGCGAAAATCTCGGCCGATGCGCTGAAAAAGCTGACGGAGACAGAAGAGTAAGAAGCAAATCGTAAATAGGCAAAGAAAATGAGTAAGGTGGCGCGCCCGGTATATGCGTAGCTGCCGATTATTAATAACAATTTTAAATAACAAAAAAATGCCAAAAGTAAAGACAAATTCCGGTGCTAAAAAGAGATTCTCATTCACCGGTACAGGTAAGGTAAAGAGACACCATGCTTACCACAGCCACATTCTGACAAAGAAGACCAAGAAGCAGAAGCGTAACCTCTGTGGTTACACGATTGTTGACAACAGCAACATGAAGCAGGTACGCGACCTGTTGTGTCTCCGTTAATTCACCTATTGTCGAACATTTAAAGAAGTAAGAAAACTATGCCAAGATCAGTAAATCACGTTGCATCAAGAGCAAAGCGTAAGAGAATTTTGAAGCTCACCCGTGGCTACTTTGGAGCTCGTAAGAATGTTTGGACAGTAGCGAAGAATACCTGGGAGAAGGGTCTGACCTACGCCTATCGTGACCGTCGTACCAAGAAGCGTACATTCCGTGCACTGTGGATTCAGCGTATCAACGCTGCCGCCCGTCTGAACGGTATGAGTTACTCTCAGCTGATGGGTGCCCTGACGAAAGCCGGCATCGAGATTAACCGTAAGGTGCTCGCCGACCTCGCCATGAACAACCCCGAGGCTTTCAAGGCCATCGTTGAGAAGGTAAAGTAAAAAGCTGCCGACTTTTAAGGTAACAGTAAAGAAAAAAGTGCCGTTCCCACGTGGACGGCACTTTTCGTTTGTTCACTCTTCATTCTTCACTCTTCATTCTTCACTCTTCACTTACCTCTTGTAGGCTTCCTCGGCGCGCCGCAACAGGTACTGGCCGTAGTCGTTCTTGGCCATGGGCTGCGCTGTCTTGATGAGTTGTTCCTTCGTAATCCACCCACGCTTGTAGGCAATCTCCTCCAGACAGGCCACCTTCAGTCCCTGCCGCTTCTCGATAACCTCAATGAACGTCGAGGCCTCCGACAGCGAGTCGTGGGTGCCGGTGTCTAACCATGCGAAGCCGCGCTGCAAGGTCTGCACCAGCAGGTTCTTGCCGTTCAGGTATGCCTGGTTGACGGTGGTAATCTCCAGCTCGCCACGGGCCGACGGCTTGATGTTCTTGGCTATCTCCACCACGCTGTTGGGATAGAAGTAAAGCCCCACGACGGCGTAGTTAGACTTCGGATTGGCGGGCTTCTCCTCAATGCTCAGGCAGTTGCCGTTCTCGTCGAACTCAGCCACGCCATAGCGCTCGGGATCGTTGACCCAGTATCCGAACACTGTCGCCTGATTGTTCTTTTCGGCGTTCTCCACCGCTTGCTTCAGCATGCCCGTAAAGCCACTGCCGTAGAAGATGTTGTCGCCCAATACCAGACAGGCGCAGTCGTCGCCAATAAACTCATCGCCGATGATGAAGGCCTGAGCCAGACCGTCGGGACTCGGCTGTTCGGCATATTCAAAGCGGACGCCCAACTCCTCGCCCGTGCCCAGAAGGCGCTTGAAGGCGGGCAGGTCGTAGGGGGTCGAAATAATCAGGATGTCGCGGATGCCTGCCAGCATCAGCGTCGAGATGGGATAGTAGATCATGGGCTTGTCGAAGATGGGAATCAACTGCTTGGAGATGCCCTTGGTGATGGGGTAGAGGCGTGTTCCGCTGCCGCCCGCTAATACAATTCCTTTCATGTTTTTCTCTATTTTTAGTACAATTTCAGTTGCAAATATACGAAATATTTGAATAATTTCGTAACTTTGCACCCGATTATTTATAAAATAGGTAAAGAAAATGAGTTTTATAGGCAAACTTTTTGGAAAAAAAGAGGAACAAATGAAGATTGGCGGCATGGAGGATTTCATGACGCTCATCCGTGTATATTTCCAGGCGGTGATGGCTGCTGACCTCCATATCACCAACCTTGCGGCTCTGCCCGACCTTCGTACGTTCAAGGCCACGCTGAAGGTGCCCACGGTGAACAACCGTCTGGGTGTCGGCGAGAAACAGCGTGTGACGAAGATGATGAAGGACATCTACCAGATGGACGATTCGTTCACAAAGGAAATCGACCAGAGCATCCGCCGCCGCTGCAAGACACCGCAGGACGTTCAGACCTACATGTACCAGTTCCAGGGCTTCACTCAGGATCTGATGATGCTGACGACGAACCTCATGAAGTTCAAGCTGCGCCTGCCGGGTTTCTTCAAGAAAGCCATTTATACCATGACGGAGAAGACCGTCGCCGACATCTTCAACAAGAACGATTTCACGGATGCCAGTGTGATGAAGAGCGTCGTCGACGTGCGCAAGTACAACCAGAAGCTGGGCTTCTCCCAGCAGTGGGTCACCGCCTTCGTCTATCGTGTGGTGATGCTGGCCAAGAAGGAGAAAGTGAAGAGCGAAGATTAGAATACTTTCTGCCGCCGCTAAAGTGAGAAATAAAAAAAAGAAGTTAAAAAAAGAAAAATAAGATTCACTTTTTACTTCCCACTTCTTACTTTTCGTTTCTTTTGTCTACTTTTGTAGGATAAAACCGTAGTCATGACCCAGAATGAGAAGACGCTAACCACTTTTGAGACCCGTGTGCGGCAGCTGATTCTCCGTTTTCAGGAACTGAAGAAGGAGAACCAGGAGCTTCGTGCCGTGATTCAGAAGAACGAGGAGTCGCTATCGGCCCTTCAGGGACGTCTCACTCAGATGGGCAACGACTATAACGCGCTGAAGATGGCCAAGATGCTCGAGATCACCGACGGCGACCTTGATGGTGCCAAGAATCGTGTGTCGCGGCTCATTCGCGAGGTGAACAAGTGCATATCAATGCTTCAAGGTGAAGGATGAATCCAGAGAAACTCCATATACGTCTGCATGTCTACGATGAGGACATCGAGGTGACTATTAACCGCGATGACGAAGCGTACTACCGTGCAGCCGCAAAGCTGATCACCGACCGTTACAATGCCTATGCCCAAGCTTATAAGGGCAAGAAGAGCGAGCACGTCATCAGTCTGATGGCGCTCATCGACATTGGTCTGATGTATCAGCGCGAGCGTGATCACAACGACACGTCTCCCTATGATGATATTCTCTCGCACCTGACCTCCGAGATTGAGGACGCACTGGACGAGCGGTCAGCGTGAGCGAGCATATCATATCTATTCAATTATATATTTAAATTTTATGGTTCTATCTATTATCATAGCCGTGGCCGCCCTTATTATAGGAGGTCTTTGCGGATACCTTATTTTCCGTTATGTCATTAAGGGAAAATACAACGAGATGGTCAGCGCCGCCGAGAAGGAGGCCGAGGTACTCAAGGAAAAGAAACTGCTCGAAGTGAAGGAGAAATTCCTCAACAAGAAGAGCGAGCTTGAGAAGGAGGTTGCCCAGCGCACGCAGCATATCCAGCAGAGCGAGAACAAGCTGAAGCAGCGCGAGATGTCGCTCAACCAGCGTCAGGACGAACTGGGTCGCCGCAAGAACGATCTCGACAACCAGCAGCAGCGCATCGACAACGAGAAGAAGGTGCTCGCCTCCCGTCAGGAAGAGCTTGAGAAGATGCAGCTCCGCGAGCGCGAGAAACTCGAGGAACTCTCCGGACTGAGTGCCGACGAGGCCAAGGCCCGCCTTGTGGAGTCGCTCAAGGACGAAGCCCGCACCGATGCCCAGGCCTATATCAACGAAATTATGGACGAAGCCAAGCTCAACGCCAACCAGCAGGCCCGCAAGATCGTCATCCAGACCATCCAGCGCGTGGCCACCGAGACCGCCGTCGAGAACTCCGTCTCCGTCTTCCATATCGAGAACGACGACGTCAAGGGCCGTGTCATCGGTCGCGAGGGTCGCAACATCCGCGCCCTGGAAGCCGCCTGCGGCGTCGAGATTGTCGTCGACGACACCCCCGAGGCCATCGTCATCAGCGGCTTCGACCCCGTTCGTCGCGAGACCTGCCGTCTGGCCCTCCACCAGTTGGTGGCCGACGGTCGCATCCACCCCGCCCGCATCGAGGAAGTCGTCACCAAGGTCAAGAAGCAGTTAGACAACGAAATTGTCGAGACCGGCAAGCGCACCGCCATCGACCTCGGCATCCACGGCCTTCACCCCGAGCTCATCCGCATCATCGGTAAGATGAAATACCGCTCCAGCTACGGTCAGAACCTGCTGCAGCACGCCCGCGAGACCGCCAACCTCTGCGCCATCATGGCCGCCGAGCTGGGACTCAATCCCAAGAAGGCCAAGCGTGCCGGACTGTTGCACGACATCGGCAAGGTGCCCGACGAAGAGAGCGAGATGCCCCATGCCCTCTACGGTGCCAAGCTCGCCGAGGAGTTCAAGGAGAAGCCCGACATCTGCAATGCCATCGGCTCCCACCACGACGAAATGGAGATGCAGACCCTTCTGGCCCCCATCGTCCAGGTGTGCGACGCCATCAGCGGTGCCCGTCCCGGAGCCCGTCGCGAGATTGTAGAGGCCTACATCAAGCGACTCAACGACCTTGAGGCCATCGCCATGTCCTATCCCGGCGTCACCAAGACCTACGCCATCCAGGCAGGCCGCGAGCTGCGCGTCATCGTCGGTGCCGACAAGATGACCGATGCCGAGACCGAGGCCCTCAGCGGACAGATAGCCTCCAAGATACAGACGGAGATGACCTATCCCGGACAGGTGAAGATCACCGTCATCCGCGAGACGCGCTCCGTAGCCTATGCCAAATAGTCAAAAAAAAAAATATCGTCGCTGATGTTTCGTTGTTTCATGTTGTTGTTAGGCGCCCTGACGGCCGTTGCGGCCTCGGGGCGTCATCGTCAGAACTTCGACCGCGACTGGCGCTTCCTGCTGGCCGACAGCGTCTGCATGTCCCTTCCCGATTATGACGACTCCCACTGGCGTCGTCTCAGCGTGCCCCACGACTGGGCCATCGAGGGCGACTTCCACGTCGACAATCCCAGCGGCGCTACCGGTGGAGCCCTTCCTGGTGGCGTCGGGTGGTACCGCAAGACGTTTAGAATTGAAAATTTGAAAAATGGAGGAATGGAAGAGCTTCAATCTTTCAATCCTTCAACTTCTAAATTCTTCCTCGAGTTCGACGGCGTCTACATGAACGCCACCGTCTACGTCAACGGCCACAACGTAGGCACCCGTCCCTACGGCTACAGCTCCTTCGAGTACGACATCACCCCCTACCTCGTGGCCGGTCGCAACGTCGTTGCCGTCCGCGTCGACAACAGCGACCAGCCCAACTCCCGCTGGTATTCCGGCTGTGGCATCTATCGCCACGTGTGGCTCACGCGCACCCATCCCGTTCACGTCCGTCACTGGGGCGTCCACGTCCATGCCGACGCCGCCACCGGCCGCGTCAGCGTCACCGCCGATGTCGAGGGCAGTGGCTACAAGCTGCGCCATCAGGTCTACGACGCCCAGGGCCGCGCCGTCGGCCTCACCGTCCGTCACCCCCACCTCTGGTCTGTCGACGACCCCTACGTCTATCGCGTGCGCACCCAGGTGCTCCTTCGCGGGCGCGTCGTCGACGAGGTCGAGACCGTCACCGGCTTCCGCTCCTTCCGTTTCGACCCCTCCACCGGCTTCTGGCTCAACGGCCGCAACCTGAAGCTCAACGGCGTCTGCGAGCACCACGACTTCGGCTGCCTCGGAGCCGCCCTCAGCGAGGATGCCCTCCACCGCAAGCTCCTCAAGCTCCGTCAGATGGGCGTCAACGCCATCCGCACCAGCCACAACCCCCCGGCCCCCGAGCTCCTTAACATGTGCGACACCATGGGCTTCATCGTCATGGACGAGAGCTTCGACATGTGGCGCCGCCGCAAGACCAAGAACGACTACGCCCGCTTCTTCGACGCCTGGCACGAGCGCGACCTCACCGACCTCGTCCTGCGCGACCGCAACCACCCCTCCGTCCTTATGTGGAGCATCGGCAACGAAGTGCTTGAGCAGTGGAGCGATGCCGCCGCCGACACCCTCACCCTTGAGCAGGCCAACCTCATCCTCAATGCCGGCCACGACGCCTCCACCCTCGCCCGCGAAGGCGAGCTGTCCGTCCAGAGCCTCATGGCACAGCACCTCGCTGAGATCGTCCGTCGCTACGACACCACCCGACCCGTCACCGCCGGCTGTCAGGAACCCTCCCCCGGCAACCACCTCTTCCGCAGCGGTGCCCTCGACCTCATAGGCTTCAACTACCACCACCAGTGGGTCGCCGACGTGCCCCGCAACTTCCCCGGCAAGCCCTTCCTCTTCAGCGAGAGCGTCTCAGCCCTTCAGACCCGCGGTTACTACATGATGCCCTCCGACAGCATCTACACCGCCCCCGTCCAGTGGTGGCTCCCCTATACCGACCCCACCTTCATGTGCTCCGCCTACGACAACATGCATGCCTCCTGGAGCTCCACCCACGAGGAAATGTGGGACGTCGTCAAGCACACCCCCTACGTCTCCGGCCAGTTCATCTGGACCGGCTTCGACTATTTGGGCGAGCCCACCCCCTACGGGTTCCCCGCCCGCAGCAGCTATTTCGGGCTCATCGACCTTGCCGGCTTCCCCAAGGACACCTATTACATGTACCAGAGCGAGTGGACCGCCGCCCCCATGCTCCACCTCTTCCCCCACTGGAACTGGTACCCCGGCCAGACCGTCGACCTGTGGGCCTACTACAACCAGGCCGACGAAGCCGAGCTCTTCGTCAACGGTCGCAGCTGTGGCGTGCGCCGCAAGGGCGCCCACGACTACCACGTCTGCTGGCGCGTCACCTTCGAGCCCGGCGAGGTGCGGGCCGTCACCCGTCGCGGAGGTCAGGTCGTCTGCACCCAGGTCATCCGCACTGCCGGTGCCCCTGCCGCCGTCCGTCTCAGTATCGACTATGCCGGTAGCGACCTCACCTTCGTCCGCGCCGACGTTGTCGATGCCCAGGGCAACCTCTGTCCTTGGGCCGACCCTCAGTTGCGATTCGTCGCTACCGACGGCGACCTCCATGTTGTAGCCACCGACAACGGCTGTCAGACCTCCATGGAGCGGTTCACCTCCCCCCTTCGTCGCGCCTTCTTCGGCCGTTGTCTTGCCGTTGTCCGTGGACGCGGCACACTAAGGGCACAGTCCATAGGACTACAAGATGGGGTCATTAATGTGGGAAGGGAGTAACCTAAAATAGGAAATGTTTTATATTTAATAAACTCTTGACCCTGTCCGTGGCCTTGATTCCAAAGAGGACGGCCATGAGCGGCAAAGCCACGATGTATCGGTAGAAGTTTGCAGCTCGTATTATCTCGCTGTACTGATAGCCTATCAGCTTACTGCGAAGTCCTAGGTGGGAGTCGATTACAGAGGACAGAATACGGTCAAATCTGTCCAAAACGAAAAATATTCCGCCAAAAGCGCTGATTTTCTCAGATTTTATTTGTACTTTTGCCATGTCATTGATGATTTTGCTTGTCTTGATTTGCAGCACTAAGGTAAGTGAAAAATCTGACATGGCCAAATCCTGAGCAACTTTTTGTTGCTCAGGTACTTATAAAGAAAGTTAGATTAAAGTGCTGCGGAATTTAGGATAATGAACAAACTACAAAAAACAATGCTGCTAACGGCTATGCTGTGCTTGACGGCAACGGCAGATGCCAAGAAAAAAACGATTGTGAAAGAGTGCTGGCCCAACGGCGAAACGATAGCAGAGTGGTTCAGAGACACGACGAAAGTGGACGTCGGCCAGCTTGGCAAACGCTATGTGCTGACCGACTACGGCGTACGCCAGGGCACCAACGAGATTCAGACAAAGGCCATTCAGAGGGTGATAGACCGTGCGGCGAAAGAGGGCGGCGGCGTGGTGGTAGTGCCCAAGGGCACCTTCTTCAGCGGTAGCCTCTTCTTCAAGCAGGGCACCCACCTGTATGTAGAAGAGGGCGGCATGCTGAAAGGCTCTGAGCGCATCCGCGACTTCGAGATACGTGAGACACGTATAGAGGGGCAGACCTGGAAATACTTCACAGCGCTGGTCAACGCCGACAGTGTCAACGGATTCACCATTGCCGGCAAGGGGACCATCGACGGCAACGGCACCGCCTACTGGGAGGAGTTCTGGATTCGGCGCAAGTGGAACCGACAGTGTACGAACAAGGACGCACAGCGGCCGAGGCTGACCTACATCACCAACTCACAGAACGTTACCATCCAGGACGTTAGGCTCATCAACTCGCCCTTCTGGACCAACCACATTTACCGCTGCGACCATGTGCGCTACCTCGATCTCTACATCTACTCGTCAACGGTCGATATCAAGGGGCCTTCCACCGATGCCATCGACATCGACGTGTGCCACGACGTGCTGGTGCGCGGATGCTATATGAACGTGAACGACGATGCCGTGGTGCTGAAAGGTGGCAAGGGGACCTTCGCCGACAAGGCTCCAGAAAACGGGCCTTGCTACAACATCTTGGTGGAAAACTGCCATTTCGGAACCACTCACGGCTGCATGACCCTTGGGTCGGAGTCTGTGCATGACTGGAACGTCATCATGCGCAACTGCCAGGCTGACAACACCAATAACGTACTGTGGCTGAAGATGAGACCTGACACGCCACAGCACTATGAGTATGTGCGCATAGAGAACTTTACGGGCAAATGCCGCAACTTCCTGCTCGTGAGACCCTGGACGCAATTTTATGAGAAGCAGGAGCGCGACGACATGCCTCTGTCGAAGTGCAACAACATCTCGTTCCGCAACATCCAGATGACGTGCAACGTATTTTTCAATGTGACGGGGTCTGACAAGTATGAGCTGAAGGACTTCGCATTCCAGGATATCGACTGCCGCGACTATGCCAAGGAGAAGGCCTTCACCCAGAGTCCTGTTGAGGGTCTGACGCTGAAGAACGTGAAGATAAACGGAGAAAGCATTGAATAGGCTTTGGTTGCCATACGCTTAAATACCTCTATGATTTATCTCTTACATTAATTACTCAATCACGCGTTCATCGGGTTGTTGATTAAGGGAACTAAGTTTGCTAAGGCATGGCTGTAGCTGATGGTTGTGGTTGAGCAGGATTCCAGTATTCTTGCCGACCGTCCGGGAATGTAAGTTCAAAGAGTGATTCTTCGGTGAAACGAATCTTGGTGCCATCGTTCAGAATCCGACAGTTGGTGGCATTGTTGAATGGTTTGCCTAATTGCAACATAAAGCTACAACGTCGCAAGTATGTCACCAACGGCTTTAAGTCGGCTGCATGTTGGCTACGGCGGTCAAAGAAGGTGCCGAACCAGGGTCTGACAGCTGGCTGGCACGAGTCGCCTGGTTGCGAAATCATGACATGCAGGATAATGGCATTAACACCAGCATGAAAGTAACGGTCGGCTATGGGTTTCAGTTTTTCGAAACTCCAGTCATCTTGCGCCACCTTATCCCATGCCCCATCGGTAAATGATTCTGCCCACACACGGTTCTTGCCACTGTAGCGAGCAGCACCAAGAGCTGCGTCGACTTCTTTTTTCCTGAACTTGCGGTCGTTCACCCAGAACTCTGCCGCCACCTCGTCAGCCGCGCTGCCGTAGGTGATGCTATTGCCGGGGAAAGGGCTGTGAGCGTAGGGCTCACACCATGTGCGTAGTCCGTACTCATGAGCTTTCTCCGTCAGCCCGCCCATATACTCGCTGGCCACAAGATCGGAGATGAGCCGGTCAAGATCTTTCTTGCAGGAAGGGTTTGTATAGTCAAGCTCATAGCCGAAGCGTTGACGGAACTTTGCATAGATGGAGTCCGTATAGTTCTGCTTTCCCCGTTCCCAACTGTCCACCACCACGGTGGTCAAAGTCTTGCGTTCATCAGCAGGTATTCTGCGCAATATCTCGCCTATGAAGGTCTCAAAGTGTTTCTGCACGTAGGGCTTCGACAACTTGTCAACCTCCAGTCCCTCGGCCTCATTGCTACAAGGGCCGCAAGTGACGTCAGTGCCCTGCTTCGTCTTGCATATTTCTATGCCGTTGGGCGTCCAGTTACGCATAGCCTCGTCAGGCTTCACCCACGGACCACCCGACTGACTCCAGCCCGGACAGTTGAATATACCCATCTCTATGTCCAGCTCGCCGGCGGTCTTTAAGGCTGTGCGCAGGTTCTTCCACCATAATTTGCTTTGGAACTTGTTTTTGCCAAATTGCTGTCCCTCCCAGGGATTCTCCCAACGTGTGCGATTGCGTATGTCTGTTGCCAGGAAGGCGAGTGTGATGCCGTTGTCCTTCATCCATTTGAGGTCGGCCACAACGCCCTTGGGGTCAACCTGTTCGTTGACCCAGTAATAGTAGCAGCCCACACGAATACTGTCGGGCGGGGTGAGAAATGACTCGTACAGACCGTCGCTGACATTGTTTGTTGTATGTGTGTCAGTTCTTGTCACGTATAGGGTAGCATTCTTTTTCGTAGTTTTCAGCTGCTTGCCCTCAAAATCCATATCTAGCAGTCTCACATCCTGGCAACCGTCGAGAACTAATGACGGTAATGACGTGTGGATGGTGCCGCCTTTGATGGCAAACCCACTGACGTCCTGGAGGCGCATAAAGTCCTTGCCGCGTCCCTCAAAATTCTCGATCTGTACATTAGAGAGCGGTCGCTCAGGAAGTGCCTTCACGTCGATGAGCCGCTGACAGCCATCAACAGTGAAATCCTTGATGTAGATATTTCTGAACTCAGGGGTCAGATCGTTGACTGCTCTTGCTGGGAAACGGTCAGCCAGATTTCCCACCCACTTTCTTGAGCCAAGCATATCGACTGTAAAGCCGTTCCACTTGATGTCCTTCGCCACGACGCGTTCCACCCAGATGTCGTGAGCACCTCCGCCACGCGGTCGGCGAGTCTTGATGCGGATGCCTTGCTCCGTGCCCTCAAAGCGACAGTCGTGCATATAGATATTCCACATAGAAGCTGCTGTCTCACTGCCCAATACCAGACCACCTCCGCCACGCAGGGCCACGCTGTTGCGGATGACGCAGCCAACAGATGGACGGGCGGTCTTAACACCGTCTTCACCACGCCCCGACTTGATGGTGTAGCAGTCGTCTCCGCAATCAAGCTCGCAGTACTCTATGAGCGAATTAGTTGTAGACTCGATGTCGATGCCGTCGGTGCGTCCATGTCCGGCGCTATTTATCGTCACACCGCGGATAATCACATTGTCACAATACTGCGGTACGATGTTCCAGAACAGCCCTTGGTCGATGGTGATACCCTCAATCAGGATGTTCTTGCAGTTGACGGGTGCCACCGTCATCGGAAGCAACACAGGCCTGCCTTCCTGACCGTCGCACAACCGCTCGCTGACGGGTTTTGTGATATCTACACATTCCTCTAGTATGAGATATTTCTGGTTTTCTACGTAAATCTCACAGTCGGTCGTTGGTCCCACGATGTGCCCTCGTCCTGTCAAACCGATGTTCTCTGCCCCATTTGCGTATATCATCGCTCCAAGCGACAATACATCGTAGCCCTCGTTGCGGGTCTGAACGGCTGGCAGGTAATCCCTGATTTCACCGCTAAACGTTAGCACCGCACCATCACTGAGGTGCAGACAGACTCCCGACTTCAGTTCAATACGTCCCGACTGCCATTGACCGTCGGGTATAACCACCGTCCCTCCACCGCGTCGGTTCATCTTGTCGATAGCCGCCTGAATGGCCTTAGTGGAGAGTCCTTCTCGGTTCATCTTTACTGTCGCCATACGCTGAGCAAACGCGGGGCGGTTGATGCCACTAACGTCAAAGGGTGCCACAATGGGGGATATTTCTGCCGGCATATATTGCGGACCAGCCTTCAATGAAGCAGGTAATTGTGCACATACATTTGCATTACATACAGACAACACGACTGTAAGAATCCATAATCTCAGTAGTTGTTTCATCACTGTCATCTCAAATTTTTATGTCTGCCATAAGTTTTTTGTAATAGTTGGTATTCCATATCCGTAATTTGAATGATACCACCATGACGAGGGGTGAATTTACCTTCGGTTTTGGTCTCATGTACAAGCTCATAGTCGCGGAAATCTTTGGTGCGGCAAAACTGGTAAACGCCGTCCTTGAAACAGTCGTAGCTAAGCATCCACGTGCCGTCGAGAAGCTGATAGCAGGTAGAGCCTTCAGAATTCAACTTCGTAGGTTGCTGATGACCTGAGACAAGCGTCCACGATTTTTGATTGTGTAAGTCGCGGAACTCATACTGCCGGCGTTGAAGGCCATCTGGGCTACCCCATGTATTGAAAAACAGATGGTAAAGACCAGTGGAGTCCTGCACAATATCGGTATCAATGGTTGGATGTGGATAGGTGAACAATGGTTGCGGTTCTCCTTCTAAGTTACTGAAATCTCCGTTAGCATAGGCATAATAGACTGCATCTTGTGGGAAGGGACCGTCCTTTTCGGAGTGGAGCGAGAAATAGACCATCAGTTTCTTGACCGATGGGTCGAAGATGGTCTGCGGTGCCCAGACAGCATTGACATTGGCGAACGGCGTACCCTGATAGCGTTCTGGGAAGTGCACGGTGTGGTGCTGCCAATGGATGAGGTCTCGGGAGCGCAGCAAGACGACGCCTTGGCACGTCCACTTGCCCTTAGACATATCCATATCGGTCAGCACCTGATAGAACCATCCATCGCCACCTCTTAATATATGTGGGTCGCGGACACCGCCAGAACGGCTTATGCTATCGCTGGCAATGACGGGCCGCCCGTCATTCAGAGGTATGAAGTTCACCCCATCGTCGCTCACGGCATAGCACACCTGCTGCCCCTCAGCGGTGTTATTGTTGAAATAGGCAAAAAGATAGTGCGCCATCGGCTCACGGTCAGTTGTTCTCAACGTCCATGAACACTCATCCATCACTTTTCCAGCCCTGACCATGATATGGTTCTCGCCTTCGCTGAGTTGCACGTCCTTGAAGACAATGCGGTGAATATCATCGGCTTTAGCTTTTCCTGTTTTGCGGCCATTAACGTAGAGAATGGCTTCCTTCTGGTTTGTATAGACTTTAACATCAGTAAGATCGTGTTTGCGGTTTACAAAGCGTCGCCCTGTGATATATACCATCGGTTCCGGATTCCATTGTGCCTTGTAGAAATAATAAATGTCTTTTCGAGTCTTGCGGTCGTAGGTCACCATTCCCTTATCGTTCACACCATCCCGATCTCCCTCATGGCGTATGCTGGACTGCATGTCGCTGAGCTGCCAAATCGTTTTGCACCAGAGCCAGTCCATGTCCTTGATGGCTTTCCAGTAGCCTTCGTGGGTGAGCAGCTGGTAGTTCTCTGCATGATCTCGCACACGGTCATAGCGCGGATCATTGTGGATGTTGATGCTGCCGGCATCTCCATACTCTGAGATGCCAAGGGGCTGCCCGGCAGTAGTCTGTCGTGCTTCTTCATAGAACTGCCGTACTTTTGACTCATTACCCGGTTTACGGAAATATTTGTTCCAGGCCATCAAGTCGCTGCAGCCAAGGTAATGGGCATGGGACACGCAGGTGGCAAAGGTGGTGAGCCGCGAAGGGTCAGCCTCTTTCACCAGCGTGTTCAATGAACGAATGAAGTCTACGGGATAATCCCACTCGCGGAAACGGCCTTCGTCAACGAGTAGTTCGTTGAAAAGCCCCCAGAAGCATACCGAAGGGTGATTGTAGTTCTGATAGATCATTTCGAGTGCTACCTGCCGGGCATTCTCCTCCACATTCTTCACATATCCCGTAAAGTCATATCCGCCTGGACCTACGAGCGGTATCTCGCTCCAGAGTACCATGCCCTGACGATCGGCAAGGTCATAGAAACAGCTGCTCTGCGGATAGTGCGACAGACGGATGAACGTGGCACCTGTCTCGCTGATGAGTTGCATGTCGAGCTCGTGATCCTCAGCTGTCAGTGCGCTGCCCTTGCCGTCGACATCCTCATGGCGGTTGAAGCCACGCAGTGGATAGCTCTGCCCGTTCAGGAAGAAACCCTTTTCGCCATCTACGCTGAAATAGCGCAATCCTGTTTGCACAGTCTGGCTGTCCAAGACATGCTCGCCGTCCTTTAGTTCTACCTTGACGTTATATAGATACGGATTCTGCCGACCATGCCAAAGTATCGGCTTGGTGATTGTCATTGGCAGGCTGACGCAGTCACTGTTTGCCGCAGCCTCTCCCGATGCCACTAACCTCCCCTGCATGTCTGTTACCTGGGCGTATAGTCTTAGTCCTTGCTTCCCACTTTTCAGGGAAAGGATGATCTCAACGGTTATTGCGGCCTGTGCCTCGTTGGCCTTATTCTGATGAACCAGTATGCCTGGTGAACCGTAAAACAACGGCGAGATGCAATCTTTGCCCGTGACAATCAGGTGAACGGGCCGATGAATGCCGCCATAGACATTGAAGTCGCCCGAGATGGGTAGCACGTCTGTACGGAAAGCATTGCCGGCCCACACCTCAATGGTGTTGTCGCCAATATGTACATGGTCGGTTATCTCCAGGCAGAAGGCGGTGTAGCCACCCTTGTGTTGTCCGATGGTCTTACGGTTTACAAAGACGTCGGCCACAGAGTTCACACCCTCGAAATATAAGAACAGCCGTCCTTCGGCCATCTGAGGTGTCACAGCCAGTGTCCGACTATACACCATCGTCTCGCGGTTATAATGTGTTCCCTTGGTGTAAGTGGCATTCCATGTGTGCGGCAGCGTGACGGCCGCGCTCTTTGCCGTAGGCGTAGGGTCACTGATGGGGCGAATGGTCCAGGCATCATTCAGCAACAGTTCTTTACGCTCATTACGAGCTTGACTTGCAATAGTAGCTGTCAATAGTAATAATAAATAGCAGATTCGTTTCATTGTTTCAGATTGTTGTATGAAGTTCTCTGAACCCTCTACTTCCTAAAGTCTGTAGGTGAGACACCAAGATACTTCTGCACATAGCGGCTGAAGTAGCTGGGAGATGAGAAACCGTATAGGTAGGTGAGTTCGGTGAATGAGCGTTTCTTGTCTCGTAACTGGCGACTAATATCAAGCACCGTGTATCGGTTAATCCAGTAGTTGGCAGGAAAACCGCTTACCTTCTTGCACACTTCCGACAAATATTTCGTGGTGACGCAAAGCTTGTCAGCATAGTAGCCGATGTCGCGGTTCTTGCGGAAATCTCCACGTTCCAGCAATGCCAAGAAACGCTCCATCAAATCAGCATATTGCGAAGTTATCTTCTCATTCCCATATAGTGATGCATGGAAGTCGAAGAAATCGAT
>JAFYDA010000016.1 GCA_017545045.1 Prevotella sp. | reverse complement strand
TGCGACCGCGCCTTCGACCTGCTCGAACAACTCAAGGCAGAGCACAATCATATCACCCGCCTATGGAGCGAGTGCGGCATCGATGTGAAGTCTGCAGCCGACTCACAAGCCCTCATCCAACTGAAAAAGGAATATTGCGACCGCAAAGACTGCCTCCGTTGCCGGTTCGGATACGAATATCTGAAACAAAAACCCTAATCACCCATCACCCATCACCCATCACCCATCACCTATCACCTATCACCCAATACCCAACACCCATGAACTATATTTTCGAAACCCGAATGGAAGTGCGCGACTACGAATGCGACATCGAAGGCATCGTCAACAATGCCAACTATTTGCATTACATCGAGCACACACGCCACCTCTTCCTGCGCTCGCTGGGCGTCAGTTTCTCACAACTTCATCTGCAAGGCGTCGACCCCGTTGTCGCCCGTATGAACCTCCAATTCAAGGTTCCCTTGCGTTGCGACGACTGGTTCATCTCTCGACTCGCGCTCACCAAAGAAGGCATTCGCTACATCTTCCATCAAGACATCTTTCGCGCCAGCGACGAGAAACTCTGCTTGCGTGCCAAAGTGGAACTCGTGTGCCTCGTCAATGGCCGTCTTGCCCCCTCTGAAGACTACGATAGGGTGTTTGCCCCCTTCATAGCCTCCCCCGAAGGGGAATAACCCCCGTGTTCTCCGTGCCTAAAACAATATCCGTAGCTCATTCTCCTTATGAATAATAACGAAACGAACAACTCCCTAGAAGCCCTTAACGCCATCGCGCTGACACGCGTTTCTGGCTGTCCGCAGACGGTCGTGCTCGAACTCTATCGCCGATTGGGGTCGGCAACTGCCGTCATCGAGAAGCGCAACCAGCTTGCCGAACTTTTCCCCGACATTCGTTTGAGCAACAAAGCCGAAATCTTTACCGACCTTGATGAGGCTCTCCACCGCGCTGAAGACGAATACCACTATGCACGTGAAAATGGCATTCGGGTGCTCGCCCTCAACGACTCGCGCTATCCGCTACGCTTACGCGAATGCCCCGATGCCCCGCTCGTGCTCTACTACAAAGGCAATGCCGACCTCAATCAGAAGCGCGTCATTAGTATTGTGGGCACCCGCCTCTGCACCACCTACGGACAAGACCTCGTGCGCCGCTTCGTCAACGAGCTGAGGGCACTCTGCCCACACATGCTCATCATCAGCGGATTGGCTTACGGCATCGACATCTGCGCCCATCGGCACGCGCTCGAAAATGGATACGATACTGTTGCTGTGCTGGCTCACGGACTCGACAATCTCTACCCCCAGCGCCACCTCGAAACTGCCAAGAAGATGCTCATGCAGGGCGGATTGCTCACCGAATATCCGTCGCACACCAATGCAGACAAGGGCAACTTCGTGCGCCGCAACCGCATTGTGGCGGGCTTGTCTGATGCTTGCATCCTCGTAGAGAGTGCCGCTCACGGCGGAGGACTCATCACCACACGCATCGCCCGCGACTACTCGCGCGACGTGTTTGCTTTTCCGGGTGCCGTGGGTGCTCCTTTTAGCGAAGGCTGCAACAACCTGATTCGCGACAACGGTGCGGCTCTCATCACCTCTGCCGAAGACTTCGTGCGCGCTATGGGGTGGGAAGACGATGTCAAACGCGAGAAGGCGCAGCAACTGGGCATCGAGCGGCAACTCTTCCCCGAGCTGTCGCCCGACGAGCAACGCATAGTGGACGTCCTTCAGAAAAACAACGACCTGCAAATCAACATGCTCGCCGTGCAAACCAACATCGCCATCGGACCACTCAGCGCCCTCCTCTTCACGTTGGAAATGAAGGGTGTCGTTCGTCCGCTCTCAGGCGGAGCGTATCATTTGCTGAAGTAAAGGCTCCCGCTGCTTATGTGGAGTCTATCGTCCACCATGTGGCAGCCATCGACTTCTTTTGTCAAGAAAATTCTGAATTTTGGACTCTAAAAACGGGCCATTGTTTGAACTGGGATAAGTTTTGGTGTGAAAAACGCAAAAAATTGGCATTTTTGGAAGTCGTTGATAACCAAACACTTCCGTTTTTCTTACATTTTATTAACCCTCGAAAACGGTGCTTTGGGGTTGTTAAAGCTATGCTATTAGGCTCTCATTTGTGGCATTTGAGCGGCTCAGATGCCACAAATGACAAGGTCAAAGGCCACAAATGACAACCTCAAAAGCCCCAAATGACAAAATTGCCGAAGAAAAGTGAGGGCGGAAAAGGGTGAAAGTAAAGATATTTTACAGTTTTCTTTTCTAGATTGCATGGAAAAGTTGACAAGAATTTGTAGTGTTTTTTCAAAAAGAAAAAATGCTTTCTGTCTTTCTTTTTCAGATGTTGGGGGATAATCGTGTTTCGTTTTCAAAAAAAATTAGTATCTTTGCAACCAGTAAACTTTGAACCATCAAATGGAAACAAAAAACAGTAGAAAGATGAAGACAACGAAGACAATAAAGACGCTGACAGGCGCGCTGACGGCTGCCGTGCTGCTCGCAGCTTGCGACAAAGCCGAACCCTCGAAAAGCTATTTCATACAGCTGCAGAAGCCAAGGACGGGTGACTCGTATATGGGCGTGAAGTATGCCAACGAGACGGAGGACAGCTTGGCGTTCTACAGCTCTGGCAGTTGGGCCCTCTCTGCCTATATGGGAACATCGCCTTGGGTGCAGTTCAACGGGCCGACATCGGGCAAAGGAGAGCAGTTTGTGAAGATGGGCGTGACGCTGGAACCCAACACAACGGGCAAGATGCGTGAGGCCTACTACCGCGTGTCTTTGACCGGCACCGACGAGGAGGCATATGCCACATTCGCCTACCAGCAGCTGGCTACGCGCTTGGACGGCACGATGGGCGGCGCTCCGCTGGTGAAGCAGATAGAAGGCTCCGACGGCAGCCTCATCAACATCGCGTGGGACGAGATGTCGCGACCCACTCACATCACGATGAAGGGTGGACAGAAAGACCTCGAAATGGGTATTTCATACGCTGAGCAGAGCAACGGCACAATGACGGTGACGTTCAACACGCTGAAGAATGTGTTTGCCTATAGCGACACCACCTATACCGTGAACGACCTGACGATGAGGGGGCAGATGGAAGACTCGCGCTTCAACGGCATCAAGAATGTGATTCTGATTCCCCGCCTGTTCACGGGATTCGAAAACACGGGCGAAGCCACGATGCACAAGCAAGCCCTCAGCGGAAAGAGCGAGTATGCTTCGGTGAAGCATGAAGGTGCATACGCAGCATTCTCCGACGGCCTCTACAACATCAGTTTGGAGAATGCGCTGATGGTGAATATGGTGATGGGCAGATTCATCACTACTTATGGCGTCTACTACAACGGAAAATACCAACTCTATGCCGATGAGGCGCACAAGGCTGACAGCATCGCTGTGGTGAGAACCTTCAGCAACGGCAGCCGACAATACGAGAAGTACGACCTGGAATACTCGAATATCGACGCTCGTGGAACGAGTGTGGACGTGAACCAGCTCATCGAGGGCGTGGAGCAATGCGACCCGCTGATGTTGCTCTCGTTCTTCAAGCTAGCGCGCCAGACGAGTGTCATCAAGAAGGCCACCGGTCGTTACAACACGTATACCGTAGATGCGAAGGCACGGCAAGATGGTGCTGTGGAGAGCATGACGGTGACGGATAAGAATGGAAAGTCGGTTGTGTATACAATGAAATATTAGAAAGGGACAAGGGACAAGAGATAAGGGGCAAGAGAATGGCTTTGCAGATTAGCGTTGCTTGAATTTGCTCCTTGTCCCTCTCGCCTAAAGAGTAATCTCTTGCCCCTTGTCCTTAGCCCTCACCTCTTAACAATCTATGAAAATCGGTAACATTGACTTCGGCTATCGTCCGCTGTTCCTCGCTCCTATGGAGGACGTGACAGACATTGGTTTCCGCTTGCTTTGCAAACGGTTCGGTGCCTCGATGGTCTATACGGAGTTTGTGTCGGCGGAGGCGCTGGTGCGTTCGGTGAAGTCGACGATGA
>JAFYDA010000112.1 GCA_017545045.1 Prevotella sp. | reverse complement strand
TCTAAAGGACTGTTGACCCCACGGATAGGTTCCCTTTCCTGCCGGCCTCTTCCTCCTTCTGACAACAAAGGTAGGGATTTGGCCGTAATAAAGCAAATTCTTCACGGATATATTCTATCAGAGCGCAAAATTAGAGACCCCGTGATTCCGACTTAAACAAAACAATGGGCCAAGCCTGTCCCCAAGCCCCCTGCCCCCCCCCATAGGAGACTACTCTTCTATCTTTCTTTCCAATTATTTGTAAGGCAACATAGAAGAGTTGTCCTAAAAAGTGGAGGGGCCTTTCATGTTAGGCGACAGTTAATCTACCTTATATCCATGTTCTATATAACGATAGCCTTTACCGTTACAATTGCTACATCGAGCGTTACCATGACATGTTTTACAATCTTCGTATATTCCTGCTTTTTTAGCTCTCCAGCCTCGGCCGCCGCATGTTTTACATTTGCCGGTTTCATTACAAATAGTACATTTTATTTTCTTTGCATGTTTAGCATGGATTGAGTTCTCTGAATTGGTGTTGCTATTATCGTTGTATCCAGTACTCTGCCCTTTTAACTCAGCCAGCTGGTTCTCTAATCTATAAATCTCCATAGCCAAGTCCGACATTTGTTTTGCTATTGCCCCCTGATTATTCGAAGCTTGTCTGTTTCTTGCTCCTATTTCACCTACAATAGATTTTGCCTTTATATCTCGGGAAGTAGTTCTCGTTAAAGCATAGTAACTTGTACCGCTTGAATGTATAGCTTTCGGATCATATCCAGATGTTTTAGGCTTTGTCTGCCTATACATATTATTTAGCTGATCCATTTTTGCTTTATTGGTTTGACGAGCCTGATCGCCTACGGCATCATATTGTGCCTTCAAATCGTTATATTCAATCTTCAACCTTCTTATCTGCGCTTCCAAAGAAGCAATTTGCGGGTTTTGGGAATTTGGAACACGAGCTGTTGAATACTCTCTCTGAGCAGGTTCATATTCATTGCCTTGAAGAGAATTGCCTGCCCCTGTCAACCCGCTGTTAATCGCATCAAGTGTAGAGCCTCCGTTCTGACTGACATCATTAGCAGCTGCAAGTCCCGAAGCGGTGGCACTGAGTGCCTTTCCGACACCGCTGAGCGCAGAACCGAAAGCTTGCCAACGCGCTTTGCGACGTGCTTTCCTTTCTGCACGTTCTTCGTCCGTCAATTTGGAGCGTTTTGTGGAAGCAATTGTTTTTTCTACTTTTACCGGTTTTGCATTCTCTTTTTTCGGAACTGCAGTTGGCTGATTAGTTGAAACAGCAGTCACCTGAGTGGTGTTTTGCTGATTCTTTACTGCCGTCGTAGTCTTGGCTTGGGGAATCTTGATTGTCATACCTACATAGGCTGTAGCCTTGTTTCCATTAGCCTTGCGTAGTGCCGCTTCCGTCACTCCATACTTCTGGGCAATAGACGCATAGGTTTCGCCACGCTGCACTTTGTGTTCCATCTGCTGTGCCCAAGCCGTGACGCTAAAGGATAAAAGTAGGAAAAAGAAGAGTTTTCTCATAGCTGCAGAATTAGTTCGTTTGGATAATCAGTATGTTTGAATATGCCCAGAAACGCGTGGGGTCGGTAATGACAAGTGTGGAGTTGCTACCTTCTTTTTCCAAACTATACGAGTCGGCTGGGGCATTGGTGTATAGCTTTGGCGATTTGGAAGGTATCGAGATTGTGGTGGTCTGACGGATATCTATTTTTTGGAAAACGCTGAGGTCTATGTCATCATAGTTCACCTTTTTCTTCTTGAGAAAGCCCCCTGACAGCAGACCGTCGGCTTTCAACTCACTCTTAGATCCTATTCTAATGAACGCCTCATTGAGAGCCTGATCCTGTGCTTGCATCACCTCTTCCTGTTGTGCGATTTGCGATGCCTGTTCGGCTGCCTTCCGTGTCAGTTGTTCCACCGACAGGTTGCTCTGTTCCAACTGCTTCATCAAATCGGCTATTTGTGCATCCTTCTGCTCTATCTGCTGTTTCAGGGCAGCAATGATGGTCTGCAATTTCTTGGTGTCGCCCCGTCCGTTGACCAGAACTTTTTCCAGTTTGCTTATCTTCTCACGCTGCAGCCTCAGAGTCTCCTTCAGCTCTGAAAGCGAACGCTTCAGCTGGTTACGGTCGGGTAATGGACTTTCCGGATTACGACGGAATATGCCGTCCTCTTGAGCCTGAATACTGTCTAAACCGTCACTGACTATCGTTACAAATTCGTGAAGACTGGCATAGTCGCTATCGCGCTGCTGAAGAGCCGTCTGTAGCGAGTCAACCTGCCGTTGAAGCTGGTCTGTCTTATTTCCACACGATAATAAAACTAATGATGCAGCCAAAGTAACAGTCAATTGTGTAAGTTTCATTTTTTGTTTCTTTTTAGTTGCCTCCTGAACTCCCAAATTCAGCGGTTAGTAATTCGACTTAGGTTGATAGAAATAAAAAGGCATGGGAGTTTCTAACTTCTCGTCCATCCCTGTTCTCAATTCAAAGGTGCGAAGTTTGAACACACAGAATGATAACGTCCGTAAACGCCTTTCCCATCGGCCTACCCTACAAACGGCATCGTCGGCCTCTGAATTCCATTGATGATATGACCTGCTCTGTCACGTGTGACTGGTTTGGTCAACTGCAAAAATAAAAAATATTTTTCAATTATACGCTTTTTTTTCCAAAAAAATTTCAAAATCAGCAAACTTTTAACCGCAATTTCGCAAAAAGAGGCATTAATAACAAAATCTTTAATACAAAATGAGTCTCTGTCAATTTTTCATTTTCTGTGGAGCCTCTACAGTTTTCTCTGGAGCCTCCCTGTAATTCTGTGGAGGCTTCCCAGAAAATTCCCACGGCCTGGGACAAATATCCCACGGCCTGGGACAAACACGCGGAGGCTCCGTTGAAAACTGCGGCGCCTCCATTTTTCTCTTTGGCAATATCAGACCCCATTTACACTCGCTAACGGCTGAGAATCCGACTTCGTGGGTTACGGACAGCATAAAGTCCCAAAGAAATGTAGCTCCACAGCCCCCATTTTTATGTTTTTTTATACATTTCCAGCCGTCCGCCTGGTTCGTGCTTCTTCTTACACATTCGTTGTTTTGTGTGTAAAATTTACGAAAAAACAAAGAAACATCTTTCTTTTTTTTGGTTATTCCAAATAATCTCTTTATATTTGCACGCAAATAATAACTAAAATCACAAAAGAATATGGGAATTATCGGATCGATTATCATTGGTTGTCTTGCCGGTTTCTGTGCTGGCAAGCTGATGAAGGGCGGAGGTTTCGGCTTCATCATGAATCTTGTGCTTGGTCTCTTCGGTGGAGTCCTTGGTGGCTGGCTGTTCTCACAGCTTGGCATCGAATGGGGCGGCATTCTTGGTCAACTTGGTACTGCCATCGTTGGTGCCGTCGCCATCCTCTGGATTGCTTCGCTCATTAAGAAATAGAGAATAACTATTGATCATATATGAAAAAAATAGTGAGCTGGATGCTCACCGCCATCCTTCTTTGCGGTGCTGTGAATGCTCAGGCTCAAGTGATGAAAGCCGCTGATTTGGAGAAATATGCCAAGGAAAAATATGGTGACAAATGGCTCGATGCCGCTGCCAACCTGGCCAAACAGCTGAAGTTCGACAAGAACGAGTCGCTCTCCTACCAGCAGATTATCGAGGCCCCCGGCAAGACGAAAGAGCAGCTCTATATTGCTGTCAACTACTGGGTGACGGCTACTTTCAAGGACAAGCAGGCCATTACGCTGAACGACAAGGATGCAGGATGTATCATCATCTCGTCGACCATCGACGCCATTGCCGACCATACGGGTACGCTGAACCGTTATGTGGTGAGCATCACGCCCGTCATCAAGATCGATATCAAGGAGGGCAAGGTGCGTGTGACCTATACCGTTCAGAACTATGATATCCTGAAGGCTGAAGATGCCGGATGGCTGGGAGCACTCGCCGACAATAGCGACAACCGTCAGAACAATCAGAACATCTACAGCGACGGCAAGCGAATGAAGGGCGACAATACCGACCGCCGTCTCTATGACGAGCAGTGGGAGATCGTCAAACACTATCCCTTTGTGGAGAAAGACAACAAGAAGCGTACCTGCTCAAAGGCACTTGTGATGACCCATGCCTATTCCAACGCCATCATCGACAAGATTGAGGAAGCTGTTAAAAACGGTATCGTGGGCAATGAGGACGATGACTGGTAAGTGATAAACAATCAGCGATACGAACAATTATCAAATGATATTATTTACACGATGAAAGCAATACAGATTACACACAGTCAAGAGCTGAACGTGATTGAGACGGAGGAACCCCAGGCTCCCGGCCAGGGGGAGGTGATGCTTAAGTTATGCTACGTCGGCTTCTGCGGCAGTGACATCAATACGTTTATGGGGCGCAACACGATGGCCCTGAACCCTGTCATACCCGGCCACGAGGTGGGCGCCACGATAGAGGCCGTAGGCGAGGGCGTGCCCGAGACGCTGAAGCAGGGCATGGTGGTGACGTGCAACCCTTATACGAACTGCGGGAAGTGTGCCTCGTGCCGCAACGGACGGGTGAACGCCTGCGAACACAACGAGACGCTGGGCGTGCAGCGCAACGGTGCCATGAAGGAGTACATCGTGCTGCCATGGCAGAAAATCATCCCTGCCGGCAGTCTCTCGCCGAAGGTGACGGCCCTAGTGGAGCCGATGTCGGTGGGATTCCACGCCGTAAGCCGCGCCGAGGTGACCGACGTGGACACGGTGATGGTCATCGGCTGCGGCATGGTGGGCATGGGCGCCATCGTGCGGGCTGCACTGCGCGGTGCAACAGTCATTGCCGCCGACATAGACGACGAGAAATTAGCACTGGCCAAGAAGATGGGGGCCACCTACGCTGTCAACACCAAGAGCGAGAATGCCCACCAGCGGCTTCAAGAGCTGACGGGAGGCTTCGGCCCTGACGTGATTATCGAGGCGGTGGGCAGCGTGCCTACCTATCAGATGGCTATCAACGAGGTGGCCTTCACGGGGCGCGTGGCCTGCATCGGATACGCTAAGTCGGAGGTGTCGCTACAGACTAAATATTTCGTGCAGAAGGAGCTGGACATCCGCGGCTCACGCAACGCCACGCCGCAGGATTTCCGCGCCGTGATACGCTATCTGGAGAATAACGACTGCCCCACGGACGAACTCATCACCAAAGTCATCAAGCCCGAGGAAGCGCTTGACACAATGCGCTGGTGGAGCGAGAACCCCGGCAAGGTGTTCCGCATCCTTGTCGAGTTCTGAGCACGAGCCCGCAAGCACCTATCGGAGCACTTTCCTGACCTGGCCGTCAATCCCGCGCACAACATACAGGCCACGACGCTCCGGCGACCGTACAGCTGTTCCATTAAGCGTGAACAGCTGGGAGGCATGATGAGTGGCAGATGCCGGCGGTGTCTTAAGCCCCGACGTATTATCCAAGTATTTGAAATTATTGGCGATTATCAGGTCGAGCGCCTCTTTGCCTCGCACCTCATAGTCGCCACTTTTATCGACACCCACGAAGTCCATGAGGACGACTCCCACCGGCCCAGACTTCTTGTTTAGGAAATCGATGATGGCACCGTGGGTGTAGGTGGCATTGTCGCGATAGCCATTGCTCGACGAAACTTCGAATCCGAACAGCGACTCCACCAGCGAATAAGCGGAAGCAAAATTGAAGAACCAGCGGATGTCTTCTGCCCGTTTGGGATTCTGCTTGGCAGAGAACTCCAGCAAGCGCTTCAGTGCCTGCACTTTTTTGGACACGCCGCCCGACTCGTGAGTATCGGAGTAGTCCTGCACGACCATCTTCGTCGCCTGCTTGTCAGACCCTATGATTCTGGCTGCTATCTGCTTTGCCCAGTCAATATTGCCTGTCCATCCGTCAAAGAAAGCGCCCGTGACGGGGGCATCGGCATACTTGTCGCGGCTGAGAACCAGCATTCTGCCGCGCATGTCACCCACTTTCAAGTCGGCCCTGAAGTCAACGAGGAAATCCTTCAAGTCATCTTTTCTTAACAGCTGCTGGATGCGTGCATTATAGACGTCGGAAACCTGGTCGCCATCCTGCTCGTGCAACAAGTGGACGACGATGAATTCCGACGGGTTGGCCCGCAATGAGTCACACAACGTCTGCAAGGCTCGTTCAAAGGTCATGGCCGTAGGCACCATGCCGTGGTTGATATTCATGTAGTCTTCGTAGACGCAAGGCCGCAAGTCGAAGGCCCGCACGCCCAGCTGCCACATCTGCGACAAATCCAAATCCTGCGTACGGGCCAGCTGATCGCCCAAGTCGGCCCATCCGTCGGCCCAACCACATCCTGTTGCGGCATCGTGTGCGCCAGGTATTGACACCATTGCAACATACGCCTCATCAGGCAGTTGCTTCATCCAGTTTTCTGCCATTGTCTGCATACCTGTCAGCAGCATGACTGTCAGCATCGTCAGCGTACTTTTCATACGTTCTTTATTTTTTTACGGTTGTCACTCCGGCAGTAGCACGACGCCTGTCTGCTTCTTGCCGTCCATCATGATTTTCAACGGTTTCTCAAAGCGCACGTGGCGCACATAATCTGTCTCATCAACAGCAGGCATCTGGTCGAGTACCGACTGCTGGAAGATGCCGTCGCCAGTATAGGTGTTGATGGTGAAATAGCCAACGCCGAACGACGTGAGGTTCTGGAAGAAGTGCGTACCCTGCGAAGGGTCGACGTGATAGTTCTTCAAACCGGCCTCCACAATGACACGAGCCGCCGAGATGTGGGGCCACTTCACGGGTATGCCGAGCCAGTAGTCGCTGCTGCCCCATCGGCCAGGTCCCACGAGGACGTAGCTTTTCCCTTCGTCCAGGAACTTCTGGTTGATTTTCTCTATGTGCGAGGCGATAGTGGGATTGTTGGCGGCCGTAAAGTCCTCGCCGGCCTTAACGTAGACCACGTCGCAGACGTCCTCGGAAATGCCGTGCCCCAGCGAATTGTCGGAGCGCAGCAGGCACTGCTCGTCGGGTATCTGCTGCAGGTCGACGTCGAGCACTTGCTTGGAGTCAACAATGGGACGTATCTGCAGCAGGTAGAGCTCGCCCGTAGCACCCTTCGCACTTTCCCCGTTTTGGGGATAGGAAGAGGGGGGATTCAGGTTGCAAGCCAGTTCAATTTCCACAGGGCGGCGCATTTCCTCAGAGCCATATTTCTGAACCATCTGCAACAGCTCGGGTAGTGGGAAGATGCCCTGCTGCAGCACGCCGCAGAAAGTGATAACCTTGCGACCGCCCTCGTAGATACCGTCGCGGATGACCTGATCCACAGGATCGAAAGTCGAGGCGATATAAGTCAGCGCACCGTCCTGGTCAGCCTGCTTCACACGCAGTTTCTTGATATTGAAGCCGTCGTCGACCTCTCCCTTCTGATTCTCACCCCAAGCATGGGGGGAGTTTGAGGGAGGTGCGCTCATGTCCAAGGCATAGAAGCGAGTCTGCGTATCGCGCAGGGCCGTTTCCATCTCCGAGGTCTGCAGCACTTGCGTAGGATGATAGGGCGATACGCGCAGCGTCTGGCCTCCGTCGACGATATACTTGCCGAGTCCCAAGGCCAACGAGGCAATACCCTCCTCGGCGGTCTCGTCGCCGATGGGATAGTAGTTAAGTGAACGGAGCACACCCGAGAACGTGGGATAATAACTGTCGCCATGCTGCTGGCCCACGACCTCCTGCAGGATGACGGCCATCTTCTCTTGGTCGATGACGTTCTGCGTAGCTATCATATAGGCCTTGGAGTCGCGATAGTAGACCGAGGCGTAGACGCCCTTGATAGCACAGGCCAGCATGCGCAGCATCTCGTACTTGTCTTCCAGATAAGGAATCATGTATGTAGAGTAGATACCGGCAAAGGGCTGGTAGTGACTATCCTCGAGCAACGACGACGAGCGCACGGCAATGGGCGACTTCACGGCATCGAAGAATGTGAAGAAGTCGGCTATCAGCGAGTCGGGCAGTTGTGCACGCAGGAAGTGCTGCAGGATGACCTCGTCGGGTGCGTCGCTGAGGGCGATGGGATAGAGATTGTTCTGCTCCATGAACTCGTCGAAGAAGTCGGTACAGAGCACGACGGTCTTGGGGATTGACACCTCTGCGCCTTCAAACTGATTGAGTTCGGGGTGTCGCTTGATGATGCGGTCGAGGAAGGCGAGGCCACGTCCCTTGCCGCCAAGAGAGCCTTCGCCGATGCGGGCGAAATGGGCATAGCGGTCGAACTTCAGACGGTCGAAGACGGCCACGATGCCGATGTTCTTCATGCGGCGATACTGCACGATAGCATCGAAGATGATCTGACGGTGGGCATCAATGTCCTGCAGCTTGTGCCACGTGACGTGCTTCAGGAAGGCCGACACGGGAAAGATGGCACGTGCCGTCAGCCAGCGGCTCATGTTGTTGCGCATGACGTGGAACGACAGCGAGTCGGCGGGAATCTTGAATATGTTGTCCTGCAGGTCCTTGAGGCTCGATATGCGGGCTATCTCGCGCTTCGTCACAGGATCGCGGAAGATGAAGTCGCCGAAGCCCATGTGCTCCTCCATCAGGTGGTGCAGGTCGACGTTCATCTTCGTTGAGTTCTTGTCTATGAAGTGGAATCCCTCAGCACGGGCTTTCTCGGCATTAACAGCCTCCTTCGAGTCGAGTATCAGCGGCACGTACTCATCACGCTTGCGTATTTCGCGCAACAGTTTCAGACCTGCCTCCGGGTCACCCTCCTCCACGTGCGAGAGACGCCCCGGCGTGCTGTGCATCGGGAAACGCGTGTCGCTGATGACGCCGAGCGTGTTCTCAGCATACTTCTCGTAGAGCGCCATGGCCTCCTCGTAGTTCGTGGCCAGCACCACCTTCGGGCGGCCACGTTTGCGCTGTGCGGCGGCGTGGGGGTTCAGGGCCTCGGTCGAGAACCGCTTCGACTGCGCAAGAATATAGTTATAGAGATTGGGCAGCACCGAGGAGTAGAAGCGGATGTTGTCCTCCACCAGCAGAATCATCTGAACACCGGCCTCGCGAATATCGTGCTCGATGTTCATCTTGTCCTCCAAGAGTTTGATAATCGACATGATGAGGTTGGTGTTACCCAGCCAACAGAAGACGTAGTCGAACACCGACATGTCCTCGTTCTCAATGCGCTTGGTGATGCCATGAGAGAAGGGCGTCAGCACGACACAGGGAATCGACGGGTGGGCGGCCTTCACTTCGCGAGCCACGGTAAAAGCGTCGTTGTCGGCATTACCAGGCATACAAATCACCAGGTCGATGTCCGTTGTATGCAGTACGGCATTGGCCTCTTCCATCGTCGACACCTGCGTGAACGACGGCGGATAGCGCATGCCAAGCTCCATGTACTCGTCAAAGATTTTCTCATCAATACGCCCGTCGTCCTCCAGCATGAAGGCGTCATAGGGATTAGCCACAATGAGCACGTTGAAGATGCGTTTCGTCATCAAGTTGACGAACGACACGTCCTTCAGATAGAATTTGTTCCACATTCCCGAGTCTTGTGACTCGCCTGCGCGTTGCATTTCCTGTGGTATGTTGTTACTTTCGTTCATAGTCAATCATCGTTATCTAATGCTACTGAACCAGTTTCATTTGCCGAGCCTTTTCCATCAACAGCTGCATGAGGGGTTCACGTTCGTTAGCCACACGGTTATCGAGGACGGCATCCTTCAAGTACTGTTTCAGCGTGCCTACCTCACGGCTGGGCTTCAGATGGAACATTTCCATGATTTCATTGCCGTCAATAACAGGCTGCAGCAGGCGCTTATAGTCCTTTACCTTGAGGTCGGCAAGTTTCTCACGCACCATGCGAAAGTTTTCAAGGAAAATTTTCTTCTTCACTTCGTTCTTCGAAGTAATATCCGCCTCACAGAGGGTCATCAGGTCGTCAATATCGTCGCCGGCATCGTTGAGCAAACGGCGTACGGCAGAATCGGTGACCTCGCTGTCGGCAATGGCCTGCGGTCGCATGTGCAGATCCACGAGTTTCTGCACGTATTTCATCTCAGCCCCCATCGGCAGTTTAAGCCGCCGGAAAATGACCGGCACTTGTTTCGCCCCTATAAAATTATGGTTATGGAAAGTCCATCCCACGGCAGGCTCCCAGCGTTTGGATTTGGTCTTTCCAATGTCGTGAAGCAGAGCTGCCCAGCGCAAGTATAATGCACAATGCTCATTGCACAATGCACAATTATTGCTGTCGTGTTCTTCGGGCGTTGTCAATTGTGCATTGACTACATTTTCAAGCACTTCCAGCGTGTGATAGAAATTATTCTTGTGTGCCCGGCCGTTCTTCTGCTCTACAATATCGAGGGCCGCAAGCTCGGGCAGGATGATGTTCAGCAGCCCGGAACGCTGTAAGTCGACAAAGCCCTTACTGGGATGCTGGGACATGATAATCTTGTTGAGCTCCACCTCAATGCGTTCGCCGCTGACAATCTTGATGCGGTCGGCCATGCGCTCCAATGCCTCGAAGGTGGCGTCCTCTATACGGAAGTTCAATTGCGTGGCAAAGCGAATACAACGCATCATGCGCAACGGGTCGTCACTGAACGTGATGTCGGGCTCCAAGGGCGTGGCAATGATGCCGTCTTCAAGGTCGGCCAATCCATTGAAAGGGTCGACGAGCTCGCCAAAACGGCCCTTGTTCAGACAGATAGCCATGGCGTTGATGGTGAAGTCGCGGCGGTTCTGATCGTCCTCCAAGGTGCCGTCCTCGACAATGGGCTTGCGTGAGTCATGGCTGTAGCTTTCTTTCCTGGCTCCCACGAATTCCACCTCTATTTCTTCACAACTTCCACCTCGCTTTTCACTGATTTTCACTTGGGCGGTGCCGAAATTCTTAAAAACAGAAAGATGGGCTTTGCGCCCCAGCATGTGCTTCAGTTCCTTCGCCACTTCAATGCCGCTGCCCACAACGACTACATCGATATCGTTGCTGGGGCGTTCCAGGAAAATGTCACGCACATATCCACCCACGACATAGCACTCTACGCCAAGGCGGTCGCTGACGTCACCTATCTGATGGAATATCTCCTTATTTAATATATCTGCTAATTCTTCGTCAGAATATAATTTCATAAACCTGTCATTTGTTCGAATTTGAACAGCAAAGATACAAAAAAATGCATAATTACGCAAGGATTTGAACTGAATTGTTGGCTATTTTGAAAAAAAAAGCTAACTTTGCAGCTGTTATGATCAGAAAAGCAATCCTTATGATGTCGGCCGTAGCACTGATAGCCTGCGGTGACTCTTCAATGAAAAAGACCATTGAGGCACGCAAGGCCGCCTTGCGACAGAAACAGGAAGTTGAGCTGAAGCGGTCGCAGGAGGAACTGGCTGTCATTGACAGTACACTTGAAGCCGTGAAAAGAGACTACGAGCAGCAGAAGATACAAGTAGAGCAGGACAAGCAGGCATTACGGGCTACACCTGAAGAGCTGACACGGCTGACGAAGACACGTGTGCTTCGTGACTCGCTGCAGACACGCTTCGAAGTGCTCTGTGCCAAGATACGCTACATTCACCAAAAACAGAAAGAAATGCAAGAAGAAAGTGAAGAGTGAAATTTTTTTTAATTTTCGCTCTTCACTTTTCACTTTATTTTGTAACTTTGCACCCGAATATGGACAAGTTTGAACAAACCAACGCTGAATTTGAACAGGCCATAGCCGAATGTCGGGCTCTTTTCGAGAAAAAGTTGCACGACTATCGGGCATCATGGCGCATTCTCAGACCAACGGCTCTCACCGACCAGCTGTTCATCAAGGCCAAGCGCATCCGTTCGCTGGAAGTGAAGAAAGAGAGTCTGGTGGACGAAGGCATCAGGCCTGAGTTCATCGCGCTCATCAACTACGGCATCGTCGGACTGATACAGATTGAGCGAGGCTATTCCGACACGGTGGACATGGGCAGCGACGAGGCGATGGTGCTCTATGACAAGTACGCCCATGAAGCCTTGGAACTGATGAAGCGCAAGAACCACGACTACGACGAGGCGTGGCGCGACATGCGTGTAAGTTCATACACAGACCTTATCCTGACCAAGATAGAGCGTATCAAGGAAATAGAGAATCTGGAAGGCGCGACGCTGGTATCGGAAGGCATTGATGCCAACTACATGGACATCATCAACTATGCGGTCTTCGGACTCATCAAGATGAAGAAGTGAAGAAAGCAGTTGTAAACATAGCCCGGATAATACTGGCCATCACATTTATCCTCTCAGGATTTGTCAAGGCCGTAGACCCTCTGGGCACACAGTATAAGATAAACGACTACTTAGAGGCACTGCAGTGGGGCACACTGCCCGACTGGACAATCCTCGGAGCGTCGGTTCTTCTCTCGGCAGCGGAGTTCTGCTTAGGCGTCTTCCTGCTGTTTGCGATTCAGCGGCGGCTGACATCGAGATGCATTTTACTGATGATGGCAGTAATGACGCCGCTGACATTGTGGTTGGCCCTGACCAATCCCATCAGCGACTGCGGCTGCTTCGGCGATGCCGTTGTGCTCACCAACTGGCAGACTTTCTGGAAGAATGTGGCGCTCCTCAGTTGTGCTGTCATTGTGGCGCTGTGGCCCAAGGAGATGTTCCGCTTCGTCAGCCGGACAAACCAATGGATCGTCATCAACTACTCGGTGCTGTTCGTCCTGGGCGTGGCAACATGGAGTCTCTATTATCTGCCGCTGTTCGACTTCAGGCCCTACCATGTCGGAGTCGACCTACGCCAGCAGTGGCAGCGGACAATGAACGGCGAAGACCTGCCCTATGCCGACTTCTTTGCAGAACGCGCCGACGACGGCGAAGACGTCACCGAGGCACTGTTGACTGACACTGGTTACGTCTTCATACTGGTATCGCCATACCTGGAGCAGGCCGACGACTCTAGGCTCGACCTTATCAACGAGCTTTACGAGTATGCCAACGAGCACGACTATCAGTTCTACTGCCTGACAGCCAGCACGCCAGCGAACGTGGACCGATGGCGCGAGTTGACGGGAGCCGAATACCCGTTCTGTCAAACTGACGGCACTGTTCTGAAGACAATCATCCGGTCCAACCCCGGCTTGCTCCTGTTAAAGGACGGAACCGTCATTCGCAAGTGGAGCCACAACGACCTGCCGTCGCTGCAAGAGTCAGAGACGGTCATGCAGCTGGAGCAGCTGGAAATAGGCCACTTGCCCGATGATAATGTAGCAAAGCGCATTGCCGCGCTGCTCATGTGGTTCGTACTGCCACTGACGCTGCTCACACTGGCCGACAGGCTATGGATGTGGACAAAATGGCTGCATCGGAAACAACCCGACAAAACAAACCCTAAATATAAAAAGGAAAAGAAAATGAGAAAGAAAATTGTTGCAGGAAACTGGAAGATGAACATGAATCTCCAGGATGGTATCGCTCTTGCCAAAGAGCTGAATGAAACATTGAAGGCTGACAAGCCCAATTGTGGTGTGGTTATCTGCACCCCGTTTATTCACTTGGCATCTATTGCCGCATTCCTCGATCAGGACATCATCGGACTGGGTGCCGAGAACTGTGCCGACAAGGAAAAGGGAGCCTTCACGGGTGAGGTAAGCGCCGAGATGGTGAAGTCAACAGGTGCCCAGTACGTGATTCTCGGTCACTCTGAGCGTCGTGAGTATTACAAGGAGACACCGGAAATTCTGAAGGAGAAAGTGCTGCTGGCCCAGAAGAACGGCTTGAAGGTCATCTTCTGCATTGGCGAGTCACTTGACGAGCGCGAGGCCGGCAAGCAGAACGAGGTGGTGAAGGCTGAGCTCGAAGGCTCTGTGTTCAACCTCAGCGAGGAGGACTTCCGCAAGATCGTCATCGCCTACGAGCCCATCTGGGCCATCGGTACTGGCAAGACCGCTACCGCTGAGCAGGCAGAGGAGATTCACGCCTACATCCGCAGCATCATCGCCGAGAAGTACGGTCAGGCCGTGGCCGACGACACCACTATCCTTTACGGTGGCTCATGCAAGGCTTCGAACGCTCCCGAGCTGTTCGCCAAGCCCGACATTGACGGTGGTCTCATCGGCGGTGCTTCACTGAAGGCTGCCGACTTCAAGGGCATCATCGACGCTTGGAAGATGTAAGATGAAGCACCTTATTACCATAGTTGCTCTGTGCATTGGCGGTCTCATGGCCGTCAATGCACAGACTTTTACCCAACGCATTCAGAAGAAAGGGAAAACAGGCGAAGGAACGCTGACCGTCACCCACGACAAGGCTATTGACGAACTGGTGAACAAGCAGGGCGAACTGCCTATAGAGAGAAAAGTGACGGAAACGTACAAAAAGACCACGGAACAGCCCACTACTCCCGTACAGCGGAAAACGGACGACAAGACTGCCAAGCCCGACACGGCCACCATAGAGCCACAGATGCCCGACAACCAGCGGAAAGTCATGGTCGGAGGTGTCAAAATCAACGGCTACCGCGTGCAGGCCTTTGCCGGAGGCAACTCACGCGCCGACCGTCAGAAGGCTGAGCAAGTGGGCAACCTGCTGAAGAGCCATTTCCCCAACGAGCCAGTTTACGTACACTTCTACTCACCACGATGGATCTGCCGCATGGGCAACTACCGCACGATGGAAGAAGCCCACGAAATGCTCTCGAACGTACGGAAGATCGGCATCACAGGCGCCTCCATCGTCAAAGGAAAAATCACTGTCAAATACTAAATATGTATCCAGAAGACGAAGTCTTCCGCGAGGGACTCGACCAACTCGCCTCACACTACCGCGACATTCTCACACTACTGGGCGAAGACCCCGGGCGCGAGGGGCTGCAGAAAACGCCCATGCGCGTGGCCAAAGCCATGCAGGTGCTCACCCGCGGCTACGAGATGGACGCCCACAAGGTGCTCACCGACGCCCTCTTCAAGGAAGACTATTCCCAGATGGTCATTGTCAAGGACATTGACTTCTTTTCACTCTGCGAGCACCACATGCTGCCTTTCTACGGACAGGTACACGTGGCCTACATTCCCAACGGACACATCACCGGGTTGTCAAAGATTGCCCGCGTGGTCGACATCTACAGCCATCGGCTGCAAGTGCAGGAGCGGCTCACGCTGCAAATCAAGGAATGTATAGAGCAAACACTCCACCCCCTCGGCGTCATGGTCGTCGTCGAGGCCAAGCACATGTGCATGCAGATGCGCGGTGTGGAGAAACAGAACAGCATCACAACGACCAGCGACTTCAGCGGCGCGTTCAATCAGGCGAAGACACGCCAGGAGTTCATGAATTTGATTTCTCACTAAAAAACGATATACTATGTTTCAGTCACAGAACAGGAATTACAAGACTAATGAGTCTTTGGCACAACAGTTTTGGCACACCTGCCTAGGCAAGCTGACAATTGGTTTCGGCATTCTTCTCGCACTGCTGATATTTGCCCACCTCACCATACCCGACGAGGATACGATGATGATGGAGATGACCGACAACGTCTACCAATGTCTGGAAGCAAACGACAGTATCAAGACCGACGACATTGATGATGCCGTCAACAACCTGACCAACATCTTCACCACGGTTGAGGAACTACCCAACAAGGAAGTCATCGAGATGTATGAGAAATACAACGAGCTGAAATACCACCGTCATGCCTTCCATGCCACGACACGTATGTACAACAACATGCATCCCGACGGGACACTGGCAGGCATAGGAATCTTCGGCATCGTCATTCCAACGATTAACTACAGCGACATGCTGCTCCGCACGGGCATCATGCATAAAGGCTACGACCAGAAAATCATTCAAAGCACCGTCGTCTCGGGTGGCGAGAGCTTCGGCAGCGACCCGGAGCTGGGACTATAGACACACCACGCAAAGAAGAGAAAAAATGAAGAACTTCATTATCAGAACCATCACCAGTGTCTTCTTTGTTGCTGCCATCGTCACCAGCTTCCTGAACCCGCGTGCCATGGTGTTCCTCTTCAGCATCGTCACCGGGATGACCATCTGGGAGTTTACAGGACTGGTGAACGACCGCCCGTATATCACCATCAACCGGTTCATCTGCACGGTCTCCGGCGTCTACCTGTTTCTCGCCATGGCAGGCTATAACAGCGGACTGACACCGACCACGGTCTTCATTCCCTATTTAGTAAGCATCGTCTACCTGATGGTGGCCGAACTCTATCTGCAGGCCAAGGATCCTGTCAACGACTGGGCCTACACCATGATGTCGCAGCTCTACATCGCGTTGCCGCTGTCGCTGCTCAACGTACTGGCCTTCCGCAGCAATGGCTATGACATCCAGTACACCTACCTCATGCCCCTTTCTGTGTTCGTGTTCCTGTGGATCAACGATGCCGGCGCTTATTGCGTAGGTTCACTGTTAGGACGCCACAAGCTGTTTCCGCGCATCTCGCCGGGCAAGTCGTGGGAAGGCAGCATTGGCGGCGGACTCCTGGTAGTGGCTGCGGCTGTGGCGATATGGCATATCACCACACACTACGGGGTAAACGACCTGGGACTTTCGGCTTACGAATGGGCAGGACTGGGATTGGTGGTGGTCGTCTTCGGCACCTGGGGCGATCTCGTTGAGTCGCTTTTCAAGCGTACATTAGGCATCAAGGACTCTGGCAACATCTTGCCCGGTCATGGCGGCATGCTTGACCGTTTCGACTCCACACTCCTGGCCGTTCCCGCCTCTGTTGTCTACCTCTACACACTCACCTTGTTCTGAGCATATCAGGCGGGAACAGCCAAACAATTACCATAGAAACATACTACCTAAAATTCTACGGAGCCTCCCCAGATTTCTGCGGAGGCTCTACAGATTTCTGCGGAGGCTCCGCAGAATCACAGGGAGCCTCCGCAGAATCACAGGGAGCCTCCGCAGAATCACAGGGAACCTCCGCAGAATCACAGGGAGCCTCCGCAGAATCACAGGGAGGCTCTACAAAAAAACATGCGCCCGGCAGGTTAGTGCGGACGCATGTTTTTTATATAACGCTTAGGGGACTTGCCCCTCGGCGGAGTTATCAGAATTCAAAGGGAAGATCCAAGGCGCGAGAAAGACCTTCGGCATCCGTTGGCGTTTCGTCGATGTCCAAACCGTCGATGCTGGTGCCTGTGAGTGGAGAGGCTGCGATGAAGCTCTCTGACTCAGCATTGATTGCCTCTACGAGGGGCTGAATATATACTGTCTTCTTCATATTCATTTCTTTTTTTAGTGTAATCAATTAATATCAGTTACATTTTACTTCACGATGTACTTCTTGCCATTCTGGATATAGAGGCCCCTCTGAGCGTTCTTCACCTTCTGACCTGCGAGGTTATAGATAGCGGCGTTGCTGTTAACAGCCTTGCCGTCGATAGCCTCAATACCAGTAATGACACCGTCGATAGAGATCTTTAGCTCACGAGCCTCAGGCTCAGCAGCCTTCTTCTGGATGAATGCACGGTAAGCCTTGATGGTGTTGCCACCCTTAGCCTTTGCAAATGCAGTAGCTGTCAGGAGGTAGTCATTCTCGGTAGCAGTCGTACCTGTGTATGTACCAACAAAGTTGAACGCATCGCCAGCTGCAGTCAGGTCGGTAGCAGCCTTAACAGTTACACCAGTGAATTTCTTAGCTTCGCTGCTGGCAGCATCTGCCTTCATCAGATAAGGAACATTTGGTTCAATCTTAGTAGCAGTAGCAAACTGCAGCACACCTGATGGGTCATCGCCTGTATAGCTGTAAAGCTCAGTAGCACCAATATCTTCCTTTGCAACCTCAATCGGGAGAACAACAGTGTTCCAGCCCTCAGCAATAGTCTTCTTCAGAGTAACGTTAGCATCAACTATGTCCTCGCTATAAGAAGAACCCTCTGCCTCGTCAAGCGTTACAGCAATAGCCGTACCATAATAGTAGAGGTGGAAATTGTCCCAGATTACCCAGTCGGTAGTGGTTTCACACATGAAGCCAATCTTCAGGTCACCGTCTTCGGTAATAAGCGTCTCAACCTCGCTAGTATAGAAGGGCTGGCTAGTCACCGGATTTGTCTCCTGGAACCAGTAGTAAGCACTAGTCATTCCATTGGGCTGATAAACCGTTCCAACACCATCCTTTTCGTAACTTAAATCTTTGTTCGTGTCACCCATAGCTTGAGAGTCGTTGTTGAAGAAAGAAGTCGTACTCCATTCAGCCTTAATATCTTTCACAGCCACAGATTTAATACCACAGTACAAAGTTGTCTTATCCGTTGCCGATCCGTCATGGCGGGCAAAGCCTTGCAATGTTACCTTATAGGTTCCCTTAGGCAGATCAGTAATAGTTTGGCTCAGATTAAACTGCTTGTGGTAAGTCTCGAAATTGTGGGTTAATGTACGAAGTTCTGTCAGGCTTCCGCTTTCAATTTCCCAACCAGTGGGACTTGCGGTTGTGCCATAATAGAAGTGCGGATTCTCTATCAAGCAGGTCAAATCAAGACGCGCATCAGCATTCAACTTAATATTCTTTACAAAAGTCTTTGCGGCAGCAATAATCTTAACCATTTCAGCTTCGATTGTTTCAAGCGTGGTTGCATTATCAATTTCTGTCTTGGATGTGCTGAGTGCACTTTCAAGCGTACTCTTAGCATCAGCTCCAGTGTAAACATCTTCGTCCTTCATGGCCTTGATGGCATCGGCCTTCTCAACGTAAAGTGCATAAGCACTAACCAATGCCTTTGCCTTTGCGGTTTCATCCTTGATAGCCTGAATAGCATTTTCGAATTCACTTGCAGACTCCCATGCCTTGTTGTTTTCTGTAACTACAGCCTGTAATGCAGTGTATGCCGCAGCAGGGATAGTTCCTTCAGCAATTGAATTGGCTTCATCGACAGCTTCTTTCAAAGGCTGATTATAGATAGTTGCCAAATCCTTCGCATAGATTAACTGGAAGCTACGCCAGCAAGTCCAGCCATCATTATTTTCCAAATCCGTATTATCACCACTTGCCCTAATACCAATTGGAAGATCAGGAGTATCAACAAACAATCGGAAAATAAGATTATTCACACCATTGCCTTTTGCAATCCAAGCATCACCTTGTGAACGAACATTGACCTCCGAGGGAGACACTCCGACGATAGTCTGTTCGTCTGAACCGGCAAAGATAACGCCATCCATACCTTCACGGGTATAAGCAATTGCTTTCAAAATATACCAGCCAGCAGGCAACGTTGTTGCAAGAGTCTGCGTTGAAGTTTCACCTTTCTTATTCCAGAATTCCCAAAGTTGCTTCTCCAAACTAGGAGTCTGACTATTCACCCAATAGTTCATGTTGCCAGAAACGCCAGGAGCAGCATTGTCAATAATTGCATCTGTGATGTCAACAGCTTCTTCACTGCTTGGCAAATAGGCAGCAAGTGCACTACGAGCCGCTGAAACAGCTTCATTGAAGCCTTCCTCATCAGTAGCACTTCCAGCAATGGCATCGGCTGCCGCCAAATCGATTTCACTATTAACTGCTAACACAGCTGCCTTGACAGCATTGTAGCGGGCTCCATACATAAGCATATTAATATATGAGCCCAAAGCCTCTACTTGATCAGGGGCAACAAGCTGCCATTGTGCATAGTCGGTTGAACCGTCATCGTTACCCGTCAAAACAGTGTTTTCTGCATGTGCAGCGAGATAGCCACCGCTACCACCATTGTGATTGTCTCTAGCAATAATCTTATAGATGGGTCCGAAATCATTTGTGCTTACCTCAACAAATTCCCATGTAGATTTCTTATCACGGGATTGGTCTGTGTACACATTATCTGCACCACCAAGTTGTTCAAGACCCCATGCGTCGTTACCCACTTTTGTATTGATAACATAATAGTCACCTTCGGGATCAAGTGTAACCTGGATGGCTTCTCCAACCACACTGGTCATACTGGCCTGTGTGCCCCAAGCATTACCTTTGGTAAACACATAACCCTTACCGACATTGAAAAGGACGAATTCACTGGCTTCGGATGGGACAGATGAGGCCGTCCAGGACTGAGCGTTCACACTCAATCCTAACATAGCCATGAAGGCTACTAAAAAAAGTTTTGTTTTTCTCATACTTTTTTGTTTTTAAGTTAGTAAATAAAGTTAATTCGTGGCAAAGATAAGTAATAAATCTGGAACGTTGTGCTATTTTTCTCTTTTTTTGTGAGTTTTTAACAATTGGAGCATGATGTCGGCAGCACGGCTGGGTGCATCGCCTTCGCCTAAACGGCGATGAACCTCCTCGTAGTCAAGGAGCATGCGCTGGCGGTCGCTGCCTCCTGGCAGTATGCGCTCCAAGGATTGGCGTATGTTGCCGACGCTGAACGAGTCGGCCACCAGCTCCGTCACCACCTCGCGGTTGGCAATGAGATTGACCAGCGAGATATACTCCACGTTGAGCATCACTTTCCGCATCTTGCCAATCAGCCACGGCAGCGGCGTCTCGTAGCACACCACCTGCGGCACGCGGAACATGCAGGTCTCAAGTGTAGCCGTGCCACTGGTGACGAGAGCGGCCACAGCCCGACGAAGCAAGGAGTAGGTTTCGTTCATGACCAGAAGCACGTCGCTGTCCTTAAGGAACGGCTCATAGTACGACGGCTCTATCGACGGCGCACCGGCCAGCACGATGGCGTAGCGGTCGGTGAGATGGCGCGTGGCCTCTATCATGGCCGGCAGGTTGTCCTTGATTTCCTGCTTTCTTGACCCCGCCAGCAGTGCAATAACAGGTTTTTCTGATGCCTGCGTTTGTTTGCGAGGGTCAGCAGCCAAGAACTCTCTCACTTCCTGCGCCGTAGGATTTCCGACATAATGGATGGGAAAATGATGTTTGCCTTCGAAGAATTCCACTTCGAAAGGCAGAATAGAAAACAATTCGTCGACATCGCGGCGGATGCGACGGATACGATACTCCTTCCACGCCCATATCTTCGGGGCTATGTAGTAATAGACAGGACAGATGGCGTTAGCCTTGACGAATTGAGCCATATCAAGGTTAAAGCCCGGATAATCGACAAGTATCACCACGTCAGGCCGCCACGCTGCTATATCCTGCTTGCAGCGCTTCATGTTGCGCAGAATGGTGGGCAGGTGCATCAGCACCGGCACAAAACCCATGTAGGCCAGTTCGCGGTAGTGTTTCACCAGCGTGCCCCCCTCGGCAGCCATCAGGTCGCCACCAAAGAAGCGGAACTGCGCTTCAGCGTCGCGTGCTCTCAGCGCACGCATCAATCGTGAGGCATGCAGGTCGCCGCTGGCCTCGCCGGCTATCAGATAATATCGCATAAGGACTCAATAAACTCGTGAGCAGTAACATCGAAAGTGGTCGGTGTGATGGCGATGTAGCCGTGGGTGAGCGCCCAGTTGTCGGTGTCCTCGGCTTCAGGCTCGTCGTTGCGGTAGTGGCCCACCATCCAGTGATAGTCGTAGCCGCGGGGATGGTGGCAGGTAGTGATTTCGTTGACCCAGCTGCCACGGGCCATGCGGCAGACCCTGACGCCCTTGAAAGTGGCGACAAGCGGGAAGTTGACGTTCAGGCAGACGCCCTCGGGCAGTCCGTGCTGCAGGACATAGCGCGTATATTTCTCAACGTAGGGGCGCAACGGTTCGAAGTCGGCATCGGGATGATGGCTGCACAGCGAGAACGCCACAGAGGGGATATACTTCATGCAGCCCTCCATGACCACGCCCATCGTACCGCTGTAATGGCTGTTGACGGAACCGTTGTCGCCATGGTTGATGCCGCCAATGACCATAGCGGGCCGACGGTCGAGGATACGTGCCAGTGCCAGTTTGACACAGTCAACGGGCGTACCGTTCGATGACCACACCTGCAGCCCCGGTTCCTCATGCCGAAGCACCAGCTTCAGCGGAATCTCAGCCGAGAAGGCGCACGAATAGCCCGACCGCGGTCCATCAGGGGCACAGACCACAAGATCGGCCAACGGGCGAAGCATGTCGACAAGGCTGTTGATGCCCTTGGCTTGGTAGCCGTCATCGTTGGAAATGAGTATTAAGGGGCGTTTATTTTCCATAAAAAATCAATTTTTTCGTGCAAAGATACAAAATAATGCACAATTCACCATGCACAATTCACAATTATTTTGTATCTTTGCAGCCTATTTTTTATGTAAAAGGATTGAAAATGGGAAAAATCATTGCATTGGCCAACCAGAAAGGTGGTGTTGGCAAAACCACGACGACCATCAATCTGGCTGCTTCGTTAGCTACGTTAGAGAAAACGGTGCTGGTAGTAGATGCCGACCCGCAGGCCAACGCCTCCAGCGGACTGGGGGTGGACATCAAGCAGATAGACTGTTCCATCTACGAATGTATCATCAACAAAGCCGACGTCCATGAGGCCATCTACACCACCGACATCGAGGGGCTTGACATTATTCCGAGCCACATCGACCTGGTGGGTGCAGAGATAGAGATGCTGAACTTGAACAACCGCGAAATGATCATCAAGCAGTTGCTGGAACCTATTCAGAGTGAGTACGACTACATTCTGATTGACTGTTCGCCGTCGTTGGGCCTCATCACTGTGAACGCCCTGTCGGCAGCCGACTCGGTCATCATTCCTGTACAGTGTGAATACTTTGCATTGGAGGGTATATCCAAATTGCTGAACACCATCAAGATTATCAAGACGCGCCTGAACCCGAGGTTAGAGATAGAAGGGTTCCTGCTGACGATGTATGACTCGCGCCTGCGTTTGGCCAACCAGATTTACGACGAGGTGAAGCGCCACTTCCAGGAACTGGTATTCAAGACGGTTATCCAGCGTAACGTCAAATTGTCGGAAAGTCCGTCGCACGGACTGCCCGTAATTCTCTACGACGCCGACTCCACTGGCGCGAAGAACCATCTGGCACTGGCAAAGGAAGTAATCAACAAACAAGACAAAAACAAAAGTTAAGAAATGGCTGTCAAGAAAAAATATGCAAGCTCACATGTCCTGGGTCGCGGACTGGACGATATAGGCAGCGGCCGCGGACTGGATGCCCTGATAGACACAAGTGAGGTGAAGACTGAGGGATCGTCGAACCTGAGCGAGATAGCCATCTCGCAGATAGAGCCGAACCCCAACCAGCCCCGTAGGGAGTTTGACGAGGAAGCCCTGCAGGAACTGGCTAACAGTATCCGCGAGATAGGAATCATCCAACCGGTGACGGTGCGTCAGTTGTCTGACAGTCGCTATCAGATCATTGCGGGCGAGCGCCGTTGGCGTGCCTCCCAGCTGGCCGGCCTGGCCTCTATCCCCGCCTACATTCGTACCGTGCAGGACGAGAACGTGATGGAGATGGCGCTGGTGGAGAACATCCAGCGTGAAGACCTCAACGCCATAGAGATTGCCCTGGCCTACCAGCATCTGGCAGAAACCACAGGCATGACGCAGACTCGCATATCGGAGCGCGTAGGCAAAAGCCGCGCCGCCGTGACCAACTACTTACGCCTGCTGAAGTTGCCTGCACAGGTACAGATAGCCTTAAAAAACCATGTGCTCGACATGGGCCATGCACGTGCCCTGTTGTCGCTGGAAAGTCCCAGTCAACAAATCAAACTGTTCAAGGAGATAGAGAAACAGGGATACTCCGTACGTAAGGTGGAGGAAATGGTGCAGTTGCTGAAGAACGGTCAGGATGTGCAGATTGCCAAACGGACCATCGCCTCCAAAGTAAAACAGTCACAAGAGTTCGATGCCCTGCGTCATCGACTGTCGGATTTCTTCCAGACAAAGGTGCAAGTGAGCTGTTCGCCTACGGGCAAGGGAAAGATTAGCATCAGTTTCTCGAACGAGGAAGAGCTGGAACGTATCTTAAACGTATTGGACAGTAAAGCGTAAAGAGTGAAACGTAAGATGAGAACGATGGTTATTGCTGTACTGATGATGTTCTGCGGTTTGGGCGGATATGCCCAGACCATCATCGACAGTGACTCCATCTTCACCATCAGCAGCGACTCTGCCCTGTTGCGCGACATTGCGCCACCCGACACAATAACGACCACCGCAAAGCCGGAACGGAGCATTATTACCGACACAGCAAAGGTGAACGTCAAGAAGCCCAAGCGTGACTGGGCTACATGGACGCCCAACCCAACACGGGCCTTATGGCTGGCACTGGTCATCCCCGGCGGTGGACAGATTTACAACCGCAAATACTGGAAGCTGCCGCTAGTTTATGGGGGCTTTATGGGCTGTATCTACGCCCTGACGTGGAACAACATGATGTACAAGGACTATTCACAGGCCTATATCGACATCACGGACGACGACCCCGGGACAGCCAGTTACAATAAGTTCATGCACTTGGGACGTGTGATTGACGACACGAACATCGAGCGCTACAAGACGGTTTTCAAGAACCGTAAAGACAAGTATCGCCGATGGCGCGACCTGAGCTTCTTCGTCATGGTGGGTGTCTACGCCCTTTCGGTGATTGATGCCTACGTGGATGCCGAGCTGTCGGTGTTTGACATCTCGAAGGATCTCAGTCTGAAGGTGCAACCGGCGGTCATGGGCAACCCGCTGTCCGATAATCCCCTCTATGCTTCGTCACTGGGCGTGAACTGTAGTTTGAACTTCTAAAAACCAGAAAAAATGAAGAGATATTTACTATACCTTTTTGTCTTTCTGCCTTTAAGCCTTCAGGCGCAAGACATTTTCGACCCCGACGAGGACAATGATGCCGAAATGACCGAAGACGAGGTGACCGTGACTGATCAGGACGGCAACGAGGAAGTGATAGACTTCCCTGAGGCCATGACCTATGACCTGGATTCACTGATGAACCTCTATATGTCAAAGACCTACCTCAGTCAGAATGTCGACTGTCAGACTGCCAAGGAAGGACCTGCATACGACAAGGACATACTGATGGAACGGCTGAAGCGACTGCCTACCATCATGGAGATGCCCTACAATGAGGTTGTCCACAAATTCATCGACCGCTACGCCGGACGCCTCCGACACTCCGTCGGCTACATGCTCGGTGCCTGCAACTTCTATATCCCCATTTTCGAGGAAGCACTTGAGGCCTACGGTCTGCCGTTGGAGCTGAAATACTTACCCATCATTGAATCTGCCCTCAATCCGAATGCCGTGTCACGAGTCGGTGCCACAGGGCTCTGGCAATTCATGCTGGCCACAGGCAAACAGTATGGGCTGGAGGTAAACACACTCGTCGACGAGCGGCGCGACCCCATTAAGGCCAGCTATGCCGCCGCACACTGCCTGAGCGACCTCTACAAGATTTTCGGAGACTGGAGTCTGGTCATCGCATCCTACAACTGCGGACCTGGCAACATCAACAAGGCCATCCACCGTGCCGGCGGCAAGCGAGACTACTGGGAAATCTATCCCTACCTGCCACGCGAAACCCGTGGCTATGTGCCAGCTTTCATCGCTGCCAACTATATCATGACCTACTACAGTGCCCACAATATCTGTCAGATGCAGACGCGACTGCCCGGCAAGACCGACACCGTTGTTGTCAACCGCAACGTGCACCTGTCGCAAATTGCTGCCGTGCTCGACCTTGACCTTGACATGCTGCGCACACTCAATCCGGAATATCGACGTGACATCGTACCAGGCAACACCAAACCATACGCCATCAAGCTGGCCATGGCTGATGCTCCCCGTTTCATTGACCTTCAGGATTCTATCTACAACTACAATACCAGCGGACTGCTGACAAAACGCGACGAGGTGGCCGTCAACGACGAAACACCGACATTCACCACCTATAAGAAAAACAAGAAAGGCCGCAGAACTGTTGTCAGGAAGACGACTACGCGTAAGACCACCGCAAAGCGACGTACCCCAGCTACCAAGCGTAAGGCAACCACAGCCAAGAAACGTAAGACAACAACCAAGAGGAAAAGGCGGAGATAATATATATAATAAGGTATAGGAGGAAACACTATGGATGAAGAAAAACGGCGTGAACAAGCTGACGACGAACTGATTGACAGTGCGTTTCAACAATTGCTGGACAGCTATCTGGCTTCCCGCCACCGCAAGAAGGTAGACCTCATCACAAAGGCCTTTAACTTTGCCCGGCAGGCGCACAAAGGCGTGCGACGTCTGTCGGGAGAGCCCTATATTATGCACCCCATTGCCGTGGCACAGATAGCGTGTTCTGAGATAGGCCTCGGTTCGACGAGTATCTGCTCGGCACTGCTGCACGATGTGGTAGAGGACACAGAATACACCGTTGAGGACATTTCAAATATCTTTGGGCCAAAAGTGGCACAGATTGTTGACGGGCTGACAAAAATCTCGGGTGGCATTTTTGGCGAACAGGCTTCGGCACAGGCAGAGAATTTCAAGAAACTGCTGCTGACAATGAGCGATGACATACGCGTCATCCTCATCAAAATAGCCGACCGCCTGCACAACATGCGCACCCTCGACTCGCAGTCTGCCAACAAGCAGTACAAGATTGCCGGTGAGACACTTTACATCTATGCACCTCTAGCTCATCGTCTAGGTCTATATAAGATTAAGACCGAACTTGAGAATCTCAGCTTCCGCTTTGAGCACCCAGAAGAGTTTGCGTCCATTCAGCAGAAACTGGCTTCGACCCAAGCCTCTCGTCATGAGCTGTTTGACCAATTCACCCAGCCCATAGAAGAAGCTCTCAACCAAATGGGCATCAAATATGTCATCAAAGAGCGCATCAAGACGCCATACTCTGTGTGGAACAAGATGCAGAACAAACATGTGGCCTTTGAAGACATCTACGACATTCTGGCCGTACGTATCATTTTCACGCCGCGTAGCCGTGAAGATGAAATAAACGAATGCTTCAATATCTATGTGGCCATCTCGAAGATATACAAGAGTCATCCCGACCGTCTGCGCGACTGGATCAGCCATCCAAAGGCCAACGGCTATCAGGCTTTGCATGTCACACTCATGTCGCACCAAGGGCACTGGATTGAAGTCCAGATTCGCAGCGACCGCATGGACGAGATTGCAGAGCAGGGGTTGGCCGCTCACTGGAAATACAAAGAAAAGGCAAAGACAGCTGATGAAACAGCAGAATTTGTTGAGGACGAAGACGATGAGTACACAGAGGACGAAGTTGAACTGAACGAGTGGCTGTGTACCATCAAGGAAATATTGGATGACCCGCAGCCTGATGCCATGGACTTCCTCGATGCCATCAAGCTAAACCTCTTCGCTTCCGAGATATTTGTGTTCACACCCAAAGGAGAAATCAAGACGATGCCTGCCGGATGTACGGCTCTCGACTTCGCTTTCTCCATTCACACTTTCCTCGGCAGCCACTGCATTGGAGCCAAGGTAAACCACAAATTGGTGCCCCTGAGTCATAAGCTACAGAGTGGTGATCAGGTGGAAATCCTGTCATCAAAGTCACAGCACGTCCAGCCTGCCTGGATAAACTTTGTATCCACGGCCAAGGCCAAGGCTAAGGTTCAGGCCATCCTGCGGCACGACAACCGAGAGACGCAGAAGGCGGGTGAAGAGCGGCTCGTCAACTGGCTGAAGAAAAACGGAAAGGAATATACCATTGCACTGGCAGATCAATTGACAACCTTCCACGACTACAAGCAGCGCGACGACTTCTTCCTCGCACTGGGAGAGAAAATCGTTATCTTGGGCGAAAAAGACTTGGATGAACTCAACGGGAAAAACAAGGGCAAGAAACAAGACGAAGGCAGTGGCTGGCGAAAATACGTACCTTTTGTCAAAAACAAAAAGCAGATTGAAGACGCCGATGCCGACCTTTTCGTCGTGCCAGAGAAGTTCAATCGCAAAAAGCCCATCTACATTTCTGAAGAGACCATTCGCCAATACAAGTTCCCGACATGCTGTCACCCCATCCCCGGCGATGATGCACTGGGCTATATAGACAACAAGAATCAAATAGAGATTCACAAGCGTTCTTGTCCTATAGCAGCTAAACTGAAGTCGGGCTTCGGCAATCGCATCCTCGACGTGAAGTGGGACATGCACAAACGGCTCTACTTCGTTGCCTCCATCCGCATTAGCGGCATCGATCGCGTAGGACTGCTCAACGAGGTGACTCAGATTATCTCCTCGCAGATGAGCGTCAATATCCACAACCTGAACATCACCTGCGATGACGGCATGTTCGAAGGCTCGTTGGAGCTACGAGTCCACGACCGAGAGGATGTGCACGAAATCATACGTAACTTGAGAACAGTGACCGACCTAAAGGAAATCTCTGAAATCATGTAACGATGATGACTATGCAACATGTCTTTATGTAAATGACATTTGGAAACCGATAGACTATGAATAAAATATTTATCACCACTACTGTCCTCTGCCTTTCATTGGCAGTGACGGCCCAGGCCCATCCGCTGTGGATGCGCTATCCTGCCATTTCCCCTGACGGACAGACGATAGCTTTCTCATACAAAGGCGACCTCTTTACTGTTGCCGCTTCTGGAGGATCAGCCCGCCAGCTGACCACCAATGCTGCTTACGATGCATATCCCGTGTGGAGTCCCGATGGCCGCCAGATAGCCTTCGCCTCTACCCGCGAAGGCAGTTTCGACGTCTTTGTCATCTGCAAAGACGGAGGTACACCACAACGTCTGACGACACACAGTGCCAACGAGACACCCATTGCATGGACGGACAACGACCATGTGCTCTTTAGTTGCGTGCTGATGCCAACGGCACAGTCAAGCATCTTTGCCCAGGCCGACTTCCCGCAGATATACAAAGTAAACACTCAAGGTGGGCGTCCAAGCCTCTACTCCACCCTCACGATGGAGGATATTAGTTTCAATGCAGCTGGCGACGCGCTCTACCACGACAAAAAAGGCTATGAAGACCCTTTTCGCAAACACCACCAAAGCTCCATCTGCCGCGACATCTGGCTCCTTTCCAATGACAAATTCACAAAACTCACCAGCTTCCGCGGTGAAGACCGTACCCCTCGTTGGGCTCCCGACGGTCATTCGTTCTATTATCTGAGCGAACAGGACGGTACATTCAACGTCTGGAAACGCAACATTGACGGAACAGGCGAGCAGCAGATTACCCGCCACACGCAGAATCCTGTGCGTTTCCTGACGGTTGCCACTGACGGTACGCTCTGCTACGGATACGATGGCGAGATATACATCAACAAGAACGGACAGGAGCGGAAAGTTAGCATCAGCATCGTTACCGACCGCAACGATACCGACCTGATACGCCAACTGAAAACCAACGGTGCTACAGAAATACGTCTGTCGCCCAAAAAGAAGGAGATAGCCTTTGTCATGCATGGCGACATATACGTCACCTCTATTGACTATAAGACGACAAAGCAAATAACCGATACACCCGAACAAGAGCGCAGTATATATTTCTCTCCCGACGGGCGGAGCATTGTCTACGGTTCCGAGCGTAATGGGCATTGGCAGATATACCGTACCAGTATTAAGAAAGCGGACGAGAAACAGTTTGCCTACGCTACCGACCTGACTGAAGAACGGCTCACAACAAGTGACATCACCTCACTGCAGCCGAAAGTCAGCCCCGATGGCAAGTCAGTGGCTTTCTTCGAGAACCGTGGCGCCCTGCGCATCCTCGACCTCGCTACAAAACAAGTGCGTACTGTACTCGATGCCAAGTACAACTATTCCTACAGTGACGGCGATCTTGACTTCGAGTGGAGTCCAGACAGCCGTTGGCTGTTAGCTTCTTACATTGGCATCGGAGGTTGGAACAACCACGACATTGCCCTTGTCGACGTAAGCGGCAAGCAAGCACCTTACAATCTCACCAACAGCGGCTATAACGACGCCGGCGGCAAATGGGCTCTCGGCGGCAAGGCCATGCTCTTTGAGAGCGACCGTGCTGGATTCCGCAGTCACGGCAGCTGGGGAGCAGAGACCGACGTATACCTCATGTTCTTCGATCTTGACGCCTATAACCGTTTCCGCATGACCAAGGAAGAAAAGGCATTACTTGACGAAGCTGAAAAAGAAAAGAAAGACAAAAAACCAGAAGCCGCTGAAAAGAAGGGAAAGTCAGCAAAATCTGGCAAGACGGCCAATACCGAGAAGCCTGACCTCAAACTCGATTTTGAAAGTGCCCGCGACCGCATTGTGCGTCTTACCGTCAACTCCAGCCGCCTGGGCGATTATGTCCTTTCGCCTCGGGGCGACACTCTTTACTACCAAACATCCTTCGAAGGCGAGGCTGACCTGTGGAAGCACGACTTCTTAGAAGAAAAGACAGAACTGGTCCTGAAAGGCATCGGGCGTGGGAATATTGAAACCGATAGCGATTTCAAAAACCTCTATCTTTGTGGACGCAGCATCAAGAAGGTAGACCTCGGCAAGAATAAAATAGAGACCATCGACTTCGAAGCGCCATTCAACTACCGTCCCTATCAGGAGCGACAATATCTGTTCAACCATATCTGGCAGCAAGTGCAGGACAAGTTTTATGATCCGCAGATGCATGGTGTCAACTGGCAGTACTATCGTGAGGTTTACGCCAAATTCCTGCCTCATATCAATAACAAGTACGATTTCCGCGACATGCTCAGCGAGATGCTGGGCGAACTGAATGCCTCGCATACCGGTGCCCGTTACTATCCAGACGGTGCAACGCTGACCACCGCCAACCTTGGCGTGTTTATTGACTATACCTACGATGGTGATGGTATCCGCATAGCCGAGACCATCAAACGCAGTCCGTTAGCCGTAAAAAGCATTCCCTCTGGCAGCATTATCGAGAAGATTGATGGCACACCCATCACGAAAGGAATGGATTACAACTACCTGCTCGACGGGAAAATTGGCAAGCCCATACGTCTGACCATAGGTGGGAAGGATGTCACAATCCGTCCCATTAGCCAGTCACAGTTGGAGGAACTGCTCTATAAACGTTGGGTTGACAGGAACCGTCATATCGTTGACAGTCTCTCCAGTGGGCGTCTGGCCTATGTCCATGTGAAAGCCATGGACAGTCCGTCGTTCCGACAGGTCTATAGCGATCTGCTCAACGATAAGAACCGCAACCGCGACGCCGTCATTGTCGATGAGCGTTATAACGGCGGCGGATGGCTCCATGATGACTTGTGCACACTGCTCAGCGGCAAACAGTATCAGAGTTTCGTGCCCCACGGACAGTATGTGGGTTATGACCCTTACAACAAGTGGGTGAAACCGTCGTGTGTACTTATCTGTGAAGACGACTATTCAAACGGCCACGGTTTCCCATGGGTTTATCGTGAGCTGGGTATCGGCAAGCTGATAGGAACTCCGGTGGCCGGCACGATGACAGCAGTCTGGTGGGAAACGCTGATGGACCGCTCAATGGTCTTCGGCATTCCACAAGTGGGCTGCCGCGACATGCGTGGAAAGTTTGGCGAGAACAACGAACTGTTCCCCGATATAGAAGTCTACAATACACCTGAGGACTATATTCTCGGACATGACCGACAGCTGGAAACTGCCGTAAAAGAAATGATGCAACAAATAAACAAATAGTTTTTATCAATCAAATTTAACACTAAACATTATGAAAAATTATCTATTAAAATCAGTGGTTGCCCTTTGCGCCGTGGCAGCCATGGTTTCCTGCTCAAAGAGCGAGGATGCATTTGACAACTACAGCTATGGAGAAAACCAGAAAAAATTGTATGCTGCGAACTTCGAAGCAAAGTACGGCAAGATTGCTTCCAATAAAAAGTGGGACTTCACCACGGGCGAACGTCGTCTGACACGTGGTTTCTCAACCATCAAGACTCAAGTGCTTGAAAACGGCATCAACTTTGGTGATTTGTCGAACATGAAAGTCACACTTAAGAACGCATCATGGCTGCATTCTGAGATTGAAGGTAGAATTGATGCCTCCAAGCCTTCTGTCGAAAAGAACGAAGAACTCCTCACTGCTATTACCACCGTTCTCCCTGAGAAGAAGAAATGGGAAGGAAAGTCTGCCGTGCTGATGGCTCCATCAAGCGGTTTCTACATCTACCCGCTCTTCTGTGGCGGACGTCTGACGTTCGACCTGAAGGTCAAAGTTGGAAATCAAGAGCCTGTCACGGTGTTTGAGAAAAACTGGATCAATTTCCAGACCATCAACGGCATGAAAAAAGACACGAAAGTGGCCGATGGCGGAACCATCAACATGAAGGGCATCTATATCGAAGCTCCAGTCGGTACACCTGTTGAGGTATATCTCGACAATATTACCGACAAGAATAATGGCAAGTATTTCCCGAAGGTTGCCGGCACAACCAACGGATATGCCGTCTACGTAGACATTCCCGAAGGCATCAGGCCTATACTGGATGATGTGGAATTACAAGAAGATGCCATCGTGAAGTACATCGGTATTGAGGATGTGGTAAAAGGTGCTTCTGAAAGCAGCGACAACGACTATAACGACGTGGTTCTGGCTGTGGTCGGCAATCCCGATGTGCCTCAAGAATCAATCATTACAGAAGACAAATACGAAGTGAAGACCTGCAAGACTAAGCGCTACATGATTGAAGACCTGGGTGCCGTCGACGACTTCGACTTTAACGACATTGTGGTTGATGTCAATGAATATACGGTTACCACCCACACCGTGACTTATAAGAACGGCGTGCTGGATACCGATGTTGTAACAAGCGAGACTTCAGAACCCACTAAAGCCATTATACGCTGCATGGGCGGCACATTGGATTTCGAGCTGACCATTGGTGAAACCAAATGGGTGAAGAGCGAAAATGGATTCACTGTAGGAACGATGTACAACACGCAGGGCGAGGTTGACTACAACAAGGTGCTGGCAGAGTTTGAAGTGACTGGCTGGAACTACGATGAAAACAACATCGGCGTCAAGGTAAACGGTGAAAAGGGACAAGTGTTCAACATCGGATTCCCCAAGGCCGGTACGGCTCCGATGATTATCGCCGTTGAACCCACGCAGAAGTGGATGAAGGAGCGTGTGAGTGTACCTAAGTCCTGGTTCTACGAGGAATAAGCAGAAGCGAAAGAAAGAATCGAGTAGGAGGAAAATGAAAGTTTTCCTCCTATTTTATTTTCCGACCTCTCACACCACAAAATGGGGAACTGTGTCAAAAGAAAAGGATGATGTGCAAAACTCCCGTCCGAAGGGCTTCGGACGATCAGTCCGTAGCGGCGCGGACTGACAGTCCGAAGCCTTCGGATTTTTTCAAACAGGCTCCATTTTGATTTTTGACACAGCCACTTTTTTTTCTGATTCAAGTAAATAAACTTTGTTAAAATATAGGTTGCTGATAATGGCGACAACATATTTTTTTGTACTTTTGCAAATTGGAAATTTAAGATTAAATAAAAACAAAGTATGAATAGTAAAAAAATTATTATGTTGGCAGCCTCTGCGCTGCTATTAGCCTCATGTGGTGGTGGCGGCGGACGTCCGACGTTCGGTGACAACGAATACCCCGTGGAAACGGTTGGTACAAAGAGCGCTGCTTCGCAGGTTAGCTACCCTGCTTCAATCAAGGGTGTACAGGACGTTCAAATCTGTCCTAAGATAAGCGGCTTTATTACAAAAATCTATGTAAAGGAGGGTCAGACGGTATCTGCCGGACAGACGCTGTTCGAAATCGACAATGTGACGTATCAGGCAACGGTGCGTCAGATGCAGGCTTCAGTGAACACGGCTCAGGCTGCCTGCAACACGTCCAAGCTGAATTATGAGAACTCACAGAAATTGTTTGAAAACAAAGTCATCGGTGACTTTGAGTTACAGTCGGCTACCAATGCCTACGAGAGCGCAAAGGCACAGTTGGCTCAGGCTCAAGCCGCACTGGCATCGGCAAAGGAGACACTAAGCTTCTGCTACGTGAAGAGCCCCGCTGCCGGTGTTGTAGGTACATTGCCCTTAAAGGCAGGTACATTGGTGAATACCTCCTCAGTGCTGACCACCGTCTCAAACATCTCGACGATGGAGGTCTACTTCTCGATGTCTGAGAAGGACGTCCTGGCTATGTCGAAGGACGGCAACGGAATATCGGCTCTTCCTGCCGTGAAGTTGCAGCTGGCCGACGGAACCATCTACGACCATGAAGGTAATGTGACGAAGATGAGTGGCGTCATTGATCAGGCTACAGGTACGGTACAGTTGATTGCTGTGTTTCCCAATCCCCAGAAGCTGCTGAAGAGCGGCGGTTCGGGTGCCATTGTCATCCCCCACTCCAATTCGTCGGCCATCGTCATTCCGCAGGCTTGCGTGTCAGAGGTTCAGAACAAGAAGTTCGTCTATACGCTGGGCAAGGACAACAAGGTACAGTATACCGAGATTCAGGTCGCTCCGCAGAACGACGGTGTGAACTACGTGGTGACCGACGGTCTGAAGGTTGGCGACAAATACGTGACCAATGGCATCACGAAGCTCACTGACCAGATGGAGATTGTCCCCATCACACCTGAGCGCTACCAGCAGAAGATCCAGGAGCAGGCCAAGGCCATGTCTGCCGGCGACATCGTGAACGCGATGAAGAAGTAGTATATAGCAACGGACTTACACGGACAAGTCAGTATGAGTCTGCGATAGTCCGTTACAACAAAATAATAAGACTATGACATTTACAAACTTTATCAAACGTCCGGTACTATCGACGGTGATCTCAATCCTCATCGTCCTGCTGGGTATCATCGGATTGGTATCGCTGCCCATTGAGCAGTATCCGGATATTGCACCGCCTACCGTTGCGGTATGGACCAGCTATCCCGGTGCAGATGCTGAGACAGTGAAGAACTCCGTAGTCACACCGCTTGAAGAAAGTATCAACGGTGTGGAAGGCATGGACTATATTACATCAACGGCATCGTCAGGCTCGGCTCAGCTGAGTATTCTGTTCCGTCAGGGAATGAACCCCGACATGTGTGCCGTCAACGTGCAGAACCGTGTGCAACAGGCGCAGGCACTGCTGCCGGCTGAGGTGACGCGCATCGGCGTGACCGTGCAGAAGCGCCAGACGTCGCAGGTCATCATGTTCACCCTGACCTCTGACGGTCGTTACGACGACCAGTTCCTGACGAACTACAACAACATCAATATCATTCCCGCCATCAAGCGTATTCAGGGTGTGGGCGATGTGCAAAGCCCTGGCTTGAAGACCTACTCCATGCGTATCTGGCTGAAGCCCGACGTGATGAAGCAGTACAACCTTATGCCTTCTGACATTAGCAATGTGCTGGCCGAGCAGAACATTGAGGCGGCTCCTGGTAAGTTTGGTGAAGAGTCGGACGTAGCTTACGAGTATGCCATGCGCTACACGGGCCGTCTGAAGACCGCCGAGGAGTTTGGCGACATTATCATATCGAGTGATGCCAATGGTCAGACGCTGAAGCTGAAGGATGTGGCGAAGATTGAGCTTGGTGGACAACAGTACAGCGTCTCGATGAGAAACAACAACCTGCCGTCTGTGCTGGGTATGGTGCAGCAGATTGCAGGATCAAACGCCAACGAAATTGCCAAGCAGGTGAAGGCTGAGCTTGAAGAGCAGGCCAAGCTGTTCCCGCCGGGCATGACCTACAAGATTAACTACGACGTCACAGAGTTCCTCTATGCCAGTATCGAGGAGGTGGTCTTCACGCTCATCTTCACCCTGATTCTGGTGTTCATCGTGATCTACATCTTCCTTCAGGACTGGCGCTCGACGCTCATCCCGCTGATTGCCGTTCCTGTGTCGCTGGTTGGTACGTTCTTCTTCCTGTCTGTATTTGGATTCTCCATCAACCTGCTGACGCTGTCGGCCTTGCTCTTGGCCATTGCCATCGTGGTCGACGACGCCATTGTGGTGGTCGAGGCCGTTCACGCCAAACTGGACCAGGGTTACAAGTCGACGCTGACGGCCAGTATCGACGCTATGAACGAGATTTCCGGTGCCATTATCTCCATTACGCTGGTGATGGCCTCGGTGTTCATCCCTGTGTCGTTCATCGGCGGTACGACGGGTTCGTTCTACCGTGAGTTCGGTGTGACAATGGCAGTCAGTATCTTCATCTCGGCTCTGAACGCCTTGACGCTGTCACCTGCTTTGTGTGCCATTTTCCTGAAACCGCACGACGCAGAAGGCCACGAGAAGAAAATGTCGGTCATCGACCGTTTCCACGCTTCGTTCAACACGGCCTATGACTCTGTCTTGGGCAAGTATAAGAAGGCTGTCGAAAAACTGGTGCGCAAGCCGCTGGCCATCGGTATTGCCGTTATCGTCGGCATAGCCATTCTGGTATCGACAATGGCTACCACGAAGACCGGTCTGGTACCCGATGAGGATACTGGTACGCTCTTCTGCACCATCAGCTTGCCACCGGCAACATCTGTCGCACGCACGCGCCAAATTATTAATGAGGTGGACTCGATTCTTGCTGCCGACCCTGCCATTCAGAGTCGTGAGCAGATTCAAGGTTACAACTTCATTGCCGGTGCTGGTTCTGATCAGGCCACGTTCATTCTGAAGCTGAAGCCGTTTGCTGAGCGCCAGAAGGGCTTCTGGTGGAAACTTAGCGGACTTTGGCAGGGCGATGGTATCTATCGCTTCTTCCTGAATCCGCTGGAGTCGACGGGTGTCGTCGCACAGATTTTCATCAAGACGGCCCACATCAAGGATGCCTCCATTCTGGCTTTCTCGCCGCCTATGATTCCTGGATTCTCGGCCAACTCCGGTGTCTCGATTGTCATGCAGGACCGTACGGGTGGCTCACTGACCAGATTCTTCGATATCACGAAGGAGTTCATTGCCGAGTTGAACAAACGCCCGGAGTTCCAGATGGCTCAGACCTCATACAACCCGAACTATCCGCAGTACATGGTTCACGTCGACGTGGCCAAATGTAAGCAGTCGGGCATTTCACCTGCAACGGTACTCTCAACACTACAGGGCTACTATGGTGGACTCTACGCCTCGAACTTCAACGCTTACGGTAAACTCTACCGAGTGATGATTCAGGGCTTGCCCGAGACCCGTATGACTGATGAGTCGTTGAACAGCGTCTACGTGCGCACGCCGAAGGGCATGTCGCCTGTTAAGGAATTCTGCCGAATGGAGCGCGTCTACGGCCCGACCAACATTACGCGTTTCAACCTGTTTACCTCTATCAACGTGACGGGTACTGTTGCCAATGGTTACTCTACGGGTGAGGCTATCAAGGCCGCACAGGAGGTGGCTGCCGATGTGCTGCCCACAGGCTACAGCTACGACTATCAGGGACTGACACGTGAAGAGGCCAAGGCCTCAAACTCAACGGCACTGATTTTCGTGCTCTGCTTTATATTCATCTACCTCATCCTGTCAGCACAGTACGAGTCCTACATTCTGCCGCTGGCCGTGGTGCTCTCCGTACCGTTCGGCTTGGCAGGCTGTTTCCTGTTTACGATGCTCTTTGGCCACGCCAACGACATCTACATGCAGATTTCGCTCATCATGCTGATTGGTCTGCTGGCTAAGAACGCCATTCTGATTGTCCAGTTCGCATTGGAGCGCCGCCACTTGGGTATGGCTATTTCGTGGTCGGCCATCTTAGGTTCGGCTGCCCGTCTGCGTCCTATCCTAATGACGTCGCTGGCTATGGTCATCGGTCTGCTGCCGCTGATGTTCGCCTCGGGCGTAGGCAAGAACGGTAACCAGACGCTGGGTGCCGCCGCCGTCGGTGGTATGTTGACTGGTACGCTGTGCCAAATCTTCGTGGTGCCCACGCTGTTCGTCATCTTCCAGACGTTGCAGGAGAAGTTCAGTCCGATGAAGTTCGATAACGAGGATGAGAACGAGGACGTGGCTACTGAGATTGCACAGTATGCACATCATCCCGTTGATTATGAACTTGAGAAGTAAAAGCCTACCCAAGCCCTCCCCAAGGGAGAGGTGTTTAGATACATAAAACGCAAAAAATACGAAAATATATGAAGATGAACATAAAACGAATCCTCAGAGTATTCATAAAGCCCCTCCCTTGGGGAGGGGTTGGGGTAGGCTTGTTCCTACTTTCTTTAACCGGTTGCGGTCTCTACAACAAATACGAGCGTCCTGAGGTGAATGCTGACGGCATCGTGCGCGATCCATATTCGCTCACCGACACGCTCGCCGTCAAGGATACCACGTCGTTCGGCAACATGCCATGGCGTAGTGTCTTCACCGATCCGCAGCTGCAGACGCTCATCCAGCAGGGCCTTGACAACAACCCCGACCTGTTGAACGCCGCCCTGAACGTACACATGGTGAACGAGGCTCTGAAGATTGCGAAGCTCGCCTTCCTGCCCTCGGTGGCCATCAGTCCGCAGGGAACGCTCAGCTCGTTCGACGGTGCCTCTGCCACGAAGTCTTACTCGCTGCCCGTCAGCGCCTCGTGGAATGTCGACCTCTTCGGCAACCTGCTCAGCGTGAAGCGCTCGGCCCAGATGCAGCTCATCGCCACTCAGGACTATCAGACGGTGGTGAAGACGAACATCATCTCGGGCATTGCCAACCTCTATTACACGCTACTGATGCTCGACCGTCAAGTGGAGATTGTCAGCGACATGGAGAAGCTGACAAAGGAAACCTGGGAGAAGATGCGGTTCATGCACGAGAACCGCGTAGGCTATCGCTCTACCGCCGTGCAGAGTGCCGAGGCCGCCTACTATCAGGTGCAGACACAGAAGGTTGACCTGCTGCGTCAGACGCGTGAGATAGAGAACTCCCTGTCGCTGCTCCTCGGACAGCCCGGACAGACCATCGCTCGCGGTACCTTCGCCGGTCAGAGCCTGCCAGCCAACCTCGCTACGGGCGTGGGCATCCAGATGCTCAACAACCGCGCCGACATCCATTCCTACGAGATGGCCCTGGCCCAGTGCTTCTACGACGTGGAGACGGCACGCAGCCGTTTCTATCCCAACATCACCATCACGGGAACAGCTGCCTTCACCAACAACAACGGTCTGGTCAATCCCGGCAAGTGGCTCCTCTCGGCCGTCGGCAGCCTGGTGCAGCCCGTCTTCCAGCACGGACAAATCGTGGCCGGCCTGAAGGTGGCCAAGGATAAGTACGAGCAAGCCTTCAACAACTGGCAGAACGCCATCTACAAGGCAGGTAACGAGGTGTCCAACGCCCTCGTCGGCTACAACGCCTATGCCGAGAAGTCAGACCTCGACGCCAAGCGCGTCGCCGTGCTGAAGCAGAACGTCGAGGACACAAAGAAACTCATGGAGTCTAGCTCGAACACTACCTACCTGGAGGTCATCTCTGCCCAGTCGAACCTTCTCAACGCCGAAATCAACGAGGTCACCGACCAGTTCAACAAGATGCAGTCTGTCGTGAACCTCTATCAGGCCCTCGGCGGCGGAGCTAGGTAAAATTGAATAATTGTAAAATTGAAGAATTGAAGTCCACGTGGCTCGAAAACTTCAATTTTTCAATTCTTAAATTCTTAAATTCTAAAAAATATGGCAAGCGAAATATCCCCCAAAGCCGAAATCAGTCCAAAGGCGAAAATCGGCGACAACTGTAAGATATTCCCCTTCGTGTACATCGAAGACGACGTTGAGATAGGCGATGGCTGCATCATCTTCCCCTTCGTCAGTATCTGTAGCGGTACACGCATGGGCAAACGCAACAAAGTCCACCAGGGAGCCGTCATCGGGGCTCTGCCCCAGGACTTCGAGTTCCACGGCGAGCGCTCCGAATGCATCATTGGCGACGGCAACATCATCCGCGAGAATGTCGTCATCAACCGCGCCACCCATACTGGCGGCCAGACTGTCATCGGCAATGAGAACGTGCTGATGGAAGGTGCCCATATTTCACATGACACCAAGGTCGGCGACCGCTGCGTATTCGGCTACGGCACGAAGATTGCCGGCGACTGCGAGATTGAGAATGGCGTTATCTTCTCTTCCAGCGTCATTGAGAATGCCAAGACACGCGTTGGCAAAGGCTCGATGATTCAGGCTGGCACGACCTTTTCCCGAGACATTCCGCCCTACATCGTGGCTACAAAGAAGAACACCTACGGCGGTGTGAACTTCGCCGTTGGCCGTCAGCACGGAGTAGAAGAGAAGACGCTGAAGCACATTGCCAACGCCTATCGCTTGGTCTTCAACGGCGGTACATCACTCTTCGATGCCATCAACCAGATTATCGAACAGGTGCCTGACGGACCGGAAATACGACACATCGTAGAGTTCCTGAAAGCCACGAAGCTCGGCATTATTTCAAAAAAATAGTTTGTAATCCCTGTTTAATGTACAGCCTCCACAGCCTTACAGTGGAGGCTGCATATTTATTATGGCCGACCACTCCCTAAAGCGACAACTGCGGGTGCTGACCATCCCCGTGTTCATCGAGATGGCACTGGTAATGCTGCTCGGTGCCGTCGACACCGTGATGCTGAGCCGCTACAGCGACAACAGTGTGGCGGCAGTAGGCCTCGACAATCAGCTGATGTCGCTGGTGTTCCTCGTCTATCAGTTCTTCTCGATGGGTGCGGCTATCCTTTGTGCGCAGTACATCGGGGCAGGACTGCGAAAGCGACTGGTGCAGGTAGTGGGCATGGCACTGGTGGTGAACCTGCTACTGAGTCTGACGGTCAGCGCCCTGCTGTTCTTCTATGCTGAATCATTGCTACAGCTCATGGGACTGCGTCCTGAGTTGATGGACGACGGACTCATCTACCTCCGTCTGACAGGTGCACTGTCGTTCTTCCAGGCGTTGTCGCTGACGTTCTCTGCCTCACTGCGCAGTGCCGACAAGGTCATCTATCCAATGGTGGTGACGGGCATCGTCAACGTACTGAACATCTTTGGTAACTATGCCCTCATCTTCGGTCACTGGGGCTGTCCGCAACTGGGCGTCGAGGGAGCGGCCATCGCCACCGCCACCAGCCGAGCCATCGCTATGGTGCTGCTCGCCGCCATCCATTTCAAAGTACACATTCCCCGCTTTCCGTTACACTATTTCCGCCCCATCCCCTGGCAGGAGTTGCGCAACCTGCTCTATATCGGCATTCCTGCCATGAGCGAGAACATCTCTTACTGTCTGTCGCAGGTGGTCATCACCTATTTCATCAACCAGATCAGCAACGAGGCACTGGCCGCACGAACCTACTGCCACAACATCATCATGTTCGTCTATCTTTTCTGCCTCAGCATCACGCAGGGCGGCGACATCCTCGTGGGGCACCTCGTAGGCCAACGGCGTCATCAAGCCGCCTATATTCTCGGCAACTACTTCTTCCGCTGGTCGATGATTATCACGCTCACGGGTTCCGCCCTCCTCGCGCTCTCGGGCAAAAGCATCCTCAGCGCCCTTACCGACAATCAGGAGATCGTCGCCATGGGCGTATGGGTACTCGTCGTTGACTGGTTTCTGGAAATTGGCCGCACGTCGAACATTTTCGCCGGCAGCACGTTGAGGGCCACGGGCGACGTGGTCTATCCCTTCGTCGTGGGCGTCATCTTCCAGTGGAGCATCGCCGTAGGCCTGAGCTACGTCATCGGCATCCCCCTCGGCTACGGTCTCATAGGCATGTGGATAGGCTTCGCCCTCGACGAGAACGTCCGTGGCGTCATCCTCCTTCGCCGCTGGCGGTCAGGCAAGTGGCGCACGAAGGGCTTCGTCAAAAAACAAGAGGAAGACGAAGGAAATGCCGTTCTTGCTATCTGATAAAATTGGTCCTGAGCGGACTCTCCAGCTTTGGATGTCCCTCTTCGCTGACATTCAGCCTGCGAATCATCCAAGCCATGTTGCGGCCAAGCGTCCGCATGGTCTGCATACCCTCCTCATCCTGAACCGCCTGTCCTGGCGTCTGGCCATACACTATGTTCCAGTATTGTGAACTGACAACGGGCATGTTCAAGATGGTGAAGTACTTGTTCAGACGGTCAAAGGCTGCCGATGCCCCTCCCCTGCGGCATACCACCACACTGGCTCCAGGCTTGAACTTCAGTTCATTGCCCAACGAGTAGAACACGCGGTCGAGCAAGGCGCACAACGAACCATTCGGGCCACCGTAATACACAGGCGAGCCGACGACCAGTCCGTCGATGCCGTCCTTCACGGCTCTCCATACCTTATAATACAAGTCATCGCGGAACGTACATCTTGCGCCGTTCCGTCCACACATGCCACAAGCGATGCAACCTTGCACGGCCTGCTTGCCGATACAGATAATCTCAGTCTCTACGCCCTCCGTGTTCAGGGTCTTCGCCACCTCGCTCAGAGCGGCGAACGTATTCCCGTTCTCGCGTGGGCTTCCGTTAATCAAAAGTACCTTTGCCATAATGTCAAATACTAATATTTATGGACCTTATTACTTTACGAGATGCTTAAAGTCATTCTATCTATGCAAGTGAAGAGCCAAAGCATCTTTTGAACTCGCTCTCAAAATTGGGTGTCAGTATGTTCTTACCCATTGCCTCACGTATCTCCGTCATCGTCCAGAAACGACCGCCATCCAGCTCTTCTGCCGAAGGACGTATCGCTCCGTCGTATATCGTTCGGTGAACATATACCAGTTCACGCTCACGATTACTCTCGAATACATATTTGTCGATAAACTCCGGTATGAAGTCGGTGATACCTAACTCTTCCCACACCTCACGTTTCAAAGCCTCTTTTGGTGTCTCACCATAGTCGATATGCCCTCCAACGGCAGTGTCCCACTTTCCTGGCTGTATATCCTTCCAGTCTGGCCGACGTTGGAGATAAATCTCACCCTTGGAATTGAACACATGCAGATGAACGACGGGATGGAGCAGTTTCGAGCCGCTATGACACTCGCCCCGCGTGGCCGAACCAATGACCTTCCCATCTTCATTTACCAAAGGGAATCTTTCATTCTGATTATCCATATTCATTCATTGTTTCCATCTACCAGCGTTTGTCTTCTAAAATAAAAGGCTCTTCTTGCGGCCTTGATGGATATAGATGTCTTTCGACAGATTCCTGGCCATCAATCTGGAAAAACTTAGTCTCTTCATCTTTAGCTTGAGCTTTTATAAAGTACGTTGCAAACTTACATAAAATTTTTGAATTATACAACAGTCTTGATAAAAAAGTAAATACCACCCTCTCTTTTCCGTTGTGGAGGTGACCTCCGTCACCATCTTTTCAGGGAATGAGCAAGGCGCTGATTCTCTATGAAGGCAATACACTTGACGAATTACGAAAGGACTTTGAGGATGGCGTAGACAGCTATCTCGAAGCCTGTAAGGCTGATGGCATTGAGCCTGCAAAGCCATATAGTGGAAGACTGAACCTGCGAATGTCGTCAGAGTTGCATTCACGCGTAGCTGCGTTTGTAGCAACTACAGGTATAACCATCAACGATTTTATCAATAAAGCTATCAAGAACGAACTGAACCACGCAGCAATTTTATAATGTTCTCTAACAACAAAACCATCAGGAAGTCCCGCCGGAGAGATTGCTTTACGAGGCTTCCTGATGTAAGTTTTCCAAGAGAAATCAATGGCCTTCTGGAAAGACACATGGGTAAACACTTACGTATTCTATCTTCTCACCTCGTTCATTGATAATAGAACCTTTGAGGGTAATTTGAACGGCACAAAAAAGCCCTCGGCAAAGCCTGGAACCAAAGGTCGCTGGCCGAAGGGAAAAGCAAATCGGGTGCCGAGGGTGAAAGTCTTAAACTACTTAAAGAAAGTGGCGCTATTGGAAGTTTGTCCCAGGCCCTGGGAAGTTTGTCCCAGGCCTTGGGAATTTTCTGGGGAGCCTCCGCAGAAATCTGTAGAGGCTTCATGGAAAACATGTGCCGTATCTTTGATGGCATCCTCGTAGCCTGTCAATGCGGAGAAGGGTGCAAACTGGGCTGCACGGTTCCACATCGACATCTGCGGATGACGCTTCGACACATGGTGCGGCATGTCTATTATATCCGCATACTTTTGGGCGGTAGCAAATTGACTTTCCCCTTCGGACCGTCGATCTAAACAATCTTCACTCTTCATTCTTCACTTTTACGCTTTATGTCCTCCTATCTGCTTATTACGTTCTTTGGCTGTGGCACCCTCCTCGAAGTTCAGTCCTCTGAGGATGGCATTCTTGCCGAAACGCTTCTTGATTTTCAACTGTGTTTCCTGCATCCGGCGCTCCTTGTCGCGTTTTGCCTTTTCCGCCTGCTTCTGCTTCTCCAACGCCTCGTAGTCGGTAAAGAGATCGAGCTGTTGGGGCGCATTTTCCTTTGCAGCGACAGATGCCTCCGATACCACATGATTCGTGGTCAGGTTCAGTCTGCGAATCAGCAAGTCTGGATTCACACATCGGTCGAACAACTCGGCTGCGCCATCCATGATTTGCCGCGATGATGATGTTGGTTTCTCGAAGTTGAACGTGCCATGGGCATGTTTCGGCACAGCCTTGCCGTAATGGTTGTTGGTAATCTCACCATGATATTTCTCGCGGATCTCAGGACGGATCAGGTTCTCTGCATCGTAGCCGACGGTCAATACCAATTGGTCTGTCACCAACCGTTTCGATACCAAGTCGAGTGCCATTCCTTCTGCCATTTCCTGTATCACCACGCGAGCCTTTTTGAAATCGTAAGGCTCCTGCAGCACCTGTCCGCTGCTGAAAGAGTTTGTCTCTGGCCGGTAAGCTTTTACAGCTTCCATCGTACACGGTTCCCAGCCCCAGGCATGGTCTATCAGCAGTTCTGCATTCACGCCAAAGAGCCGATAGAGCGTTTCTTCATTCTGCACGGACATCCGGGCCAGCTTTCCCATCGTATCAATGCCATACATCGCCAACTTCTCTGCAATCCCCCGCCCTACTCTCCAGAACTTCGTGATTGGTCGATAATCCCATAGTTCGCGGCGATACGTCATCTCATCGAGTTCGGCGATACGCACGCCGTCCTTGTCGGCAGGCATCTTCTTGGCCATGATGTCCATTGCCACCTTGCAGAGATACATATTCGTACCGATGCCAGCCGTAGCCGTAATGCCCGTCTGACTCAGCACATCGCGAATCATCTTCATTGCCAATTGATGTGCCGTCATCTTATAACTGGCGAGATAGGCTGTCACGTCCATGATCACCTCGTCGATGGAATACACATGGATGTCCTCTGGTGCAATATATTTCAGATAGATGCTGTAAATCTTCGTACTGACCTCAATATAGTGTGCCATCTGAGGCGGCGCGATGATAAAGTCAACGCCGCGTGCCTTCTGATATACCTCGAAGAGTCGCGCCCGTCCACCAATGCCGTATGCTTTCAGCGAGGGCGACACCGCCAGACAAATCGTTTTCTCAGTGCGACTCACGTCAGCCACCACAAGGTTGGTGGTCAGCGGGTCTAATCCTCTGTCCACGCACTCTACTGAAGCATAAAACGACTTCAGGTCGATGGCGATATAAGTTCGCATTTGCGGCATTGCCATACCAGTATCTATCAAGCTAAAAGTAAAAATCGCTAAGAGCTCTATCATGAGCGACTTAGCGATTTCTTCTGTTGGGGTACTCGGACAACAAAGCGTTAAATCCTATCGATTTCTGCCTAATTCAAATGTTTGTAAATCCCTGAAAATAAACGTATTATATAATTATATAATTTTAACAATTATCGAACTAATCACGCCAATTTTAAATTATCACGCCAAAAACACGCCAAAAAGTTTGGTTCGGTTCTATCTATTTTGTACCTTTGCAAACGAGTTTAAAAAAACAAATTGTTATGGCACAGATAGAGCTAAGAATATCAAGCAAGGTACAAAAGGAAACTGGGATGTGCGAAGTACTCATCCGCTTCTTCCAAGGTACGAAGTTTAATACAAGGACAAAAAGCGGTATTTTTGTCTCTCCAGAGTTCTTCGAATATTACATTGACAGAGATAAAACCGAAAAATTAGGAGTGAAGATACCTGGCAACCTGACTACTTCCACTACAGAAAAAGCCGACAAACATCATTACGTCTTA
>JAFYDA010000111.1 GCA_017545045.1 Prevotella sp. | reverse complement strand
GAAGTGCTCTTTTCTTTTCCTGACGGATTCTCTTGAGAGATGATTTGTGGTTTGCCATTTTTTTGTTGTTTGTTTTTTTAATGTTTAGTGCTAAAGTCTGTGGGTCTTGCGCCGTTGCGGCAGCCCAGACTGACTCTACTGCGCCCTCTGCCACCTTTTCCCCGCTACGGGTAGCACTGGCTGTGCTGATGACAGATTTAGCGGATGTAGTCCCTAGGAGAGTCGAACTCCTCTTTAGAGAATGAAAATCTCTCGTCCTAACCGATAGACGAAGGGACCATCGCCAATGCACAATTCATAATGCATCATGCACAATCGCGCAAAAGCGGGTGCAAAGGTACGAAAAAAAGTGAAAAGTGAAGAGTGAAGAGTGAAGAATTTGCTACCGGCGCATTCTTTTTAACATCTTTTTGCAAGTTTTCGTCCTTTCTGCGCTTTGTTTTCTGCTTTTCTTTGTAATTTTGCACCGTATGTTGACGAAAACAGAGGCCATAGTGCTCCATGCTTTCAAATATGGCGAGACGCGGATGATTGTCGACATGTTCACCCGCGCCGCCGGACGTCTGTCGTTTGTCGTGCAGCTGCCCAAGACGGCGAAGGGTCGTCTGAGGAAACAGCTTTTCCAGCCGTTGACGCTGCTGACGATAGAAACCGACGTGCGTCCGCGCCTTCAGCTGCAGAAACTATCGAGCGCTGCCATCTTCATTCCTCTGCCGTCGCTGCAGACCGATCCTGTGCGGCTCAGCATCACGCTTTTCCTCTCAGAGTTCCTCTATCATGCCCTGAAGGGAGAGCAGCCCAACGAGGCACTCTTTGACTATATCACAGGCAGTCTGCAATGGTTGAACGACTGCACGGGCAGTGTCGCCAATTTCCATCTGGTGTTTGTCATGCGCCTGACGCGGTTCCTGGGCTTCACGCCCAACTTGGAAGGCTATCGTCCTGGCAGTTATTTCGACTTGCGCGCCTCGGGGTTCTGCCAGCAGCCGCCCGTCCATCATGACCTCCTGCTGCCGGAAGAGGCCGAGAAGGTGGAGCTGATGATGCGCATGGACTATTCAACGATGCATCTCTTCCGCCTGTCGCACCACGAGCGTAACCGTCTGCTCCAAATTGCCCTCGCCTACTATCACATCCATCTTCCGGCTTTCCCCGAACTGCGTTCCATAACCGTGTTGCAGGAACTTTGGAAAAGTGAAGAGTGAAAAGTGAAAAGTGAAGAATGAAAAGTGAAGAGTGAAAAGTGAAAAGTGAAGAATGAAAAGTGAAGAATGAAAAGTGAAGAATGATGAGTAAAAAAAAGTGAAGAGTGGCGCTCTTCACTTTTCACGTATAGCAGGTTCATGCTTTTTTTCACTTATAGCAGGTTCATGGTGTCGGTGGCAATCATCAGCTCCTCGTCGGTGGGGATGACGACGACTTTTACACGACTGTCATCGGCAGAGATAACGGCCTCCTCGCCACGCACCTTGTTACGCTCCTCGTCGAACTTCACGCCGAGGAACTCCATATCCTTGCACACTTCCGAGCGCATGCCCACCTGATTCTCGCCCACACCGGCGGTGAAGACGATGACGTCGAGACCGCCCATGGCTGCGGCATAGGCACCGATGTACTTCTTGATGCGGTAGAAGTACATGTCCTGTGCCAGACGGGCACGCTCATCACCGTTCTTGGCGGCGTTCTCCACGTCGCGCATGTCGCTGGAGCCGCCAGTGATACCGGCCACGCCGCTCTTCTTGTTCAGCAGGGCCGACATGCCGTCAGCGTCGAGACCCAGCTTCTTCTCGATGAATGTCACGGCACCGCCGTCGATGTCGCCGGCACGCGTACCCATCATCAGACCCTCCAGCGGCGTGAGGCCCATCGACGTGTCGATGCACTTGCCGTCTTTCACGGCTGCAATGCTGCCGCCGTTGCCCACGTGGCAGGTCACCATCTTCGTGCCTTGAGCCGGAAGCCCGAGGAACTCCAAGGCGCGGGCCGACACATAACGGTGAGAGGTGCCGTGAAAGCCGTAGCGGCGGATGCCGTACTTCTCATACAACTCATAGGGGATGGCATACATATAAGCCTTGGGCGGCATCGTCTGGTGGAAGGCAGTGTCGAAGACGCCCACCTGCGGCAGACCAGGCATCAGTTCCTTCACGGCATTCACACCCTTCAGGTTGGCGGGGTTGTGAAGCGGGGCCAGGTCACTGCACGCCTCAAAGGTCTTCAGCACATCGTCGGTCAGGATGACGCTCTTGTTGAACTTCTCGCCGCCGTGCACCATGCGGTGGCCTACGGCATCGATCTCATCCAGCGACTTGATAACGCCTATCTCCGGGTCGGTGAGCAGCGAGAAAATGAATTTCACACCCTCAGTGTGCTCAGGGATGTCGTGCATAATCTGGCGCTTCTCGCCATTGGCCAGCTTTACCTTCACGAACGACCCTTCCAGTCCTACGCGTTCGGCACCGCCGCTGGTCATCACACTCTTGTCGTCCATGTTGTACAATGCATACTTGATAGAGGACGAACCACAATTTAATACTAATATCTTCATCTTGTAAGTGAATTCTTATTTATTGTCTTTATAGATGAAACCAACAATGCAATTACCTCACTACAATCACTTACCATGCTCTCGTACGCTTTATCGTCCAAAATATTGGTATCATGAAGTAGATTCAGCCAATTCATGGTTTCATTTGCTTCTTTTAGAGCTATATGAAGTTTTCACTTTCTACTTCTTGGCGTCCATGGCCTGGCAAGAGGTGATGGCAATCATGTAATAGATGTCATCGACAGAGCAACCACGAGACAAGTCGTTCACAGGACGGGCGATTCCCTGAAGGACAGGACCGATGGCGATGGCATCGCCAAGGCGCTGCACCATCTTATAGCCGATGTTGCCGACTTCGAGATTCGGGAACACGAGCACGTTGGCCTTGCCGGCGATGTCGCTGCCAGGAGCTTTCTTGGCACCGACGGAGGGAACGAGAGCGGCATCAGCCTGCAGCTCACCGTCGATCTTCAGGTCGGGAGCCATCTCCTTAGCCAACTTCGTAGCCTCAATCACCTTGTCGCACACCTCGTGCTTGGCCGAGCCTTTGGTAGAGAAACTCAGCATAGCTACGCGGGGATCTTCGAAGCCGGCCACAGCCTTTGCCATCTGAGCCGTGCAGACGGCAATCTGTGCCAGCTGGTTGGCATCAGGCATCGGTGTCACGGCCACGTCGGCCACCACGAGTACGCCGTCCTCGCCGTATTGCTTCTGCTTAGAGATAAGCAGCAGACCGCCGCTGACGCAGGTGATGCCGGGAGCGCACTTGATAATCTGAAGGGCCGGGCGCAGCGTGTCGCCAGTCGTAGAAAGGGCACCGCTGATCTGTCCGTCGGCACCCTCGGTCTTGATAATCATACAGCCGTAGTACAGCGGGTTCTTCACCAGCTCACGAGCCTGCTCGATGGTCATGCCCTTCGACTTGCGCAGCTCGGCCAGTTTCTCGGCATATTCCTCAGCCTTCTCGCTGGTCAGCGGGTCGATGATGGTAGCCTTGTCGATGTTTTGCAAGCCCCACTCGGTTGCCAGCTTTTTAATCTCCTCAACGTTACCCAACAGGATGATGTCGGCGATGTCGTCGCCTAATGCCTTGTCGGCAGCACGGAGAGTGCGCTCCTCCATAGCTTCGGGGAGCACGATGCGCTGCTTGTTACTCTTTGCACGCGCAACGATTTGACTTAGTAAATCCATAGTTTGTCGTTATAAATAAAATAGGTTTTGGATAATCATGGACTGCAAAAGTACGAAAAATAATCGGAATACGACAAATAATATTTCAGTTTTTTAGGCTGTTTGACTTCTAATTCATTTTTTTTGTCTACTTTTGCATCCGTAAAGTCAATAAAGCTATGAAGGAAAAACTTAAACTGGTGAGCCCTGTCCTTGTACTGGCTGCCCTCGTTGCCACTGCCTATTGTCTGTTGGCCTACGAAGGTGAGTACCTGTGGAAGGTGCAGGAGCTGAACCTTTTTCTCGACACGCCGCTGTTTCTGAAGCAGCAGATGGTGACCTCCGGCGGCCTGCTGACATGGATAGGCTGTTACTTCACTGAGTTCTTCTACAAACCGTGGCTGGGTGTCATCCTGCTCTGCGGATGGCTGGCGCTGATGATGCTGGTCGTGGGGCGTACGTTCCACATTTCGCTAAAATGGGCCGTCGTGCTGCTCATCCCTGCGGCAGCCATCCTGCTGACGGACGTCGATCTGGGCTACTGGATCTACTACCTAAAGCTGCGTGGGCACTTCTTTGCTGCCACCATCGGTACGACGGTCGCCGTGGCTGCGGTGTGGCTGTTCAGGCTCGTTCCCAACCGTTATTATCTGCGTGCCGTCTATGCAGTGGTGAGCACGGGGGTGCTCTATCCCTTCATCGGTTTCTACGGCTTGCTGGCCGCTCTGCTCATGGCCGTGCTGACGTGGCGCCTGGAGGGCATGAAGACAATGGAGCGCGTCGTGGTCACGGTGACAGCTCTGATAGCCATCGCCTTCTGGCCTTTGTTCTACTATAACTTTGTGTATGTCCAGACCAACCAGACCAACATCTGGTGGACGGGACTGCCGATGTTTGTCGTCGACCAGGAATACACAGCCTACTATATACCTTATTATATTTTAGCCGCTACGCTCGCCGTGATGGCTGCGCTCTATCGCTGGAAGGGCTTCAAGCTGCTGGAGCGTCCCGTATGGTGGACTGCCGGTCAGCTGATAATCGCTGCCGGCGTGGTCTGTGGCGTCAGCCAGTTCTGGTACAGAGACTATAACTTCCACAAGGAACTGCGCATGCAGCGCTGTGTGGAGGCCTGCGACTGGCAAGGGGTTCTTGCCGAGGCTGCCTACACGGAAGATGAACCTACACGCGCCATTGTCATGATGAAGAATCTGGCACTGTTCCGTTTAGGACGTCAGGGCGACGAGATGTACCACTACAGAACGGGTGCCAAGGCCAGTGACACGCCAATACCGCTGCACATGGTGCAGGTGGTGGGGCGCAGCATCTATTATAACTACGGACAGGTGAACTACAGCTACCGCTGGTGTCTGGAGGACGGCGTGGAGTTCGGCTGGCGCGTGGAGTATCTGAAATACCTCACACGCTGTGCACTCGTCAACGGCGAGAGCCGTGTGGCCAGCAAGTACATCGACTTGTTGAAGCATACCCGATATCATCGCGAATGGGCCGAACATTACGAGCAATTTGTCGGCAAACAAGACAAGATGCGCGCCGACAAGGAGTTTGAACAGATTTTCCACCTGATGCAAAGTACCGACATTCTGGGTAGCGACAACACGCTGGTTGAGAAGTTCCTCATGACGCAGTTCACCGTAACCAATAGCGAAGACAAAGTCTACCGTGAGCAGGCCTTGTTAGCCGCTCTGTGGATGAAAGACATCCAGACGTTCTGGCCCCGCTTCTTCGACTACGCCAACAGCCACCTGGGTGAGCACATGCCGATTCATTACCAGGAGGCCGCCTATCTCTACGGTCATTTAGAGAAGGGTGTCGACATCAGTCGCATGCCGTTCGACGAGGGAGTGAAGAAAACCTACGACGAGTTCATTGCCTATGCACAGCAGTGTGCCGGCATGAGCGAGGAGCGCATGCGCGACCTGTTCTATCCCCGATTCGGCCACACGTTTTATTATGAGTATTTCCTGGTGAGAAATCAGAAACTATATTGAAGTTTAGAGTTAAGAATAGAGAGTTAAAGAGATGGCGGTTTTGCCGAGTAATCATTAAAACGTAGAAAATGAAGAAGAACATATATACCACTCTATTGCTGGCGCTTTTGGTGATGACGTCTTGTCACAATGCTACAGTGCCCGAGACGTTTACCGATGTCAACAAGGCACCGACGATATATCCCGACTATCGGGACGTGACTGTTCCGGTGAACATTGCCCCGCTGACGTTTGAGTGGGATGGCGGATGCGACGAGCTGGTTGCCCGCTTCTCGGCTGGCGGTCACGAACTGGTTTGCGGCGGCGAGAAGGTGCAGCCCGATATGGACGAGTGGCGCCAACTGCTCAGTCAGACGGCCGGCAGTGCCATCGACGTGGAAGTCTACATGAAGAAGAACGACCAGTGGAGCCGTTACAAGCCATTCAAGATACAGGTGTCGAAGGACAGTATCGACCCCTATATCAGCTACCGACTGATTTCGCCGTCGTATGTCACCTACGAGGAACTGACGCTGAACCAGCGCTGCTTGGAGAACTACGACGAGACGGTAATGGTCGACAATATGCTCTGTGGCACCGAGGTGAACGGCCAGTGTGTCAACTGTCACAACTACCAGCAGTACAATCCCGGACGCATGCAGTTCCATGCCCGTCAGTTCCATGGCGGTACGGTGATTGTCTACGACGGTAAAATCAGTAAGATTAACATGCGCAACGACTCCCTTCTGTCTGCCGGTGTCTATCCCACGTGGCATCCGTGGCTGCCGTTGATTGTCTACAGCACTAACAAGACAGGCCAGAGTTTCCATACCCGTGACCTGAACAAGATTGAAGTGTTCGACTCGGCCAGCGACCTTATCGCCTACGACGTGGAGAAGAACGAGGTAACGAACATTGAGAACGACTCTACCGAATTCGAGGTGTATCCCTTCTGGGCTCCTGACGGCAAGACGCTATACTACTGCAGCGCCCATTTTGAAGACCGCGACAGCGTGCTGGCCCATGAGGCCGAGATTATCTTCCGTGCTAAGCAGATCAGGTACAACCTCTACAAGAAGTCGTTCAATCCCGATACTTACGAGTTCGGACCGCGTGAAATCGTGTTCCAGGCTGACAGTCTCGGCAAGAGCGCCACGCTGCCCCGCATATCGCCCGACGGCCGCTACCTGATGTTCACGCTGGGCAACTACGGCGTGTTCCACATCTGGCACCATGAGGCTGACCTATGGCTGATGGATCTGACAACGGGAGAGACCCGTCCGATGAAAGAACTCAACTCCGACGACACGGAGAGCTATCACTCCTGGTCAAGCAACGGCCGCTGGGTTGTCTTCAGCAGCCGCAGGAACGACGGAGGCTACACACGTCCCTTCATCGCCCACGTCGGTCAGGACGGGAAGGGTAGCAAGCCCTTTGAACTGCCGCAGGCTGATCCCGACTATCACCGCCAGTTTATGAAGAGCTACAACATTCCGGAATTCATGCGCGGCCCTGTTGAGGTGACGCCGCAGGAGTTTGCCCGTGTGCTGAAAGCCAGTGACGGTGAGCCGGTGAAGTACGTGGGAGCACTTCGCGGTAGTGCGAAGTGAATAGGTCAGGATAGTTCTTTGGTCAGGAAACTCTCCAGTTCCTCTGCAGACAGGTTAAGGTGGAACGTGCCGTTCATGGCAACGGAGATTGTTCCCTTCTCCTCGCTGACGACGATAGCCAGTGCATCGCTTTCCTGTGAGATGCCCATAGCCGAGCGGTGGCGCAGTCCTAATTCTTTTGGAATGTCAAGGTCGTGACTGACGGGGAGAATACAGCCAGCCGCCTTGATACGTTTTTGGGAAATAATCATGGCACCGTCGTGCAACGGTGCGTTCTTGAAGAAGATATTCTCTATCAACTGCTGGTTCACATTGGAGTCTATCAAGTCGCCCGTGGCAATGATGTCGTTTAATGATACGCTGCGTTCTATGACGATGAGTGCCCCCACCTTGCCACGGCTCATGTTCATCGTTGCCATGACAATGGGTATGATGACCGTCATGGTGTCCATCTTTGCCTCATGCTTATCCCCCCTCGGATTGAACAGCTTTTTCAGCACCTTCATGTGCTGGTGTGCACCAAGGTTGTAAAGCACCTTGCGGATGTCCTCCTGAAACAGCACGATGAGAGCAATGACACCCACGGAGACCAGTTTGTCGAGGATGGTGCCGAGCAGGCGCATCTCCAGGACTTGCGAGACGAAGATCCACATCACGATGAAAACCATGATGCCAATAAAGACATTGAGCGACCGCGAGTCGCGCATCAGACGGTAGATGTAGTAGAGCATCAGCGCTACTAACAGGATGTCGATAATATCTTTTAGTCCTAATTCGAAAAACATGCCGTTTTCTCCTGTTCTGTATATACCGTTTACTCCTGCACTATATGCTGCGGCATTGTCGCAGCCACTAATTTCACGCACTCCACGGACTCACGCACATCGTGGACGCGCAGCACGGAGGCTCCCTTCATCAGGGCTATGGTGTTGAGCGCCGTCGTTCCGTTGAGCGCCTCGGCGGGAGTGATGTCTAATGTTTTCCAGATCATGGACTTTCGTGACAGGCCGACGAGCAGCGGCAGCTCCATCACCTGCAGTTTCTCCATGTTGTATAGTATTTCATAATTCTGCTCCAGAGTCTTTCCGAATCCGAACCCCGGGTCAAGCAGGATGTCATTCTGGCCAAGAAAGCGCAGCTGCTGCACTTTCTCTGCGAAGTCGAGCAAGATGTCGCGCACGGTTGCTTTTGTCGATGTCAGCACGTAAGGCACCTGCAGTCGGCTCACCAGTCGGAACATCTCTGCGTTGCCGCCGCTGACGTCGTTGATGATGTCAACCCCAAACTCCTTGACGGCCATAGCGGCCACTGTGGGCCGGAACGTGTCGACCGAAAGGACTGCCTCTGGCATGGCATGCCGCACCACGCGTAAGGCCATGCGCAGCCTTTCTGTCTCCTCGGCCTCGCTGGCAAAGTCGGCACCTGGTCGTGTAGAACAGGCTCCGATGTCGATGATGGTCGCACCCTGGGCTGCCAATTCGAGTGCCCGTTCTTGGACGGCCTGTTTCGTCTCGGCTCGACTCGCTGCATGAAAGGAGTCGGGCGTCACGTTCAGTATACCCATCACCTTCGGCTCGCTTAAATCCATCAGCTGCCTGCCAACATTGATCATGTATTCCATAATGCGGTGCCAAAATTACGAAAAAATCCCCGAAACGCCAAACATTTCGGGGACTTTTATAATAAGCATCTTTGGATTTACTTCTTCAACACTTTCTTGCGGCTAACAATCACAACACCCTTCCTGGCACTCTTGCCGTTAAGGCGGCGGCCTTACCTTGACGCTCATACAAGTCAATACCCATAAAGTCAAGGAAGTGTTGACGAAGGTTTTTCATGCCAATTCGACTAATTATATAAAAGGTATGCACAAATTGGCATAAATTTCAAAAATTCTTTGTAACTTTGCCCCTGCGATTATATAACATGATGCTCAGGCCGTTGACTGCCGTTCAGGCGAATTTGCAATTCGCCCGCAGCGAGGATAAGGATTTGTAATTCGATAATACTGTTCCAACTGATTTTTGTCACTCCGTGGGATAATCGCATTGAAAATGCTTATACTCCATACAGCCGAATTACAAATTCGGCTGAACAGAGCGCAGTACCTACGAGGAACTGCTGACGAGTTTTTCCGTAACTTTGGCTCTGCCGAAATTACTCCATCTCGACATAAAAATAAATGAATTCTGAAGATTTTGATTAGATTAACAATTAAAATCGTATTCTGCACTCGTTTTTTCATATCTTTGCAGGCAAAAAGGAATGAACATGACCATCAAGGAACTTTATAAGCTCTATCAGGAGCACCCCTGCATCACCACCGACAGCCGCGACTGTCCTGAGGGCAGTATCTTCTTAGCATTGAAAGGCGACTCGTTCGACGGTAACAAATTTGCAGTTCAAGCCCTCGAAAAGGGCTGCGCTTACGCCATCGTGGATAGTGAAGAATTAAGAGTGAAGAGTGAAGAATTCTCTAAATTAATAAAGGTCGATGACTGCTTGCAGACGTTTAAGGACCTGGCACGTGAACACCGTCGGCAGTTCCAGATTCCCGTCATCGGCATTACCGGCACCAACGGCAAGACGACCACCAAGGAGCTTATTGCCGCCGTGCTCAGCCAGAAGTACAACGTGCTCTACACGCAAGGCAACTTCAACAATGATGTGGGCGTGCCAAAGACACTGTTCCGCCTGACGAAGGAGCACGACATCGCCGTCATTGAGATGGGCGCCAGCCATCCCGGCGACATCAAGACGCTGGTAGAGACGGCCGAGCCTACCTGCGGTCTCATCACCAACGTAGGACGTGCCCACCTGCAGGGCTTCGGCTCGTTCAAGAACGTCGTCAAGACCAAAGGCGAGCTCTACGACTACTTAGGCCGACGCGGCGAGAGCCTCGTCTTCCTTAATGCCGACAACGAACGGCTGGTCGACATCTTGCCCGACACCGTCTGGGTGGCTCCCTACAGTGCCAATCCTGAAAACAGTGAAGGATGCACCGTGGGCGAGGTTGTCAGTTGCACGCCTTTCCTGAAGTTCCGCTGGCGCGAGTCTGACTCTAACTTAGAGGACAAGGGCATGGAAGTGAAGTGGTATGAGGTGCAGACACAGCTCATCGGTGCCTATAATATCGACAACATGATGGCCGCCATCGCCGTTGGTCTGAACTTCGGCGTCGAGCCCGCCGCCATCAACAGTGCCCTCGAAGCCTATAAGCCCTCGAACAATCGCAGTCAGCTCACCGTCACCGAGCATAACCACCTCGTCGTCGATGCCTATAATGCCAACCCCAGCAGCATGCGCGCCGCGCTGGAGAACTTCCGCTTGATGGAAGTCCGTCCGAAGATGGTCATTCTCGGCATGATGGGCGAACTGGGTAAGTCGAGCCACAAGGAGCACCAGAAGATTGTCGACCTGCTCGCCACGATGGATCTCGACGAAGTATGGCTCGTCGGCAGCGAGTTCGCAGCCATCGCGTCGCCATACCGTCTGTTTGCCGATGTCGACGAGGTGAAAGCCGCCATCGCCGCCGAACAGCCGCACGACCGTTACATCCTTATCAAGGGCAGCAACAGCACCCGCCTCTACCAGTTGCCGGAATTGTTATAAACTTCTATTTTTTCACTTAAGAAGATATTCAGTATAGCTATTGTTACGACCGTTCATGCGCAGGCGCTTCATGGCCGACGACTTACTGTCGACAACGAGCACGAACGAAGTGAACATCTGCCGTTTCTTCCCTGACGGGGTGATCGTGATGGTCTGCTCACCACCCGTCGTCACCACCTTGATGTCGTTGCCCGTAGGGACGGGCTGACCGTTGATTACGGCTTTCAGCACGGCGTGGAAGTCGGCAAACAACGCATTCTTCCGACTGTCAGTAACATGTTTCTTACCCTTCTGCGTCATGGTAAACTGCGTACCATTCATCATTAACAGGTCACGCCCACCGTCTGTCGAGATACAGATATAGTCAGGTTTCTTGATGGTCACCTCACCTGTTGTCACCACATCGGTCTTAACAGCCCTCGAGTGGCTCACTTTAGTCACGGGTGTCTGTGCGTTGGCGTAACACGCAAACAGACAGAACAGGATGCAAATGATATGACGTTTCATAATTAAGTATACATTCCTCCATTGATTGATACAACATTTCCCGTGATATACCCTGCATTTGGCGATACGAGGAAAGCCACCAGATCGGCTACTTCTTCGGGCGTACCAAAGCGGTTGGCGGGAATCATTTTCTTCAGCGCAGCCTCGTCAAGTGCCTCTGTCATGTCCGTCTTAATGAATCCAGGTGCAACGGCATTGACGGTGATGCCTCGGCGGGCCACCTCTTGAGCCAGCGCTTTCGTGGCGGCAATGATACCACCCTTGGCTGCCGAGTAGTTGGTCTGTCCTGGCAGTCCCTTCAGTCCGCTGACGCTGGCCATGTTGACAATGCGTCCGAACCTATGCAATTGCATGGCGGGCAGCAGGGGCTGGGTGACATTGAAGAAGCCCGACAGCGTGATATCCACCACGCGGTGCCAGTCATCCTGAGGCATCAGCGCCATCACATTGTCGCGACGGATGCCCGCATTGTTGACAACGACTTCGATATAGTCGTCAGGATGGCGCTGTTGCCAGTCGCTGAGGGCCGCCTGAGTCTGTTCGGCGTCGCTGACGTCGAAGGGCAGCAACTCACCATTACCGTCCATCATCTCCAACGTCTTCTTCGCTTCAGCCTCATTGCTGGCGTAGTTGATGATGACCTGATAGCCCTCCTGGGCCAGTCTCACGCAGATGGCACGTCCAATACCCCGGCTGCCACCCGTTACTAAAGCATACCTTTTCATTTGACTATTTACTATTTGACGATTTTTAAACTTCAATTCTTCAATTTTTCCAGCGTCTTGAATGCTGTCATTGTTACGCCCTCCAGTCCGTGCAGCACCAGACTCTGCCCCGTCAGGAACAGATTGGGAATCGGTGTCTTGGGTGACAACATGGTTATCAGCGGCTGGCGGCAGTCCTTCCTGACGCCGAAGGCCGATCCGCAGGGCGACAGCGTATAGTCACGCCAGGTCAGGGGCGTACTGGTGTAACACCTCTCCACCATGTCTCGCAGACCGGGTATACCCCTTTCTGCCAGACGGATGCAGTCGTCAGCCATACGTTCTTTTTGCAGTTCGTATATCTCGCCGCGACGGCCTACAATGGTGTTCTCCCAGTGTTTGCAAAGTGACCACGGCATAGGTGTCAGCAAGTCTATCTGACGTGCATAGTCTCCGTTCTCTGGCACCCTGCAACTCACCATCACGCCACCAACGCCGCCAATATCCTCGCTAAATGTCCATACATTAGCCTTCCTAAAGATGTATTTGTTATGGTTGAAATAAGGCAGCATATTCGGTTTCAATACCAACGAGGCCGTAAATAATCCAAAGGTATTCTCCAGTGCATTGATGCGACGGCGGAAGATGCTTTTCAGCGCATACGAGTCCTTAAGCCAGCCAAATGTTAATTGTGGGTGAACGTCGCTGATGAACATGCGCCCTTCATAGGTCTTGCCGTTAAGACATTTTGCCGACACAATCCTACCAGCCTTCTCTACGAGTTCCTTCACTTCAGCGCGGCATACGACATCTCCGCCAAAGGATTTGATATCGTTTACCAAAGACTCGACTATCACGCTTCCACCGCCCCTGAGCCGCCAACTGCTCTGGATATAACTGCTCATCGAATGGGCAAAGTTGAACAACGGCAGCGACTCTCGCCGCAGTTCCATCTTCATGGCTGTAGCAGACAGCACATTAACGAGCAGTGGGTCGTGGAAGAGCGACTTCAAATAGTCGTAGGCATTCACCTCGACAGCCTCTTCCAACGGAGGCAGGTGGCGAAGCATATCGACATATTGCTTCAGGCCTGTCTTCTCCTGAGGGAAATATTCACTCAGCACATTGGCAAAGTGGTCAAAACCCTCAGCTAAAGGGAAAGTCTGCTTGCCAATGGTAACTTGGTCGAAACCGTCGACATCCAACCGCACCCAGGGTAGTCGCATCAGTCCCAGCTGCTCAAAAGCCTCATACAGCGGTTGCCCCTCCGCCAGTCCACCTACATAGTGTAGGCCCGTGTCAAACTCGAAGTCACCCCTGTGATAGCTTTGCAAACAGCCACCCGGCTGCGCCTGTCGTTCTAACACAACCACACTTCTGCCCTCCTTCGCCAACTGTCGGGCACAAATCAGGCCACCCAGTCCACTTCCTACTATGATAACATCATATTTCAATTCTTCAATTTTTCAATTCTTCAATTTTCTATACACGGCGGGTTGCAAAACGTAAGCCAGAATAACAGCAGACAAGAGGCCCACAAGCGTTGAGAATCCAACGCTACGAATAGCAGGATGAGCAGCAAGGAGCATGCTGCATACAGTAGTCACCAGGGTGACGGCACTGAGAAGGATGGCCGTCTTATGATACTGTAGTTTGTTTGTCTTAGGTGCGGTCAGGCCGTTCATCACAAAGATGCTGTAGTCCACTCCGATACCGAATATGAAGGTGGAGATGATAATGCTGATGAGATTGAAGCGAACATCGAACAGCACCATTGCTCCAAGCACAATGAGCCAACTGAGCAGGATGGGCATAAAGCCAAGCAAGGTATGTTTGACATTAAAATGGAAACTCAGCAGCAGTACTACAAAGACAAACAACATAGATATCCATTGTAACACGTTGAAGTCGTCGTTCATCTGGTGCAGCGTGTCGGTGGTATAATAATAGGTGTCGAGCACCAGCAGATTCGGGTCGCTGGCAATGGCGTCGCAGATGCGGATATAGTCGCTCTCACTGCTGCGTACAGAGTCGTTGGCACAGCGCACGGAGGTGAAGCATAGGTAGTCGCCGCCATGCGACTGCTCCATCAATGTCGACTGATAGCCTGCAGGTATCAGTCCTGCGGCATAGAGCGAATCGGGCTCGTAGTCACGGGTGGCCATCGTGAAGAAGGTGTCGAAGGCCTCAGGGTTGAGGTCGGCCTGCGGTGCCGTCTGAGCTATCAGTGTGCGCACCTTGCCAAGCCTGTCTGGTGTCCAGAAACTTTTCCAGGCATTGATACGCTCCTGCTGAACATGCATGGGGACAAAAACCTGATGGGTGTGGGTATAGTCCTTGACGAGACCGAGCTGCTGTAGTGAATCGAGTTTGTGGTCAAGGATGGCGAAATGGTTGATAGCCTCCTCCATCGTATGGCCTTTACTGGCAAAGTATTTGGTCTTGTCGCCTGTATAGGTCTTGCTACGAAGCAATTCTTCCGAGTGTTCAGTCATCGGATTCTGATAGCCCAGGTTGTGCATGTCAGCATCGAAGCGAATACCTCCCACAAAATAGGCTCCAACTCCAACGACTATGACCAGACCGACAACAGCCAGCAATGGTTTCTTCTGGTCGAAGGGGTATCTGTTGATTTTGTCTATCAGTTTAAATGAGAAAGTATCGGACTTCTCACTCAACATCTGTGGCAAATAAGCCAATGAGAACAGCGTCGTGCCAAGAATGGCAAAGGCAGCGAACAGGCCGAAGTCCTGCAACAGAGCGGTATTGATGAAGATAAGGCCTGAGAACGAGCCGATGGTAGTGATACAGCCCAGCAAAACAGGCTTTACCTGATCACGCAACAATTGCTCTCCATCGTTCACATACTGATGATGAGTCAGAATATGGAGTACGTAACTCAGGGCAACACCCAGCACCACACCGCCTATGCCCAAAGCCAGCAATGAGAATTCACCTTTCAGCCAATACATCATTGACAGGCCGAAAAGCGTGCCGAAGACGACAGGCAACAAAAGCAGGGGGATGGTATCCCAGCGACGGAAGCAGACGAAGAGGAATACCAACACCAATATGAGTGCTCCTGCAATAGTAGTCGTCAGGTCGTGCTTGATAGTTGTGGAGTTGTAATACCCACTGGCAGGCGTGCCGTGATAGGTGATACGTACGTCAGGATATTCCGTGGCAAACTGTGCGATGCGTGTGTTCAACTGCTCAAAGAGTGCGGAGCCCTGTCCCGTATTGGTCGATGAGAAACGGGGTGTGATGAAGGCTATACATACAGTGGAGTCGGGCACAAAGAAGTGGTTGTCTATTGTCTTATAACTGCCTGCACTCAATAGTGGAGCCATCTGTTCAGCCAACACGTTGCGCATGCCCAGCGGATCCATCTCTATCAGTTCCGGAAACATTTCCCCCACTTCGCTCAGCAGGTCGTCGTGGTTTTGCTGCATCTGTTGGGCGAAGTGTTCACGTGTCAAGAGTGAGTCGAAATGTATATAGGCCGCTGTATCGATATAGGCAGGCAAATGCTCTGAGAGATAGTCAATGCCATTGGGCAGCAGGTCTTCATCCAGACGATAGAACAAGTCTTCTATCAGAGCCGAATCTTCTTTGATGGAGTCAGCAAATGCATCGCAGACCGAAGTAAGCTTCTCTGTGTAATCACTCCCCTCGCCCTTTGGAGAGGGGTTAGGGGTGAGGCTAAACAGTAGAAAAGTCTTGTCCTTGATTTTCAGATCGGCAAAAGCGAGTTTGGTTGTACCGTCCTCATTCTTCGACGAGGGCATCAGTTTATTAATGTCCTCTTCCAAATGAATCTGTGAGGCAAAATAGCCAAAGAAGGCAAACAGCGCAATCATCGACAGCCAGCAGATCTGACGATGGTTGCGGAAATAATGATATACATGAATAAAGATGTTAGTCATTGCTGCATAAATATCTTTAGTTGCGCCTTGGCTATCGGCTCATCATCCACGCGGCTCTCGCCCGTGGCTATGGTTACATTGCCGAAAGTAAACCCGAATTCGATGGCGGTACTCACCTTTTCGCTTGCCTGTGGACGGCGCTGGCATTCGAAGTGCTTCACTTCGCCGATGAGACCGATAGGAAGACCCTCGAGGGTCTCCAGGGTAGCTCTACAGCCCATCAGCGCCGAACATGACTGGGCAATATGTTCTATCAGGCCTGTCTCGGAAATAGTGCCGTCGGGCAGCATGAAGTAATTGTCAGAGCGGACGGTGAGGGCACTGACGGCATGTGTAGCGTCAGTAGCCTCAATCTCGTCCACCATGATGAACGGCTCACGTTGAGGAATTAACCGTTTGATGTCTTCACCCTTCAGCTTCATGCGGGCATGTGCTGTTCAATGTAGTCATACAGGTCGTTGAACGACAGAATCTTGTGTAACTCTGCCACGGGAATCGTCACTTTGTAATTCACCTGCAGCAACGCCACCATGTCTACCAGACTCAGACTGTCGAGGCTCAAGGTTTCCTTGATGTTTGCCTCTGGGGTAATGTCACTTACTTCTACTTCAAACTCACCAGCGAGCAGCTCGTTAACCTGCTCAATAATTTCATTTCTTGTCATCATTTCAATTATTAATTCTAAAATCTTAATTCTTAATTTCTTTTACGATCAACGTCGAATTCGTTCCTCCAAAACCGAAGGAGTTGCTTAGGAACTGGTCGAAAGCTATCTCTTTAGTCTCACCCAACACATTAATGCAGGCCGTCTCTTCGTCAGGATTCTCGAAATTCACGTTGCCGGCAATGAAACCGTTCTTCATCATCAGCATCGAGTAGATGATCTCCGAAGCGCCTGCCATCCACATCTCGTGACCCGTCTGACTCTTGGTCGAAGTAACGGGCACATTGCACTCGCCAAAGAATTGGGCGATAGCCTGTGCCTCACGGGCGTCACCAATCTTCGTCGAGGTGGCATGGGCATTCACATAGCCAATCTCTTTCGGACCGACACCGGCGTCCTTCAGACAAAGCTCCAACGAACGTGCAGGACCAGCCACGTTAGGCGTCGAGATATGGTCACCATTACCTGAGAATCCCCAACCTACGATTTCTGCCAAGATGGGGGCACCACGTCGCACGGCACTCTCGTAACTCTCCAAGATGACCGTTGCTGCACCACCGCCCGGCACCAGTCCGTTACGGTCGCGGTCGAAGGGGCGACTCGCCTTTGTGGCGTCATCGTCGTCGCGTAAGGCAAACGACTGGATGCCGTCGAACGAGGCCACACCATACATGTTGGCTTCCTGAGCACCGCCACAGACCACACACTCCTGCAGGCCGTTACGGATGAGCAGTGTACCAAGTCCTATCGACTGTGAGCCGCTGGCACAGGCCGCAGAGGCTGTCAGGTTGATGCCCTTCAGATGGAACAGACAGGCCAGGTTCATCGTCACCGTCGAGTTCATCGACTGGAAGATGGCACCACTGCCGCAGGCGGCTGTCGAGCCGCAATTGCGGAACTTGTCGAGTGCTATCATCGTAGCCTCGGCTACAGAATCATTACCATAGATGATACCAACCTCGTGCTGGTCGATATAGTCCTGATCCAGACGGGCCGCTGCCAATGCATCCTTCGTGGCCATATAGGCATACTGTGCCTCCTCAGGCATAAACTGTCGCTGGTTGCGACCGATAAACGGTTTCAAGTCAGGTCGCGGCACGTTGGCTGTAAATGGCGAGCGAAATCCCGCATCCACACGTTCCTGACTCTTGATGATTCCACTCTTTCCTTCGTAAAGGGACTGGCGCACCTCGTCGAGCGTTACACCTAAGCACGACCATATTCCCATTCCTGTAATTACTACTCTATTCATATAACTTCAATTCTTCAATTCTTCAATCTTTCAATTCTTCAATTCTTTGCAATAGCATCTGCGGCGCTTGACAATCTCCGGATGCAACGGCTTCCACTGCGACAGTTCACGCACGTTGTCCTCTAACTGCGGCCCCGTCTCAGCCCAACGGAACCCATACTTATTATATATAGGTATAAGGTCTTCGAAGAACAGCGCGTTCACGCCATAGCCCTGCAAGTCGGGACGCACGGCAATCAGCAGCATCTCGGCATTCTCCTCACGTTTCCACTTCAGTGCCTTCAGCAGATGAAACCAACCTAATGGCCATAAACTGCCATCAGCCTTGCGCATAGCCTGCGAAATGCTACCCATCGTGACGGCAACACCCACTACGTTGTCCTTTTCGTCAACGATAACAGGTATCAACTGTTTGTCAATCACTTGCAGGTATTTGTGCAGGAATAGGTTCACCTGCTCGTCCGAGAGTCTGGTAAATCCGAACAATGGTTCGTAGGCCTCATTCAATAAGTCGAAAACCTTCTTACCATAGCCCTTGTGGTAAATCATATCGTCAGTCACCTTGATGACCTTAAGCCCCATCTGTTCCCTACAGTACTGGGCCACACGCTGGTATCGGGCAGGAATCTCCTTGGGCACATTGATACGAATCTGCACCCAGTCCACCTCCTTCTCCATTCCCAAGGCCTCCATGTGGCGGGGATAGTAGTCAGGATTATAGATGGTGTTGGGCGAACCCGTCATGTCGAAGTCCTCTACAAGCATCCCCTCCTTGTCGAAGTCAGTAATGCCCAAAGGACCCTGTATGCGGGTCACACCATGCGAACGCCCCCACTGGGATACTGCTTCTATCAGGGCTCTTGATACGTCAAGGTCGTCAATGAACTCTATCATCGAGAAGCGCACGCATTTCGTCTGCCACTTCTCGTTAGCACGATGGTTGATAATACCCACGATGCGGCCTACAGGCGTCTTGTTCCTGTATGCCACAAAGGGCTGGAGATACAACGCACCATGCTCAGCGTTGACCCTTCTTGGGTCAATCAGGGCACGGACATCACTCCGCAACTCAGGTACATATTGCGGACAATCACGATACATATAGTCCGTCAAGCGGATGAAATCATTTGCCTCCCTTCTGCACGTCACCTTTGTCACCTCTACCATATTCATCTGTTTTTATGATATTTTGCACGGTACTCCAAAGGCGTCATGCCTGCCTGACGACGGAAGAATTGTCCGAAGAACGACGAGTTTGGGAATCCCAGACCGTCCGAAATCTCCTTCACGGTCTTATTGGTGTCTCTCAGCATCGCATAACAGTCCTCCATCGAGCTCTCTGTAATCCACTGCATAGGTGATTTACCGCTGACCCGCTGGCAGACAATCGACAAATACTTCGGAGTCAGACAAAGTTTGTCGGCATAATAAGACACTTGTTGGCGTTTATACTGTTCTGAAGCAATCAGTGCAAGAAACTTGCCGAAAATATCCTTGTCACGCATTGTGGATGCATCGGAAAAACGTATGGAGTCCTCATGCTCTATTAACTCCTCGCAAATCATCAGCAACATGGTACGGAGAAACGATAGCAAGATTTCATCCCTAAGTTGTAAATCTCGCTGGCCGAAAATGGTATTTATATAGAATTGCATACCGTCCATCCAGTCTTGGTGGTTGACGACGTACACCTCCTTCATGTACATCGCCCTGTTCCAGATGTCAGCCTGTCCTCCTAACGCACCCTTCAGCGCTTTGTCAGAGATAAACAGTGCGCTGGCCATTACATCGGTGCTTACCATGATAGGATAGACCGTTTTCTGTGCGGGTATCAGCAACAACTGACCTGCTTCCACCTTGATATTGTCACGCGATCCCATCTCCACCAACACCTTACCACTTTGGCAAAAGACCATCGTGTTATAGGGCAGACACGTACTCTGCGCCTTCGCCATTTCGTTGACATTCTCAACATATAGTATGTCATCATGCACCAGTGATATAGCTTCTATCTCCATAACTATAATACTAATCGACTGCAAAAGTAATCATTTTCCGTCAAATTTCGACGTTCAATTTTTCCCCTATTTCGTTCTTCTTGGGATTGACAGAGAAAGTCAGACACATTGTCCAGGGCGCGGTTCAGGTTCTTATCGTAAATTTCGCAATACAGCAACCACACTGCGGAGCCTCTACAGATTTCTGCGGAGCCTCCCTGTAATTCTGCGGAGCCTCCCTGTAATTCTGCGGAGCCTCCCCAGAAAAATGCGGAGCCTCCGCAGAAATCTGTAGAGGCTCCGCGTAAAAATCGCTCACGTCAAGCGAATGTCATTATTATATTATCTGATGATCTTTTTATCGTTCTTGATGACAACACCACGAGTAGAAACATGGGCTGGTGTTCCATTCAGCGTATAGGAATGACCATCACTGATGGCGGCGGTGCGCGTTGCAGCTGTTGCGGGGTGACGTTGAGGAAGGAGGCGATGCTCTATTTACGGATTCGGAATCATTCTGTTTTGAAATAACAAGTGCTTTCCGTGTAGTTAACTATTTCTACTGTAATAGAATCCAATGGAAGCCTCAGTGTCCTCCGTATGACTGAGTCGGTTTGCGAGAGGTGTTTGTCGGTGATGACCAAACGTAGGGTGTCCGCACTGGTCACCGCCTCGGTGCTGTCGGTCGGCTGTTCCGCATCTGCCACCGTCTGCTGTGCCGTTGGACGGCAAGAGGCGAATGCGAGGGCGGCAATCAGGAGGAAGAGAAGTTTTGCTTGTTTCATTTCATTTTATTTGTTATTTTTGCTGCGAAGTTACGGAAAAGGGAGGAGAAAGTGTGCGGAGAGGACGGAAAAGTGGGGGGCGAGGGTGAAAGTCTGAACAAATGTTCAGAGTTTTGGGCGATTTTGTTTATTAGAGCTGGTGGTTGCGATGTTTACAGGCTCGTGGGTCGGCTGCGGTGCGCTGGTAGTTGATCGCTCGTTTGTTTCGTGCTGTGAAGGTTTATCTCACCTCGTCATCGTCGTCCAGGTCGTCAGGGTTCCAGATATGGTCTTCGGAACTGCCTTTGTGACCTTTGCCTACGGGCAGACTTCCAGCCCCCAAAATCTGGCCGACGGTAGAAAAAGCACGAGCCCCAACTGCAAGCAGATGGGACTCGATTTAATCTTTTTTATAGTGCAGATGGGTGCAACGGGGCTTCCCAGATACACTTTTGCAATGCAAAGATAGGAATAATTCTCAAAACATGCAAGTTTACAACCACTTTTTTACTGTTCTATTAAGTATTTTTTGTAAAAGTGATGGCTTCTTGACCATATTTTGTGGCAAAACTATACCTGTTTGTGTCTCAATTAATGTCTGCAGACCTGGAGATTTCATGTATAGCATTGCCGTTGCCTTATAGATTTCGTCCCACATATCATTGGCCCTATTGACAGATACTTGACGGAGCATATAGTCTATCACCCTGAGAGCACCGTGGAATGTCTGTTGAGTGTGCGCTGGGAAAGAAGGGCAAGCCACACCTACTCTGATACCAGAGGTAAGTGTCATGCCGAACGTCACATTACCATGAGCACAAGCATTCCTTACTTCCCGGATAGTGGTCATATAACTCTTGAAAGTCGCAATTGCAGGCTCTCCGAAGTGTGTACTTATAATACGCTTGTCCACATCAAGTAACAGACTGTCATAAAGAACCTCCAAATTGCCAAGAGTCATATACTCCATAGTCTTCCAAGCCGGAGCGTATTGCCCCAGATACTTCAGATGATGTCGCTTGATGGTTGGCTTTTTCTTGATGGAACAGTATGCTGCCCCTGGAAAATCAGCAATAAACTGGGCTGATACGACAGCAGGATTGACAAACCAATACGGATCGGCTACGTACTTATTGGAGAGTTCATAGACAAATGTCGTTCGGAGTGCTACCTCTATTCGTGACAAGTACCTGTTGAGAATGTTTCTCAGATCCAAGTCATAATAATAAAGCGATACGACATTCTCCATTGTTGTTCCTTGCTGAATAGTATGGCGTCGCCTATTATCTAACGCTGGGTATGTCACTTCAAATGGGAATATGTAGAAGCCCAAACGGTAATAACCTATGTCAGAAAGACATTCCCGTGCTTTATTCTCATCTGTAATGACAAGCCCACGACCACGTAAAAGGCGGATCTGCTCATCATAGTTCGTCGCGTGCTTGTTATATGCTATTTTTATTCTTGCCATTTAGTCTTAAAAGTTATTATACATAACCTATCTTGGCTGCAAAGTTACGAATAAGGGAGCAAAATGCAAAAGGGAAACAGGTTTTTCTTTTTATTTTCCTACAAATACACCCTCGGCATATCCGATTATCGGATGCCGAGGGTGAAAGTCTGAACAAATGTTCAGTGTTTGGGGCGCGACTGACACGCGGTCGTTGAGTAAATCATCAGTTGCGACAGTCGCTTGTGGCGCGGACGCATGATGTTGTTCAGATAGAGGTAGCCATTATAGGCATAATCATAAATCGTGTACATAAAAATTCGTTGCAGTTTCTACTTATAAAGTCTGAAACTGCAACGAATGACTGCACAGGGCGGGAGGTTATTTCTTCAGTTTTCCCTTGCTTTCCAGATATTTCGTGAATATCTCCCACTGTGCTGCTCGTTTTGCACGATTGGCTTTCACCAACTCGTCGTTGAGAAACTGCGGCGTGTTGGGATAGCAGTCGTAAAGGTAGTAGTGGCCGTCATCAATAACCTCGCCATCCATCTTTCCACAGCAAAGAACAAGGTCGTCAAACACTTGGCTACAGATGAGACCGACATGGGTGGCCCCACCTGAAAAGAGATGTTCGCCACCAAGATAGAAATCGACGCTTGCAAGCAACGGGATTTGTTTCTTTAGTGGTGCCATCGTGTCGCAGAAGCGCAGTTCACGGGTAGTGACGTCAAACCATTCAATATCATTCTCGGTGAAAAGGACATTCTGTGTGTCACCGATAGAGCGCGTCCCAGACTCATTGACACCACAGGCATATAGCGTGGTTTCTGATGCAGGACACGTGGTAAATGGCTTCTCGGGTTCGTTACCGTCAAGACTGCAAGCAGTCAACGTTGTGCTGGCAATGGCTATCGCCATCATCCAAGCGAGGGGTTTGTAATACTTCATATTCTACAGAGTTAAAATAAACGTCTCTTTACTTATATAGTCCGCTGAACTGCGAAAAGACTGCACGGCTACCACGTAAATCTGATGCCCAGCGGCAGAGAGAAGGTGAACGGATGCTCTGTGCGGTATGT
>JAFYDA010000110.1 GCA_017545045.1 Prevotella sp. | reverse complement strand
GTGTTCTGTGCTACCGCTGCTACTATCGTGAGTGGTGCTATGGCTGAGCGCACCAAGTTCTCTATGTACCTTATTTATAGTGCCGTAATCTCACTGATTATATACCCCATTGAAGGTCAATGGACCTGGGGTGGCGGTTGGTTGTGCAACGATGCTGCCGACGGCTTTATGATGTCGACCTTCGGTGATGTGTTCCACGATTTTGCAGGCTCTGCCATCGTGCATAGCGTGGGTGGTGTACTGGCTCTGATTGGTGCGTTGGCACTGGGTCCCCGTATCGGAAAGTATGACAAGAACGGCAAGAGTCGTGCTATCCCTGGTCACAACCTGACGATGGCTGCTCTGGGTGTGTTTATCCTCTGGCTGGGATGGTTTGGTTTCAACCCTGGTTCTCAGCTGGCAGCCTCTGGTGAAGTGAACCGCATCGCCATCTCTCACGTGTTCCTGACCACCAACCTCGCTGCTGCTGCCGGTGGTGTGGCCACGATGTTCCTCACCTATATTAAATATGGCAAACCCTCGCTCTCTCTGACACTGAACGGTGTGCTGGCAGGTCTCGTGGGTATCACGGCTGGCTGTGACCTCGTATCGCCAGTAGGTGCTGTAATCATCGGTCTCGTGTGTGGTATCGTACTGGTCTATGCCATCGAGTTCATCGATCACAAGCTGCACATCGACGATCCTGTGGGTGCCAGTTCTGTACATGGTGTCTGCGGTATCCTGGGCACACTGATGACGGGTCTACTGTCAACAACGAACGGTGCGTTCTACGGTCACGGTTTTGGATTCTTCGCTGCTGAATTGTTCGGCGTGTTAGTCATCGACCTCTGGGCTGCCGTCTGCGGATTCGCTCTGTTCTATGGCATCAAGAAGGCGCACGGTCTGCGTGTCGGCAAACGTATCGAGGAAGAAGGCCTCGACATCTACGAACACGGAGAAGCGTGCTATAACTAAATTAAGATTTAAGAGTTAAGAATTAAGAGTTGTCGCCTATGGCGATTAAGAATTAAGAGTTAAGAATTATGAAGAAGATTGTTTTATTAGCATTGGGTATGGCCATGAGTATGACCACCTTTGCACAGGAAGAAGAGAGTGGAGTAGAGACAACGATTAGTGGTGACATTGTGAGTCAGTATATCTGGCGTGGTCAGGACTTAGGCAACGTGTCGGTGCAGCCTACGCTCGGCGTGGCGTGGAAAGGACTGAGCCTGACGGCCTGGGGCAGTGTGGGCCTGACCGATTCGCAAGACACAAAGGAGTTTGACCTGACGCTCGGCTACACCATTGGCGGCTTCAATATCGGTATCACAGACTATTGGTTCAACGAAGCCGACGGTGGCGACCCCGACGGACGCTATTTCAAGTACGGCTCTCATGCAACGAACCATACGTTCGAGGCCAACATCGGCTATGATTTCGGTTTTGCCTCACTACAGTGGTACACCAACTTCGCGGGCAACGATGGCGTAAACAAGGACGGCAAGCGGGCTTACAGCAGTTATGTTGAGGCCAATGTCCCATTCAAACTTGCCACAGTCGACTGGACTGCTACAGCTGGTGCCGTCCCTTACTACACAACCTCGTACGGCACGACGGGATTTGCCGTCACCAACCTCGCACTGAAAGCGACAAAAGACATCCGCGTGACCGACTCGTTCTCTATCCCCGTCTTTGGACAGGTTGTTGCCAACCCTTGTTCACAGAAAGCCTACCTGGTTTTTGGTTTCACGCTGCAACCGTAATCTTTTCCAGGTTTCCTCCCCGCCGTCCCCGCGACGGTAGGGAGGACTTTTTCTATTGCAAACCTCTAAAAACAAAATAATTATGAAAATCAAAAGACGTTGGATAATCCTGATGACGGCCATGACACTGATAGCCGTCGCTGGTTTGGCGGTAGGAGAACCGTCGTTTGATTGTGACTGGTCGGTGATCTCAGCGGCCGACGTGGCGTGGCTCATTACAGCCACGATTTTCGTTTTGATGATGACACCCGGTCTGTCGTTCTTCTACGGCGGAATGGTAGGTGCGAAGAATGTCATCTCGACCATGCTTCAGTCGTTCATCGCCATGGGACTGATTTCGGTCCTCTGGGTAGTAGTGGGCTTCTCGCTGTGCTTTGGCGACGACATTGGCGGCGTGATTGGCAACCCGCTGACGTTCTTGATGTTCCACGGCGTGGGCGGCGCAGTCTATACCACTCCGGCGGGCAATGTCTTAGGTGGTGCGACGATTCCGTTGGCACTGTTCGCCCTGTTCCAGATGAAGTTCGCCATCATCACGCCGTCGCTGATTACGGGTTCGTTTGCTGAGCGCGTCAGGTTCTCGGCCTACATGTTTTTCATGATGTTTTTCTTCTTCGTGATCTACTGCCCGCTGGCCCACATGACGTGGCATCCTGAGGGATTGTTCATGAAGTGGGGTGTCATCGACTTCGCCGGCGGCATCGTGGTACACGCTTCATCGGGCATCGCGGCCTTAGCGGGAGCCATCTACTTGGGACGGCGCAGCACGGCGAAGAGCGAACCCGCCAACATCCCCTTCGTGCTCCTTGGCGCGGCCCTGCTGTGGCTCGGCTGGTTTGGTTTCAATGCTGGTTCATCGCTGCACGCTGACGGACAGGCCATCAAGGCGTTCCTGAACACCAACACCGCTTCGGCAACGGCCATGATGACGTGGATATTCTTCGACTGTCTGCGCGGTCGTAAGCCTTCGGCCATGGGTGCCGCCGTGGGTTGTGTGGTCGGTCTGGTGGCCATCACGCCATCGGCAGGCTACGTCACCGTGGGCCAAAGCGTCTTTATTGCTTTCGTCATCACGCTCATCTGTAACGTCGCCGTCTATTGGCGCTCGCATACCAGCATCGACGATGCCCTCGACGTGTTCCCGACCCACGGCACGGGTGGTATCTTCGGCACGGTGCTGACGGGTATCTTCATTCAGGAGGGTCTCATCGCAGGCACATGGGACGGTTTTGTGATTTTCCTCTATCATCTGCTGGCCATCGTCATCGTGTTTGTCTATACCTTCGCCATGAGTTGGCTGGGCTACAAACTCATCGACAGCCTCATCCCCATGCGCGTGTCGGCATTCAGTGAAAAGGTAGGTCTCGACTTCTCGCAGCACGATGAGCACTACGGACTGGCGCACATCGGTGAGCGCGAACTGGCGGAGTATGAAGAGCATATACGCGAGAAGGTAAAAGTGAATAGTGAAAAGTGAATATTGATAGCATATAACGATTTGTAACAATATGACGCAATTATTATACAAACCGTAAGCAAAATGACAGCAAATAAACTATAAATCATTACAAATTGTCATCTTATCAAAGATTTAACAAACAAAATAAAAAGAAATTGCACGGCTTTCCTGCAAATAGTCGTACCTTTGCAGCGGAATTAGTCGTAACAAAGCAACCAAACAACTACATAATATGGAAGCATTAAGATTTCAAGTCGTAGGCGAGGCATTCAAGAAGAAGCCCCTCGACGTAAAAACACCAGAGGAGAGACCCGCGAAGTATTTCGGAAAGAAGGTCTTCAACCGTGAGAAAATGTACAAGTACCTGCCAAAGGACGTGTACGAGAAGATGATCGACGTGATGGACAATGGGGCACGCCTCGACCGTGCCGTAGCCGATGCTGTTGCTGAGGGCATGAAGCAGTGGGCTACTGAGAACGGTGTGACGCACTATACCCACTGGTTCCAGCCGCTGACCGAGGGCACTGCCGAGAAGCACGACTCATTTATCGAGCACGACGGCAAGGGCGGCATGGTGGAGGAGTTCACCGGCAAGCTGCTCGTCCAGCAGGAGCCGGACGCAAGTTCGTTCCCCTCTGGCGGTATCCGTTCTACATTCGAAGCCCGCGGCTATTCGGCATGGGATCCCACGTCGCCCGTATTCATCATCGACGACACGCTCTGTATTCCCACCGTATTTATATCTTATAGCGGCGAGGCACTCGACTACAAGGCTCCCCTACTCCGTGCCCTGCACGCCGTGAACGTGGCCGCCGTCGATGTGTGCCACTATTTCGACCCTGCCGTGAAGAAGGTGACGTCGAACCTTGGCTGGGAGCAGGAGTATTTCCTCGTGGACGAGGGATTGTACGCCGCCCGTCCCGACCTGCTGCTGACAGGTCGTACCCTGATGGGACACGACTCGGCCAAGAACCAGCAGATGGACGACCACTACTTCGGCGCTATCCCTGAGCGTGTGCAGGCCTTCATGAAGGATCTGGAGTTTGAGGCCCTGGCTCTCGGCATCCCCTGTAAGACACGCCACAACGAGGTGGCTCCCAACCAGTTTGAGCTGGCTCCTATCTTCGAGGAAACCAACCTCGCTGTCGACCACAACATGCTGCTGATGTCGGTGATGAAGAAGGTGGCCCGCAAGCACGGTTTCCGCGTGCTGCTGCACGAGAAGCCCTTCGCAGGCATCAACGGCAGCGGTAAGCACAACAACTGGTCGCTCTCGACCGATACTGGCGTGCTGCTCCATGCTCCCGGCAAGACCGCCGAGCAGAACCTGCGCTTCGCCACCTTTATC
>JAFYDA010000109.1 GCA_017545045.1 Prevotella sp. | reverse complement strand
GCGGTCGTGGCCTTCAGCAGGATAGTAGAGCGTGCTCTGCTGGAAGTCATCGCTATTGTCTTCGGGGGTGTCATTGTCGTTTGTACTCACTCCGAGGTAGAGGTTGCTCGCATCGCCGCCCGTAAGCTCCACAGGACTGAACGTGCCGCGGAACTCCACCTTTGCGTCCTCGCTCGTCAAGGTTTGGGGACTGTAGATAACTTTCACGCCCTCGAAGGTGAGGTCGGCGGTGATGTCGGTGCCGCTGGGCCACTTGTGCCGGCCTTGAGGAGGTTGTCGTCGCTATCGGCCGTAGCGTCCTTGAAGTAGAGGTAAAGCGTGCCGCTCTGGGCATCGAAGCCGGTTTGCCTGGCGTTCACGGCTGCATAGGGATTGCCTTCCCCATCAAGGGCAAAATATTCTTCGACCTCTAAGGTGCCGCCAACCGTCACCTGTCCGCCGAGAATGTAGAAATGTCCGCCCTCACAGATGATGTAAGAGCCGCCTGTGACCGTCACTTGCCCGCCGTCGATGATGATGCCGTCGGTGTGACCATTGCCCGAAACTACTATTCCTATACCGTATTAGTAATAACCGGTAATCGCTGAGGCTGTGACCACGCCGCCGTGGATGCCAAGCAGGCTGCCAGCGCCAGAAATGTAGATTCCATATCCATTCGATGCACTGACCGTCAGTGCACCCGTCCCCTAGCTCTGTCCGTAGATATGCAGCGCCTTCGACTCACCGTAGATAGTATTATCATCTTCCGACACGGTCATCGTCTTGCCGTCGCAGAGAATGATGTTCACATCGCCCCCGAGGGTAATTGTGCCCGTGTAGCTGATGTCGCTGTTCACCACATACCAGCCTGCGGCGAGCGTCGTTGACCCGCCGCCGGTCAACGGGGTGGCGGTGATGTTGTCGTGCCGCGTGCCGTCGGCATCGACGAAGTAGGTATCGACGGTCTCGCTCTCTGCCCACGCCGTCATCGTCGTGAGCACCATCATGAGCAGCGTCAACGCCGCCCGCCTCACTGCGCCGCCCAGCCTCCAGGCCGAGGGCGCGAAGAAATCCTTAATGGTTTGAATCTTCATTTTTTATGTTGATATTTAGTTAATATTTACCACCATGTCTTGCGAGGAAGAACACAGCCGTGAAGTCGATGATGTTGAAGCGATGCTGCAACTCGCGTACCACGCTGGTAATCTCCTCGTTCGATTTCTTTTTCTGATAGACGGAAATCAACTGAGAGACACTGAGCGTCGAGATATAGAGTTTCTTGCCCGTCAGTGCGAACAGGTAGTGCAGACAGTCGGTATCCTTCTGATAGCGGGCTTCGCCGCTGTAGCCTCCAACGAGGACATTGGTGTCCACGAATACGTGATTGGGATTGAATTTGAATGCTTGCTTTGTCATCGTTCAGAATACGAGGTTAGGGAACTGAGCCTTCTCCTGTTCTGTGAGTTCGTCAATCTTGCCCGCCATCCAAACACCGAGTAGGAAGTCAACGAGTTCCTTACGCTTGAGTCCGTTCTTCTGTAGCAGCAGTTCGAGCACACCACGGCGCTCCTTCTCCACTTGTTTCTGTTTCTCGCTCATATCTTCAATTATTTAATGATTTTTGTATGCAAAGGTAATAAATAATTTGGAAGTAATACGTATTCCGAAGGAAAAAGTGACAAAGATTAACGGAAAGCGGACGTGGGCACAATGGGGTCTGGCACCTCTGTGTCCCCGTGACTACATGTAATGATTTGTTTATCATATCATGCTGAAAAATGCTTATTTTTCGTGGAAATCTATTAAATTTTGACACATTTCCACGGATAATCAAAACTTTTTTGTATCTTTGCCCCCAAATTATCAAACTTACGTATTATGATTATAGGCCGAGAAAAAGAAATAGCCACGCTGCAAGGACTGCTGACTTCGGATGAATCCCAATTCGTCGCAGTTTATGGCCGCCGCCGTGTGGGTAAGACATTCCTCATCCGAGAGGCGTACAACTACGATTTTGTCTTTCAGCATACAGGTACATACGGGGCCACCAGAAAACAACAGTTGAGTGACTTTCGCGACTCTCTGTACAATGCTGGAATGGGTAAATGTGTCATGCCAAAGAATTGGTCGGAAGCCTTTCGTCTTCTCTGGAATTTCCTAAAAGGAATGCCTGTCAACGAAAAGAAGAAAATTATTTTTATAGACGAACTGCCTTGGATGGATACGCCTAAGTCGAACTTTGTCCATTCACTTGATCATTTCTGGAACGCCTGGGCCACGACACGCAAAGATATCATTCTCGTCATCTGCGGCAGTGCTACGTCGTGGATCATCGATAACGTTATCATGAACTATGGTGGCTTGCATAACCGACTTACATGCCAGATACATCTTCAGCCGTTTTGTCTCAGAGAATGTAAGCAGTACTGCGAATCAAAGAATTTAGGTTACAAGGACCGGCAGATTCTTGAAGCATATATGGCATTAGGAGGAATACCTTACTACTGGAGTTTTCTTAAAAAAGGTCAGAGTGTTGCCCAAAACTTTGACCGGATGTTCTTCCAGACAGGTGGCGAGTTGATTCAAGAATTCAATGCCCTTTATGCTTCGCTATTCAAGAATCCCAAACGACACATTGCAATTATCTCAGCTTTGGCAAAGAAAAAAAGTGGCTTGCAGAGAGCAGAACTGCTGAAAGCAGCAAAACTCACAGATAATTCAGACTTCACAAAGTCACTCCAGGAATTGGAACAATGCGGCTTTATTCGTAAATATACCATTATAGGCAAAAAGAACAAGGATGCCATCTATCAGCTGATAGATAATTATACGCTCTTTTATTTCGACTTCATCAGTGAGAACGTCAATGGCGACGAGCATTTCTGGTCCTCTCAGTCATCAACCTCAATACATGCAGGGTGGGCTGGCCGTGCTTTTGAGCGTGTGTGCATGCAACATGTTGCTCAGATAAAGGCAGCTCTTGGCTTCTCTGCAGTAATAAGCAGTGCTCATTCCTGGCAATATAAAGGACAGAAAGACCCCGTTACAGGTAAGACAATCCACAAGGGTGCTCAGATTGACTTGTTGATAGACAGAAATGATGATACCATCAATCTTTGCGAGATGAAATATACCAATGTCCCATATACCATTACGGAGGAAGAGGATGAGAAAATCAGGAATAGAAAGGAAACCTTCATTCGTGAGACCGAAACAGAAAAGACAGTTCTCGTAACCATGATAACAACCTTTGGTCTGACACCTGGGGGCTATGCGGATGATATTCAATGCCAGCTTACCATGACAGATTTGTTCAAATAGACTTATTTCCGAATCCCAGCGAAAACCTTACATTCTTACAACCTTACAACCTTACAGAAGGGTACATCTTTACTGTTTTGAGGGGTGGAAGTGAGTATGGGGTGGTAATACTGATATAAGGGGGTGCCAGACCCTTTTGTGTCTGGTGAGCAAAGCCGTTACAAAGCCGAGCGGCTGGGGCTGACGCCAAACATCTTCGTGAAGCAGCGGGTGAAATATTTGGGGTCGTTGAAACCGACCTTATAGGCAATCTCGGTGATGTTGCGGTTGCCGGACTTCGATGAAAGTAGTTCCTTGGCCATGTTCAGGCGGTAGTTGCGGATGAACTGCCCAACGGGAACTCCTGCCTCGGCATTGAGGTGCTTGCTGGCCACCGTACGGCTCATGCCAAGGGCATCGCAGAACTCCTGGACACCAAACTCGGAGTTCATGTAGTTGGCCTCCATGATCTCCATCACACGCTCCATAAACGGTTTGGTACGTTTCTGCACCTCTTCCTTGTCCGCCTCCACACTCTTCGTCACGCTGTGCTTGTAACGCTGCTGGTTGTCGAGTATGTTCTGAATACTGGTCTGCAACTGCGCAGGATCTTCCGACTCCTCCAATACACGACGGATAGGATTGAGCAGCTCTTCGGCCTCCAACCGCTTCAGACGTGCCACCCACCTATTATATATATAAAGTACGAGAACTACGAAGAGAATGCCTAACAAAGAACGGAACCACCAGCTGTTCCAAAAAGCAGGGCTGACGTTCACCTCGATGGAAGCTACTTCCGGCTGGTCGGCTGACAGGGATGACACATATTTCACCTCGAAGGTATAATGACCGGCTGGCAGGGCACTATAGCGTACGGAGTGCTCTCCCAGTTTGAGCGGTGTCCATTCGTCATCCAAGCCTTTCATCCTGTAACTGAACATGGCTTGCTCCTCATTCCCATAATCCAAGGCCGAAAAGGCGATGGAGAAGGAACGATTACCCTCACGTAACTGGATGGAAGTGGCAATCGAGATGTCTTCCGACAAATATTCGCTGCCGGCGGTGACATCCTGATTATCCACGATGAGGTGGGTAAACACGGGCTGACCATTCGCCTTAGCCTCTGTATTCTCACCCAACACCTCTATCAGTCCTCCCTCGCTACCGAGATAAATCACGCCCGAAGCGTCTCGTGCCGCAGAATTCCAATAGAAATGATGATTGACCAAGCCTTCGCTCTCGAAATAATTGGAAAAGACATGC
>JAFYDA010000108.1 GCA_017545045.1 Prevotella sp. | reverse complement strand
TCACCGTGGTTGCCGTCTGGGTATCACCTTCCCTGAGATCACTGCTATGCAGACCAAGGCTATCCTTTCTGCTGCTTGCGAGCTGAAGAAAGAGGGTAAGAACCCGATGCCAGAGATCATGGTGCCGCTGATTGGTACACTCTACGAGCTGAAGCAGCAGAAGGAGGTTATCCAATACGCAGCTAAGGAAGTATTCCAGGAGTATGGCATTGAGGTTGAGTTCGAGATTGGTACAATGATTGAGATTCCACGTGCTGCCCTGACTGCTGACCGCATTGCTACAGAGGCTCAGTACTTCTCATTCGGTACTAACGACCTGACACAGATGACATTCGGTTACAGCCGTGACGATATCGCATCGTTCCTGCCTGTATACCTCGACAAGAAGATTCTGAAGGTTGACCCATTCCAGGTACTCGACCAGAAGGGTGTTGGTAAGCTCATTAAGTACGCCGTTAAGGCCGGTCGCGAGGTACGTCCCGACCTCCGTTGCGGCATCTGTGGTGAGCACGGTGGTGAGCCCAGCTCAGTGAAGTTCTGTGCTAAGATCGGCATGAACTACGCATCTTGCTCTCCCTTCCGTGTTCCCATCGCACGTCTCGCTGCCGCACAGGCTGCCGTTGAGGAGTAAACATAAATAATATACTATGAGAGGGGCTTGCCTTCATTGCAAGGCAAGCCCTTTTTCAATAAGAGAATTAATAACTAAATAATCCGCATTTTTATGAAACAAACAATACTAGTGACTGGTGGTACAGGCTTTATCGGGTCTCACACCACGGTCGAATTGCAGCAGGCTGGTTACGAGGTAGTTATCATTGATAATCTTTCGAACTCTAATGCGCAGGTTGTAGATGGTATAGAAAAAATTACAGGCATTCGTCCTGCATTCGAAAAAGTAGACTGTTGCGATTTCGAGGCATTGGAGGCTGTTTTCAAGAAATATCCTAAGATTGAGGGTATCATTCACTTTGCCGCTTCAAAGGCAGTGGGAGAGAGTGTAGAGAAGCCTTTGCTGTACTATCGCAACAACTTGACATCGCTCATTAATCTTCTGGAGCTGATGCCGAAGTATGATGTGAAGGGTATTATTTTCTCGTCGTCTTGCACCGTTTACGGACAGCCTTCACAGGAAAATTTACCTGTCACAGAGAATGCGCCAATTCAGAAAGCACTTTCGCCATACGGTAACACAAAGCAGATTAATGAGGAGATCATCCAGGACTACATCCACTCGGGTGCGCCTATTAAAAGCATTATCCTGCGTTACTTCAATCCTATAGGTGCTCATCCGACAGCCTTTATTGGCGAGCTGCCTAACGGTGTACCAATGAATCTGATTCCTTTTGTCACTCAGACGGCTATTGGCATTCGTGGTCAACTGAAGATTTTTGGTAATGATTATAATACACCAGATCATACTTGCATACGCGACTACATTTATGTGGTTGATCTTGCCAAAGCTCACGTGAAGGCTATGGAGCGTGTGCTTGACAAGCCTGAAACCGATGCAGTGGAGGTATTCAATATTGGTACGGGGCGTGGTTTGTCAACGTTGGAAGTCGTTGAGGGCTTCGAGAAGGCTACTGGCGTAAAGGTGAACTGGACGTACGCTCCACGTCGTGAAGGCGACATTGAGCAGGTCTGGGGTGATGTCACTAAGGCAAACGAGGTTCTTGGATGGAAGGCAGAAACGCCTACTGAAGAAGTGCTGAAGTCTGCATGGAAGTGGCAGGAGAAACTGCGCGAAGACGGTATACAGTAAAAGAACAAACGGTCAGTTTTATTCTGGCTGTTTATTTTGTGTTTGTGTTGTTCAGGGAGCCGATGTGAATCGGCTCCTTTTCTTATATAAAAATGCGGAGGCTCTACAGATTTCTGCGGAGGCTCCCTGTAATTCTGCGGAGGCTCCCTGTAATTCTGCGGAGGCTCCCTGTAATTCTGCGGAGGCTCCCTGTGATTCTGCGGAGGCTCCACAGTAATCTGTAGAGGCTTTTGCTTAATTTTCTGAGTCAAATGATGCCTTATTTCGTTTTTTTTGTCTATATTTGCACCCCAAAAGAAAAGTAGTTGTTTTATGAAAGACAAAATAACAGGTTCGAAAGCGCTGATGAGGGCGTTGCAGGCTGAGGGTGTGAAAGTGATATTCGGATACCCAGGTGGCTCGATTATGCCCGTTTATGATGCACTGTACGACTATACTCGTGGAATGAAGAAATGCTTCGAGCATATTTTGGTGCGCCATGAGCAGGGGGCCACTCACGCAGCCGAAGGCTATGCCCGCGTCAGTGGAGAGGTTGGTGTCGCATTGGTGACCAGTGGTCCTGGTGTGACGAATACGCTGACGGGCATTGCCGATGCAATGCTTGACTCTACGCCCATTGTGGTTATTGCAGGTCAGGTGCCCATCTCTGCCTTGGGAACGGATGCGTTTCAAGAAGTCGACCTCGTTGGTGTGGCACAGCCTATCTCAAAGTGGTCGTACCAGATACGTCGTGCTGAGGATGTGGCATGGGCTGTGAGTCGTGCTTTCTATATAGCCCGTACGGGGCGTCCAGGTCCTGTGGTGCTTGATTTCGCCAAGAATGCACAGGTGGAAGAGATTGAATGGGAGCCGTGTAAGGTGGACTTTATACGAAGTTATGTGCCTTATCCGAAGTTGGATGAGGTTGCTGTTCGCGAGGCAGCTGATTTGATTAACAATGCCAAGAAGCCACTGGCATTGGTGGGGCAGGGGGTGGAACTCGGAAATGCGCAGGAGGAATTGAAAGCTTTCTTGGAAAAAACCGATATTCCTGCTGGCCGCACCATGTTAGGACTTTCAGCACTGCCTTCTGACCATCCGCTGAACGTGGGTATGCTGGGCATGCATGGTAACTATGCAGTGAATTTGAAGGAACAGGAGTGCGATGTGCTCATTGCTATCGGAATGAGGTTCAGTGACCGTGTGACGGGTAACTTGAATACATACGCCAAGCAGGCAAAGGTCATTCATTTAGACATTGACCGCTCAGAAATAGACAAGAATGTGAAGACGGATGTCGCCGTGGTGGCTGACTGCAAGGAGTCGCTGCCCGCGCTGACGGCATTGGTTAATAAGAATAGCCATGAAGAGTGGCGTGAGTCGTTTAAGGAACTGGATGCTCAGGAACGTGTCAAAGTCATTGAGCCGGCAATCCATCCGAAAGAGGGTCCCCTGCGGATGGGCGAGGTTGTAAATGCTGTTGCTGAGTTGGCAAACGATGATGCAGTGCTGGTGACGGATGTGGGTCAGAATCAGTTGTTTGCCACCCGTTACTTTAAGTATCGCCATAACCGAAGCATTTGTACCAGTGGCGGCTTGGGAACGATGGGTTATGGCATGCCTGCAGCTATTGGTGCCACCTTCGCTGCCCCCCACCGTCAGGTGTGCTGTTTCATGGGTGACGGTGGCTTCCAGATGTGTATTGAGGAACTGGGCACCATCATGGAGCAAAAGGCTCCCGTGAAGATGATTCTGATGAACAACCACTATCTTGGAAATGTGCGTCAGTGGCAGGATATGTTCTGGATGCGCCGCAAGTCGTTTACTAAGATGATGAATCCTTGCTACGAACTCATTGCTCAAGGGTATGGCATAGATTATCAGGCAGTGACCGACCGCTCGCAACTGTCTGCTGCAGTAGAGAAGATGCTGAGCACTGAGGGGCCATTTATCATGGAGTGTGCCATTATGGAAGAGGACAACGTGCTGCCGATGACGCCACCGGGCATGGATGTTGATAAAATGATGCTTGAAATCTAAGGAAAAGTGAATAGTGATAAATGAAGTTTTTGCTACCGCTTAAATAATATGAAAGAGAAAAAGAAGCTATATACGTTGCTGGTCTACTCTGAGAACGTTGCTGGTATACTGAACCAGATTACAGCTGTGTTTACCCGTAGACAAGTGAACATTGAGAGTCTGAATGTGTCGGCATCAAGCATTCCCGGGGTACACAAATACACCATTACCGCATGGAGTGATGAGGATCAGATTATTAAGATCACACGCCAGATAGAGAAGAAGATAGATGTGGTGAAGGCTAATTTCTTTACGGACGATCAGCTGTTTATTCGTGAGACAGGACTTTATAAATTGTCAACGGAGAAGGTGCTTGAGAATCCTGATATTTCACGTACCATCCGTAAGTATGAGGCCAGTATCACTGAGGTGAACCCTACATACACCATTGTGATGAAGCATGGCATGACGGAACAGATTGTTGAATTGTATCGTGCTCTTGATGCTTTCGACTGCGTGTTTCAATACACTCGTTCGGGACGTATAGCCGTTACCCGTGGTAAGCAGGAACAGGTGAGCGAATTTCTGGAACAGAGGGAGAAGAATAAATGACGACGACGCTGACAATATGGAAAACGCATTGAAAGATCTGGAAAAAGTGGGTGTTTACCCGTTTTTGGCCGAACCGTTCCACTGTGACTTCTGCGGACGGTTGTTTATGGGGCATTTGGGCAATCACATGCTTAATGCTGCCGACTTTCACTCGTCGGCCCGAGGTTTCGGCATGAAGTACCTGATGACCATCCAGCGTTCATGGGTACTCTCACGCTTGGCCATTGAGATGAAGGAGATGCCACAGCAGTACACAAAGTTTAATGTGGAGACGTGGGTGGAGAGTGCCATGCGCTTCTTTACCTCCCGCAACTTTGCTGTTGTAGGAGTAGAAGAGGGTGGGGGAGATGAAAAAAAAGTGTACGGCTACGGGCGCAGTATATGGGCGATGATTGACACAGAGACGCGGCAGCCGACAGACATCTATGCCATCAATAATGGTGCCATCAACGATTGGATTGTGAAAGACAAACCATGCCCTATCGACAAGGGAGGACGTGTGAGAATGACAGATAATGCCGAGTTTGTGCATTCGGTCAAAACATATTATAATGATGTGGACATCAATGGTCATATCAACAGTGTGAAGTACATTGAGCATGTGTTAGATCTCTGGCCCATTGAGTGGTACAGGGAGCATCGGTTGAAGCGGTTTGAGATAGCCTACGTGGCTGAGGCTCATTCTGGCGATCAGCTCTCTTTCTATCGTGAAAAGGTACAGGAAGGTGAGTATTGTGTCCGTATCGTGAAAGACGAAGAAGTGGAAGTATCTCGAAGTAAGGTTGTTTTTATATAAACGATGGACAACAAGCAAGCCGCTCTCGCGCTGGGCCAGAAGCCCGTGGGACAACTGCTATGGCAGTATGCCCTGCCAGCCATCGTGGCCATGACGGCATCGAGCTTGTACAACATCATCGACCGCGCCATGATTGGTCAGGTGGTAGGCCCCGAGGCCATTGCGGGTCTGGGCATCACCTTCCCGTTCATGAACTTGAGCGCAGCCTTCGGCGCCGCGGTGGGCGTTGGCTCATCGACGTGCATCAGCGTAAAACTCGGCCAGAAGGACTACGCCACGGCGGAGCATCTGCTGGGTAACACGGTGACGCTGAACCTCGTGATAGGCTTTGTCTTCATGGTGGTCTGCTTTGTCTTCCTTGACCCCATCTTGCGCTTCTTCGGCGCCTCAGACGTGACGCTGCCCTACGCCCGCGAGTTCATGCAGGTGATCCTGGCTGGCAACATGGTGACGCACATGTACTTCGGGATGAACGCCGTTCTGCGAGCCGCCGGAAAGCCGCGCCACGCCATGTGGGCCACGCTCTTCACCGTCGCCTGCAACATCGTGCTCGTCGTCATGTTCGTATGGTGGTTCCGCTGGGGCATCCGCGGCGCCGCCCTCGCCACCATTACGTCGCAGACGCTCGCCATGTGCTGGCAGTTGTGGATATTCTCCGACAAGCGCGAACTGCTGCACCTGCGTCGGGGCATCTACCGTCTGAAATCGGCGCTGGTGAGGAACATCATCGCCATCGGCATCTCGCCGTTCCTGATGCAGACCACCTCTTGTGTTATCGTCATCTTCATGAACAACCAGTTCGTGCGCTACGGCGGCGACATGGCCGTGGGCGCCTATTCCATCGCCAACTCAATGGTCATGGTGTTCTTCATGTTCGTCATGGGCATGATACAGGGCATGCAGCCCATCGTGGGCTACAACTATGGCGCGGAGAAGTTCGACCGCATGTTCCGCTGCCTGTGGATTACCATTGCCTGTGCCACCGCGATACTGCTTGTGGGCTGGGTGCTGTCGATGGCGTTTCCGCGGCAGATCGCCCGCATCTTCACCTCTGACGAGACGTTGCTTACGCTCTCGGCGCACGGACTCGTGATCGACATGCTCGTTTTCTTCGTCGTCGGCTCGCAGGCGGTCATCACGAACTTCTTCCAGTGCATCGGCAAGGTGAAGGTGAGCATTTCCCTCTCGCTGTCGCGTCAACTGTTCCTGTTGCTGCCGATGGCGTATGTCTTTCCGCTGTTCTGGGACCTTGACGGCGTGTGGTACTCGATGCCGGCCTCCGACTTCGGCTCGTTCGCCATGACGATACCGTTGCTGATGTGGTATATGAAAAAAATCAAGAGACAATGAAGCATATTATTATTAATGTGGGCAGACAGGTGGGCAGCGGTGGACACGAAATCGGACGTATGCTGGCCAAGGAATTCAATGCCATCTATTACGACAAAGAACTCTTGAACCTGGCCGCCAAGGAGAGCGGGTTCTCTGAGAAATTTTTTGCAGAGAACGACGAGCGAAAGGGATTCCTGCGTGGGTTGTTCAACTTGCAGTCACCCCACATTAGCGGAGGTAGTTTCTATGGTTCTAACTTTTCGCAGGAGGGTTTGTTCCAATTCCAGAGCGATGCAATCCGCAAGGCTGCCAACGAGGGCAGTTGCGTGTTTCTGGGCCGTTGTGCCGACTACATCTTGCGAGACTATGAGAATGTGGTGAACATCTTTATCACGGCTTCGATGGACTTCCGCACAGACATCATCTGCAAGTCGCGTCATCTTGACCATGAGCAGGCCCGCAAGTTCATTGAGAGTCACGAGAGCCGCCGTGCAAAATACTATAATTACTATACGGGCAAGAAGTGGGGCGCAGCCGAGAGCTATGATCTCTGCATCGACGTCAGTATCCTGGGCATCGAAGAATCAGGAAAACTCATTGCCGAGTTCATTCGCAAACGGTTTAACCTTTAGACCGAACAGAATATATATGAAGAGAATCGGAATATTAAGCGACACGCATGCCTACTGGGACGAGAAGTACCTCTATTACTTCGAGTCCTGCGACGAAATCTGGCACGCCGGTGATATCGGCAGTGTTGAGGTCGCGGAGAAGTTATCGGCTTTCCGCCCCTTCCGCGCCGTTTGCGGCAACTGCGACGGCGGTGACCTCCGCCTGATGTACCGCGAACTGAACCGCTTCAAGTGCGAGGATGTCGATGTGCTCATCAAGCATATCGGCGGCTATCCCGGTAACTACGACTTCTCCGTCCGCTCGACGCTTTTCGCCAATCCGCCGCAACTCTTCGTCGCCGGACATTCGCATATCCTGAAAGTAAAATACGATAAGACCCTCGGGCTGCTGCACATCAACCCTGGTGCTGCCGGCATTCAGGGCTGGCACCAGGAACGCACGCTCGTCCGCCTCACCATCGACGGCCGCGAGTTCAAGGACCTCGAAGTCATCACCCTCGGTTCCCATTCGACCCATTAATTTCATCCGACCCATAAAAAACAAAAGAAATATGAAACGTACAATCGTAATTACCGGAGGCGCAGGCTTTATTGGAAGCCACGTGGTGCGCCTGTTTGTGAACAAGTATCCCGAGTATCACATCATCAACCTCGACAAACTGACCTACGCCGGCAACCTGGCAAACTTGAAGGACATCGAGGACAAGCCGAACTATGAGTTCGTGAAGATGGACATCTGCGACTTCGACGGTGTGTTGAAGCTGATGCAGGACAAAAAGGTAGATGGCATTATCCACTTAGCTGCTGAAAGCCATGTTGACCGCTCTATCAAAGACCCCTTTACTTTCGCCCAGACCAATGTGATGGGTACGCTTTCTCTGCTTCAGGCCGCCAAGGCTTATTGGGAGAGTCTGCCGGAAAAGTATGAGGGCAAGCGCTTCTACCACATCTCTACGGATGAGGTGTATGGTGCTCTGCAAATGACTCATCCCGAGGGTGTCGAACCGCCGTTTACGACCAAGGCTTCCAGTGGCAAGCATCATCTGGCATATGGAGAGAAATTCTTTACCGAGGACTTGAAGTACCAGCCCCACAGTCCATATAGCGCCTCCAAGGCCAGCAGTGATCACTTCGTACGTGCCTTCCACGACACGTTTGGTCTGCCTACCATCGTGACCAACTGTTCGAACAACTACGGTCCCTATCAGTTCCCCGAGAAACTGATACCGTTGTTCATCAATAACATCCGTCATCGCAAGCCGTTGCCTGTTTACGGAAAGGGTGAGAATGTGCGCGACTGGCTCTATGTGGTGGACCATGCACGTGCCATTGACACTATTTTCCACAATGGAAAAATAGCAGAAACCTATAATATCGGCGGCTTCAACGAGTGGAAGAATATTGATATCATTAAGGTGGTTATCAACACCGTTGACCGTTTGCTGGGCCGTTCCGAAGGTGAAGACATGGACCTCATTACCTACGTTACCGACCGTGCTGGTCACGACCTGCGCTACGCCATCGACAGCACCAAGTTGCAGCGTGAGCTGGGTTGGGAACCGTCTCTCCAGTTCGAGGAGGGCATTGAAAAGACTGTCCGCTGGTATCTCGACAATCAGGAGTGGCTCGATAACGTTACCTCGGGCGACTACCAGAAGTATTACGAAAAGATGTATAACAACCGTTAATGTTCCGTTCAACCCGGTTTCCCCGCGTTGTCACCACTGCTTATGAAGAAGATATTGCTTTTAGGCTCAGGCGAACTGGGCAAAGAGTTTGTGATTGCCGCCATGCGTGCTGGTCAGTATGTGATTGCCTGCGACCGCTACGACAACGCCCCAGCCATGCAGGTGGCCGACGAGCGCGAAGTGTTCTCGATGCTCGACGGTGATGCCCTTGAGGCTGTTGTCAAGAAACATCAGCCCGATATCATCGTGCCAGAGATTGAGGCCATCCGCACCGAGCGGCTGTTTAAGTTCGAAGAACAAGGCATTCAAGTCGTACCGAGTGCCCGCGCCGTCAACTACACCATGAATCGCCGCGCCATCCGCGACCTCGCTGCCAAGGAACTGAACCTGCGCACTGCGAAGTATTTCTACGCTAAGACCTTCGAGGAGTTTAAGGCCGCTGCCGACGAAATCGGTTTCCCCTGTGTCGTCAAGCCCCTGATGTCGTCGAGTGGTCATGGTCAGAGCTACGTACACAACGATGGTGAACTTGAACAGGCTTTTAAGGAAGCGATGGAGGGTTCACGTGGTGATGTGAAAGAGGTGATCATTGAGGAGTTCATCGACTTTGACTCTGAGTTCACGTTGCTCACCGTTACTCAGCAGCACGGCTGGCCTACGCTGTTCTGTCCGCCCATCGGTCACGTGCAGAAGTCCGGCGACTACCGCGAGTCGTGGCAGCCCTACAAGATCAGCGACGAGGCATTAAAGCAGGCTCAGGTGATGGCTGACAAGGTGACTAAGGCCCTGACGGGTGCCGGCATCTGGGGTGTCGAGTTCTTCCTAACCAAGCAGGGCGAGGTTATCTTCAGCGAACTCTCACCGCGTCCGCACGATACAGGTATGGTGACGCTGGGACACACCACGAACCTCAGCGAGTTTGAATTACACTTCCGCGCTGTGATGGGCCTGCCTATTGCTGGTATCCATCTGGAACATGCTGGTGCCAGTGCCGTCATCCTCTCACCTGTTGAGGCCAACACGCCTGTGGACCGCTCGTTGTTGCCATACAACTTCGTCGATGCCCTGAAGGAAGATCGCACGCGCATCCGCATCTTCGGCAAGCCTGAGGCTCACAAAGGCCGTCGTATGGGTGTCGTGCTCTGCTACGGCGAAGTGGACGATGACGTCAATGCCCTGCGCGACAAGGCGAAACGGCTGGCCAAGACCGTCCTCGGCACTGACCCGTACGCGAAGTTAAGATAGAGTGAATAATTTCTTTGACTGGTCAAAGTGTACTATAGATACGAAGAGTTGCCGCTATGAACAGTAAATTGATTGACCTGCCGAAGATTGTCGATCCGCGTGGCAATCTGACCGTGGCGGAGCAGTTGAAGAATATTCCTTTCTCGATAGCCCGCGTCTACTGGACTTACGACGTGCCGTCAGGTGAGCGTCGTGGCGGTCATGCTCATCGCACTTGTGAGGAAATCGTTATTGCCGTGAGTGGTTCTTTTGACGTGACTGTCGATGATGGCCGTGGCAACAAGGAGATCTGTCACCTGAATCACCCCTATCAGGGACTGTATATCGGCAGTGGAGTGTGGCGTACGCTGGAGGACTTCAGCAGTGGTGCCGTGTGTCTTGTGCTGGCCTCGGAGCTCTTTGACGAGGAGGAGTACATTTACGAATATGACGAATTTCTGGAATGGGTAAAGCGAAATGATTGAGATAGTCAGATATACACCAGATAGAACAGCGGAGTGGGATGCCTTTGTCGGGCAGTCCAAGAATGCTACGTTCCTGTTCTACCGTGGCTATATGGACTATCATGCCGACAGGTTTGCTGACTACTCGTTGATGTTTTTCGAGAATGGAAAACTGTCTGCCTTGTTGCCTGCCAATCGCCTTGACGATGTGCTATATTCTCATCAGGGGCTTACCTATGGCGGACTGATTACCACCCGTGAAAACACGACGGCTCAGGTCTGCCACTTCTTTGCTGAACTCAATGCTTTCCTCAGAAACGACGGTTTCCGTCGCGTCGTTTACAAACCTGTGCCCAGTGTCTATCATCAGTTGCCTGCCGAGGAAGACCTATATGCGTTGTTTGTCACTTGCCATGCCCAATTACTTGGACGTGATGTGTCGTCGGTCATACTGCCAGCCAACCTTATCAAGTGGAAACGTGACCGGCATTATGCTGCTAATAAGGCAAGGACAAATGGCATTCAAATATCGCAAAGTCATGACTTTGCCGCCTTTTGGCAGATACTCTCCGACAATCTCAGACAGAAGTTCGGGGCCTCCCCAGTCCATTCGCTCACTGAGATTCAGTTGCTACACAGCCGTTTCCCTGAGAATATCTGCCTGTGGGTGGCGCATGGCAAGGATGGTGAACTCCTGGCAGGCACAGTGCTCTATCTTTGTGGCGATGTGGTTCGCTCTCAGTACATTTCTGCATCACCTGAGGGTAAACGCCTGCATGCTGTCGATGGTCTTTACGACCATATCATCCACCATGCCTATCCTGATGCCCGTTATATTGATTTGGGAACGTCGAATATGCCGCATAGCAGCGACCTGCACATCTCGCTCATCTATCAGAAGGAGGGCTTTGGCGGACGTGCCGTGTGTTTTGATACTTACGAGTGGATGATTTAAGGGTAAAAGGAAGAAATAATTTGCTGCTGCGATGATAAAGTACTTGGACTTGAAACGAATCAATGAGCCCTACGTGCATGCTGCCGACGAGGTGCTGCAGAGCGGATGGTATCTGCGGGGCGAAGCCACGCGGCGTTTTGAGCAGCACTATGCTGAGTATATCGGGACGAAGCACTGCATTGGCTGTGGCAATGGACTGGATGCACTGACGCTTATCCTGCGGGCCTACAAGGAAATGGGCGTGATGCAGGATGGTGACGAAATCATCGTACCAGCCAATACCTATATTGCCAGCATTCTGTCTGTCACCGAAAATAACCTTGTACCTGTGCTTGTCGAGCCGGATATTGATACGTTGCAGATTGACGACACGCTCATCGAACAGGCCATTACCCCTCGTACCCGCGCCATCATGATTGTCCATCTCTACGGTCGCTGCGCTTATACTGCCCGTATTGGCGACATCTGTCAGCGCTATGGTCTTAAGCTCATCGAGGACAACGCCCAGGCTCACGGCTGCGTTGCCACCGTTCCCGGCACGTCAGCGTCGGTTAAGACTGGGGCTCTTGGCCACGCCGCCGCACATTCGTTCTATCCCACGAAGAACCTCGGGGCCTTTGGTGATGCCGGGGCCGTGACTACCGACGACGACGAGCTCGCGGCCCTCGTCGGCACCTTGGGCAACTACGGTTCCGCCCGCCATTACATCTTCGACCACATGGGCCGCAACTCTCGCATCGACGAGTTCCAGGCTGCCATTCTCGACACCAAGCTGTCCCATCTCGACGCCAACAATCAGCACCGCCGCGACATTGCTGCCATATATATAAATAAGGTGAAGCATCCCGACATCCTTGTGCCCCAGTGCCACCGCGACTCGGTGTACCACATCTTCCCCGTTCTCAGCGCCCGTCGCGATGAATTGCGGCGGTATCTGAAGGAGAATGGTGTAGAAACAGAAATCCATTACCCCATTCCCCCGCACAAGCAGCGTTGTTACACCGCGTGGAATCATCTTTCGTTCCCTATTACCGAACGCATCCACGCTCAGGAACTCTCCCTTCCCTGCAATCCTGCCATGACAAACGAACAGGTTGACCGTGTGGCCAGCCTCCTCAATGCTTTCGTTTAATAAGGTGGCGGCGGAGCCTCCCCAGAAAAATCCCAGGCCGTGGGATTTTTGTCCCAGGCCGTGGGACAAATCTGTGGAGCCTCCCGCTGTTCAGGCGAATTTGCAATTCGCCTGCCGTGAGTATAAGAATTTGTAATTCGATTAGATATGATAACAAACAATATAGCGAAATATGGCGCAAATATGAATTTTTTTTTCAAAGAAATATATGTTTCCCCGTTTTTTTTCGTAAATTTGCCGCAAATTTCGATACACGCGAAGAAAAATATTAATCAATGATAAGTATGAAGAAACATCTAATGACAATGTTGCTGGCAGTTTTGACTATGACTGCCAGTGCACAGGAGAAATCAGCCAAGTGGTATGATAACATCAAGTTCAGCGGTTACGGCATGCTGCAGTATCAGTTTGAAGACAAGGAGGGTGGTGAGCACAACGAGTTCAACCTCCGTCTCATGCGTATGATGCTTGACGGCAAGATTGGCGATTTCGACTGGCGCGCCCAGATTCAGGGCTCCAATGCCAAGGGACCCGGTGAGGCCACCGTACAACTCATTGACCTCTACGCCGAGTGGGTTAAGCACAAGGAATTTCGCGTGAAGGCTGGACAGTTCAAGCGTGCTTTTACCTTCGAGAACCCCACGAACCCCGTAACCCAGGGCTGGTTTGCCTACGCCATGGCCATCAACGCATTGTCGGCCTTCGGCGACCGCACCGGTGAGAAGTCGAGCTCCGGACGCGACATCGGCGTGCAGGTGCAGGGCGATCTCTTTCCCAATGCCAATGGACGTCGGCTGCTGCACTATCAGGTGGGTGTCTATAACGGCGAGGGCATCAACCAGAAGGACAAGGACCAGCGCAAGGACATTATCGGTGGCCTTTGGGTGATGCCTATCCAAGGCGTGCGCATCGGTGCTTTCGGATGGACGGGTAGCCGTGCCGATATGACCGACATGAACGGCGACAAGATAAGCATGAGCAAGAACCGCTACGCCCTCTCTGCCGAGTACGATAAGGACCAGTACACCTTTCGTGCTGAGTACCTGCACAGCCAGGGTTTGGGTGCCGAAAAGGTTGGTAGCAACATCATAGACTATGCCAAGGGCGACAAGGCTGACGGTTGGTATGTCTTCGGCATCGTGCCCGTAGTGAAGAGCAAGCTCCACGCCAAGGCTCGCTACCAGACCTATCGCGACAACAAGGAATGGAACCGTGCCAAGACGATGTACGAAATAGGCTTCAACTACTTCTTCACCAAGAACTTGCAGCTGAACGTGGAGTACGCCCGCGTCAACGACCGCACCATTGCCAACCCCGACAAGCACAACTATAATTTTGTCGACGCACAGTTTGACTTCCGTTTCTAAGTCAATTAATGTTTTAATAATTATATATTATGGATTACGAAGAAATTGCAAATGTTTATTCACGTGATCGTGAACTCGAAATGTCTTTGGCCTTTCCTGTATTGATGCGTAAAGTGTACTTATGGATGACGTTAGCACTTGCTATTACAGGTTTTACGGCCTATTATGTGGCAACGAATGAAACGCTACTAACGGCTCTTTATACTAACCAGATTCTGTTTTGGGGATTAGTTATTGGAGAACTTGCATTGGTATTCGGATTAAGTGCTGCCATTAATAAATTGTCACTGACGACTGCTACCTTGATGTTTGTCTTGTATTCTGTCGTGAATGGTGCTACGATGTCTTTTATTTTCTTGGTCTATACAGCGTCAAGTATTACAAGCGTTTTTCTCATAACAGCTGTTACGTTTGCTGTAATGGCCTTTTTGGGCTATTTTATCAAAATAGACCTAACATCCATGGGTAAAATTCTAATGATGGCATTGATAGGTATCATTATTGCTACTATCGTCAACATTTTCTTGAAAAGTTCCGGTATGGCGATGATTCTTAATTATCTGGGTGTTCTCGTTTTCGTTGGACTTACGGCATACGATTCACAGAAAATCAAACAAATGCTTTTGATGGCTCCAGATGCAGGAGAAGGGGCACAGAAAATAGCATTGTTAGGCGCTTTGTCGCTTTATCTCGATTTTATCAATCTCTTTATTTATCTACTCCGTATTCTCGGAACCAGAAGAGACTAATTGGTATAAAAAACGCTTTTTGGAGCCTACACTATATATATAAATAAGGTGTAGACTCCTCTCTTTGTAAACAATCGCGAAAATCTTCATGGTTTTCTGAAAATATTTCCGAAAATATTTGGAGTTGATTGGAAAAAGCAGTACCTTTGCATCCGCTTTCGCTCAGAATCGGGCGTTAGGCGATTTAGGAAAGAGTTCTTTGAGTT
>JAFYDA010000107.1 GCA_017545045.1 Prevotella sp. | reverse complement strand
TATCTTTGCAGCGCATTCAATGATGAATGTGCGGCCAAAGGTACGAAAATTAATTGAAATAGCCAAAGAAAGTATTAAGTTTAACATTATAAATATAAATGATTATGGCAAAGAAAAAAAGTGTGAGAACCATCAAGGTCTCGAAAGAAAGCAAGGCGAAGCTCGCCAAGTTGTTTAGTTGCACCGACCGCATGGTGTACAAGGCTCTGTGCTTTGAGAGTCAGACGCTTTTGGCAAGGAAGATCCAATACGTTGCCCGTAAGGAAATGGGTGGCTGGGTTGAGGCAGCCGTGCCTGAAGACGAAATCTTCTATGACACAATGGATGGCGGTGAGCGCCTGATGCGCCAGTATTTCAACAACGGCGCCGTTCTGGAGGTCAGCATGACAACAGGAGAGGGTGTCGTTATGTTCAAGGGCTCCCCCAAACACCACTACAGCGAGGTGCTCGTGAGCGATATACCTACCATTCAGGATTACGCACGTCAGTTGAGATAAGGAGGGGAAGATGGAGTATTACGGAAACAAGCTTTGCATAAGTGCCCGTGAACTTGTAGATGGCGGTGTGATGAGCACCCCTAACTACAAGGCGATGGCAAGCCGTGGGCGCATCGATGTGGTGCGCCGTGGCGGTGGTGCAACCGGCCAGTATGCCCTTGTTGCCGTTGAAAGTCTTCCGCGCGACTACAGAGCCAAGGTTCAAGCCCTCTATCCCGACGGCGACCTGACCCATCTGAAGGGTTGGGTGTGCAGCAACTACGAGACCGACCAGGCAGCGGTGGCATTTTTCCACAGTAGAGAACAAGCAGGCCTTGACCTGCCTCCTGAGAAGATCAAGGAGTATGTGGTGAACGCCAGTGTACTGAACTGCTGCATCCGCTTGTATGAGCGTGCGGCGACAGCCCAGAAACTGTTTGGCGGCAAGTATAACTGGGAACAGATGGCAAAGGCCATTGAAGCCCTGCGTGAAAAGTACGGTCATACGCTTCCGGCAAGTACGCTTCGTTTTCGCAAGAAGGTGAATGAGTACAAGAGGGAGGGTTATGGCTGTCTTATCAGCGGCAAGTTCGGCAACCAGAGTGCAAGAAAGGTTGACTATAAGACGGAGCGCCTGATTCTCGGTCTGGCAATACTACCCAACAAGCCTTTTAACACTAACATTGCAGAAATGTACAATATGTTCGTGTGCGGGGAGTTAGGTGAAGTTTACGACCCCAAGACAGGAGAACTGATGGATCCGGATGACTTCGTGGATAAGAATGGGGATCCCAAATCTTTGAGTGAGAGTACAATCTGCAACGTCCTAAATAAGCCCAGCAATAAGTTACTGATAGACCAGAAATTGATGAGCTGGACAACGTTTATGCACGAGGCAATGCCACACGTTCATCGTCACGGCGGCGACTTCTCATTATCGCAGATAACGATGGACGACGTGGATCTGACAAGAAAACTTAAGGACACCAAGCAGCGCGTCCATGCCTACTATGCTTACGACGTAGTGAGCCAGTGTGTGGTCGGTGCCAGTTACGCCCGTAAGAAGGACGAAGGTCTGGTAGTAGATTGCTTCCGGGACATGTTCCGTCTGATCGAGAAGCAAGGCTGGGGAATGCCTGCAGGTATTGAGGTGGAGAACCATCTGATGACCCAGTACAAAGACGGCTTCCTGCAAGCCGGTGTTGCTTTCCCATTCGTCCACTTCTGTGCTCCTCAGAACTCACAGGAGAAGTATGCCGAGCCTTTGAACGGGGCGAAGAAGCGCAGCGTGATCCACAAGAACCATGAAGGTATCGGCCGTTTCTATGGCAAAGGTAAGTGGCGTCAGGAGTACAAGAAAGTGAGTGACGAGACCAACGAACTTTACGAGGATAAGGAATACTTCAGTTGGGACCAGTTGGTGGCGGAAGACCGACGTGACAGTTATGAGTGGAACCACCAACTGCACCCCAACCAGAAGAAGTTCCCCGGCATGACCAGGTGGGACGTGCTCTGTGAGCGTATCAATCCGACCCTGCAGCCACTTGACAAGCTGACGTTGGCACGTTACATCGGTGAGCGTGTGGATACGAGCATCAGGAGGAACTCGACGGTTCGGGTGTGCTATGAAGACTGGTGGCTGAGTGATACCAGCGTTCTGGAGAAACTCCGCCCGAATGACTACAACGTGACCGCCTACTACATTCCAGACGAGGAGGGCAAGCCGACGGAGGTTTACATCTTCCAAGGTGACAAGTACATTGATCATGTGGAGAAAGTACAGACCTACAACCGCGTGATGGCAGAACAGACCGAAGAGGACACTGTGAACTATATCGAGCAGCGCAAGAAGATAGCGAAGTTCAGCAAGTATATGAATGACCACGCTATCGACGAGGTTGGCATACTCAGACCATCGGCAGCACCACAACAGACAGAAGCTGTGGCACTGGAACCCCAGGTTAAGGAGGAGCAGCCTGTCAGAAGCCAATGGAAGCCCGACCCGATAGCAGATATTTAGAAACCCATTAAAACGCCGTTAGAATATGATTACAACAGCGAACAAACAGCGGATTCTGGAGGCGATAGCCGCCAACCGCGCAAATTACCCTAGCGATGCGAAACACGCTGCCGCGCTGGGCATTTCCGCAAGCGTGTACAACTCATTGAAGAAAGGGCAGACGGACAAGGCCCTGAGTGATGCCAACTGGGTGAACATTGCCCGTCGTCTGGACGTAAACCTCCGCGACACCATCGAATGGAAGGGTGCAAAGACCGCTACCTTCGACTATATTAGCACCCAGCTGGAGGCTTGCCAGGAGCGTAGCCTGAGCGTGATATTGTGCGACCTGCCGAACATAGGCAAGACCTACACGGCACGCTGGTATGTGAACGAGCACCGAAACGCCGTGTATATCGACTGCAGCCAGGTGAAGACCAAACGTGCTTTGGTAAAGAAGATAGCCAACGAGTTCGGCGTGGGTGCTACGGGCAAGTATCAGGACACCTATGAGGATCTGGTGTATTACCTGCGCTCGATGGAACGCCCTCTGGTGGTGCTTGACGAAGCCGGTGACCTTGCATACGAGGCTTTTCTGGAACTCAAAGCCCTTTGGAATGCTACGGAAATGTGCTGCGGCTGGTATATGATGGGAGCCGACGGACTGGCAGCCAAGATTAACCGCAACGTAGAAGGCAAGAAGGTGGGCTACGCAGAGATCTTCTCACGTTACGGCGGCAAGTATAGCCGTGTCACTCCAGACCAGGAAGACGACCGCAAGGAGTTCCTGCAGGAGCAGGCACGAGTCGTTGCCAGTGTGAACGCCCCGGAAGGAGCCGACATCGGTCAGATTGTACGTAAGAGCCAGGGCGGTCTGAGGCGAGTTTATACAGAAATCGAGAAACTGAAAAAGGGGGTGGACTGATATGATAACCAAAATAATTCTGGAGGACACCGGGCAGGATTTTCTTTGGCTGCGAGTGGACGAGGGAGGGCTTGTCGTGGAGGCTGGTCCGTTTCAAAACGAAATATGGAAAGATGCATATATCCCATTGTGGATAGTTAAGGTAGGACAGCTTTGCCCAATACACAAATATCCCCATATCATTATGGGCTTTTTGAAGCACAAAGTTGTATCTATCAGAAAAGAAAAGGAGCCAAAGAAATGAAACGAGCCTACAGTCCGAAAGAAATAGCCCAAAAGACCTACAAGACGCTGCCGTGGGGTGGCCGGTGGGAAGAATCCTTCGGGTTACCGGAGGAACGTGCCACCTGGTTTATCAGTGGAGCGTCTGCCAGCGGCAAAAGTTCTTTCGTGATGCAGCTGGCCTATGAACTGACCCATTACGGTCAAGTGCTATACCTGAGCTACGAGGAAGGCTTAAACCAAAGTTTCCAAGAGCGACTTATGCGATTTGAACTTGACAAACGGCAAGGCTGGTTTCGGGTTGTTACAAACGACACACTGGATGATCTGACAGAGCGACTGAAGAAGCGACACAGTGCGAAGTTTATCATCGTAGATTCCTTCCAACTGGCTTATTGGGGCTACCCTGAGACCGAGGCACTTGTGAAGGCATTCCCTAAGAAATGCTTCATCTTTATCAGCCAGGAGGAAAAGGGACAACCGACAGGAAAGCCTGCGCGAAGGCTCCGCTATCTGGCAGATGTGAAGGTGAGAGTGCAAGGTTTCCGAGCCTATTGCCAAGGTCGTTTCAACCCCGATGCCGGCAACAGTTTCGTAGTGTGGGAAGAAGGCGTATTAAGAACAACAAATAATATGTAACAGGATAGTGGCGCAAGCCCAAAAAGTATAGAAAGAATGAGTGAGACGAAACAAATACTGGAAATAAAGAGCCCAAAATCTGGGGCCTACAGAGAAGACATAACGGGGAATCCTATGGAATGCTCGAAATGCAATGGCATGGGATGGACATGGACATTTGACAGCGGTTTCCATAGAGAGCGGAAAGACTGCCCTCTGTGCAACGGAACCGGCTATGTGAAACCAAAGATAACCATTGAGTGGGAACCGGATAATCAGCACAAACGATGAATTACCAGAGATTTTTTGCCTATCTGAACCGCCTGCCAGGCGGTGACCGTGAGGATATGAAAGAGACCCTTGTATCAAGCTTCACGGGCGGTCGCACGACCCACCTGCGCGAAATGACGCAGAAGGAATATAACGCAATGTGTGCCTCGCTGGCGGAACGCACGGGCTGGAAAGAGCTGCTGAAAAAGAAGCGCAGCCTCTGCCTGAAGTTGATGCAGAAGGCCGGTGTCGATACCACCGACTGGGCGCGTATTGATGACTTCTGCAGGAATCCGAAAATCGCTGGCAAGGCGTTCGCTCAGTTGGGTGTGAAAGATCTCGATGCACTCCAGGTGAAATTGCGAGCCATTGTGAACAAAGGCGGGTTGAAACCGGGTAAGGCTCAGGAGGCAGCGACAGAGTCGCAGCATACCAGACAAGGAGTAACCTATATTGCCGTACAAATAGTAGGGCAGGCTTGAGAATTTATTCACCATAGTAACAACAATCAAAAAGGAAAGACAATGGCAAGACAAAAGAAAACCATTATCACCGGCGTGACCCGTGAGGCCGCCGATGAAGCTTTCGCAACGTATGCGAAGAATGAAGCGCAGATCCAGAAGATCAATGCAGACATAGAACTGCAGTGCGCAAAAATCCGCGAGAAGCGTCAGGTAGAACTGGCACAACTGACCCAAGAGCGCGATAAGGCCTTTGACACTCTCCAGGCATTTGCCTCCGAGAACAAGGCAGAACTCTTCGCCAAGAAAAAGAGCCTGGACATGGCTCACGGCACCATCGGCTTCAGAACCGGCAACCCGAAGCTTAAGCTCCTGAAAGGGTTCACTTGGGCCAGTGCTCTGACACTTGTGAAGAAGTATATTCCCATCTACGTGCGCATGACCGAGGATGTAAACAAAGAAAAGCTGCTTGCAGATCGAGAGTTGAAGGAGGTGGAGTTCAACGAGAATGAAACCACGCGTAAGAAGTTGCCGATGACCAATGCAATGGCCGAATGTGGCATCATAGTAGCCCAGGACGAGACTTTCTACGTGGAACCCAAAAAAGAGGAGCAGACTTTATGATTACATATATAACGAAGCCCGAGAAAATTGCCTTGTGCCGTGAATGCCACGGTACAGGCATGGTTGCAACGTCGGGACCCTCGGAACGATGCACGAACTGTGACGGCAGCGGCCGCGTGCTTGTGAGTTGTGAAATGAAACTCCACATCCGTCCGTATAAAGAAAGCAAGTAACCCCTATATTTCCAATCATACAGTATGGGACTCAAAAAGAGACGAGGAAGAAGCTATACGAAACGAGTAGCCGACATAAACCAGATATACGACGCATACTCCAAAACAGGCCTCTCGAACAGAGAGATATGGAAGCGTTATATATATCCGAAATACGGCATTTGTGAGCGCACTTTCTATAATCTTTTGAAGGCGTCGTCCAACCCTCTATTCGAGAAGCGTGCGGCGCTTTCTGCAGATGGTTTTTTGTTCCCAGACCTGTTCAGCCAGATGGAAGATGAAGTCAGAGACCCGAGCTATTTTCGCAAGAATCCTTAAGGACATACAAGTGGAGATGTCCGACGAGTTCGACCAGAACTTTGAGCGTGAGGCATTCTTCTCCGAGGCATGGCAGCGGAGAAAGAGCCCGACACGCCCAGGCGGTCATATCCTCGTCGATACAGGTCAATTACGCCGCAGCATCCAGAGCAGGACCACAGAGAATAGTATCACCTTCTACACGACGGAGCCACACGCAGCCATTCACAACGAAGGCGGGGAGATAGTGGTGACACCAAGGATGAAAAGATACTTCTGGCATAAGTACTATGAAGCCACCGGATCGTTCGGGCGCAAAAAGGATGGTAGCCGCCGGAATGACAAGCGGACGGTGCAACTGGGCGACGAAGCAGAGTTTTGGAAATTCATGGCCTTGAAGAAAGCAGGAACCACCATCAAGATTCCACGCCGCCGTTTCCTCGGTACCAGTCCGGAAGTGGAGCAAGCGGTACGGACCATCATCGAAGAGAACCTGAGCGGATATATAGAGGAGGCAATCAATTTTGAAATACACGAGAAATGAGAAAAGAAGTATATCAGATGCTCATTGAGCAACTCTCCAAACTATATGTGACACCCGAGGGCGATCACAGAGTAGTACAAACTGAAGACGATGCTCCTGAAGGCTGGGAACGTGCCATCAAGCACATCGACCTGTGGAACCGCAACGTGGAGTTCATCGAGCAGGAAGAGAACTGGGAACGTCCGGCTGTGTTCGTGGAGTTCCAGCCCATCCGGTGGAACGCCATCCAGCCAGGAGCGGAGTACCGTGCTGAGCCGATAGTAAATCTACACGTCGTTACCGACTGGAAAGGCAGCAGTTCTTCAGACAGTGAGTTCCGTGAAAAGAGCCTGGAGGTGTTCGACCTACTGGAAGCCATACACATGCAGTTGGCTTGTAGGAGAGGTAAGACATTCTTGGAGTTTGACCTCGTGGGGAGCAGCACAAACCACAACCATGAGGAGATCATTGAGAACATAGAAACCTACCAGTGTGTGGCCATAAAAAGCCTATAGCGTAAGAAAAACAGCCTTAGAAAGAAAAAAATCCGCTACTTTTTTGGAAGTAACGGATTTTTTTGTACCTTTGCAACATCCAATTTGGTGAGGTCGGGGAGCCTTCGGGTCCGACTTCGCCTTTTTTATTGGAAATCAAAAGTTTTTATTTCAAGTCCTTTCGCACTGTTGACAACACAAATGATATGGTGGAGTTGAATTTCCCTTGAAGTTCTTTCTGCCATATATTCATATCCTTTGACTATCTTTTCTGGAGCAAACATAGTTGGATCATCAAAGTAGATACAGAGCGTATCTGCAGCTTCGTGTACATCAGTTCTTGCGTTGAACTTAACAAGCTGCTTGTTTTTTTCCCTGATGGCTGATCCGTAGAAGTCTTTGTTCCTTGTTATAGACTTTATGTCCATACATACGCCGTCAAGAATCATATCCAACGAAGTTAACCTATCGCCGTTTCTACCTTTTTTCTTTTCGTCGCAAAGTATGATACTATGGCCGCAGGAGTATAGCTTTTCCACCAACTTCTTCTCCAAGGCAAAACCAGCATCTTGCCCATCGTTGTGTCCCAGGTGCGTGGCTTTCAATGCTCCTGTTTTAGGGTCAAACTCCACGTCCTTGTATCGTTTGTCCTTTGATAGTTTGTCGTAGAGTTTTCTGTTTTCCTCAATCCGTTTCAGCTCTGATTTTCTCGTTTTTCCCTCGAAGCACTTGCGGACGAGTTTGCATGCGGCGCACACTTCATTATCTGGAATGTACGCGAGAGAGTAGTTCCCCTTGGCAATGTCACAGTCGCGGCATCGTCGTATAGTGTACGGGTTGTAGTCCGGCATCGTCTTCTGCTCTATTCCTGGATTGAAGTGGAAGATGCCCTTGGTGTCCTTACCCGTCGCCTCCTCACCGAGAGCCATTGCCTCGTCGTGTGGAGTCACGGGGTACTTTGATTTGCGCACCTGTACGACGGTGCATCGGCAGTTCCAGCCGTTGGGCGGGTAATACTCCTGCCAGAACGGGTCGGCGATGGGGAGGGTTACACGATCGAGCGCAGCGTGCTCCGGACGCACACGGTCGTCACGCTGAGTGCGGTACTGCAGATTGTATTGGTCACCGTCCTGCATGAAGCCCTCCCACTTGGCAGCCATTTCTGCCGAGGCCTGGCAGAAGTTATATTCCGCACGAAGGTAGTCCTGGTTGTAGGTACGGTCTATCTTCTGAACGTCATTCAAAAACTGTTCGAATGGTTTTCTATTGCCGTTCTCGTCGATGAGAGACGGGAACGCCTCATTGAGTTCGTGGAACGTCTTCATGCCGGAGAAGATGTAGTTTGACCGCTGAAGACGCTGACGCATGGCATCCGACATTTTGACTTGCTGGAAACCGGAGTTGAGCGAGTCGGCATGTGTCTCTATGAACTCCTGCATTTTTGGTGTCTCCAGTAACTCTATGCGGAACTGCGACCCCTGCTCTTTGTAGAGTGTCTTCATCATTCCCTCGAACAGACGCGAGAGTTCCTGACGTATCTCGTCCTCACGGGCGAAGGTGGCGACGGGGAAACCGCCGTCCGTAAGGATTCGGGCATAGCGTTCGTGCAGCCCCAGGTAATCACTGGGGCTCAGTCGAAAAAAGGGCGTTCATTTTGTTCCTGTTGCGTCTTTTTGTCCGGCTTGGGCGTTTTATTGCCTTTGGGGTCTTCGTCGCCCTGTGGCGGCTCTGGTGGCGCAACAGGCGGCTGCATCTGCCTACGTTCCCCTACAGGCATGTTGTATTTCTCCTCGAAGTAGGCAGGGTCAACCTCATACTCATTGAGCACCATCGTCTCGTATGCCACCTGCTGCTCCGGCGTATAGTCCACCGAGTAGTCCCATTCGAAACGGATTCCTTTGAGCGGGAAGCCGTGACGAATCATGCGGGGCAGGAGTTGGTTGTTGACCATGTCGCGTATGGTATCGCAGTCCGCCTCGACGAGGTTTTGGAAGACTTCAAGGTGCGTTTCAGACTGTGAGAGGCTGGAGCCATCCTCGATGGTCATGGTCTGTCCGATGATGAGTTTGGAGAGTTCGGAGTTGGCTCGATCGATGCGCTTGTCATAGACATTGAAAGCGTCCCCCTTGGTGGATTCGACCACCTCTATTTCTGTCCCTTGCTGGAAGATGCCCCAGCCCTCGGTACCCATGTCGGCCATCATCTTTTCCATCTTGGCGCGCTCCTTGTCATCGCGCGTGGTAGTCTTTGCTATGCGCATCGGCATACCGAAGATCTCAGCAAAGGTATCCCAGAACGCCAAGGCGTTTTTCTTCGGGATGGTCTGTGTTGCGGCTTTGAGGTAAAGCCCCAAACTGTCCGGCAGTCCCACCTCAATGAGCCAGTCGGCAAACGGTGAGTTGTGGTAGTCAATGCCAGTCTTCCAGTCCTGTCCGAGGTCAGGAACGACCCGGTGATATTCCGGAATGACATGCTTACGGGGGATGAGATTCACCCCGTCGTAGGTCAGCCGTCCGTTGATGTCGGTGGTGATGTTGCCCAGTTCGATGAGCGAGTGCCCCCAGTAGTTAGCATCGAGCGCGAACTTCATGAGCAGTTTGAACCAGGACGTGTTGAAGTAGTTTGCTGCCTCTTCATCTTCGTCGCCATTCTCGTTGACCAGTTTGAAGGAACGGGCCATAACGAAGCCCTCGCGCTGTTGTATGCAGCCGGAAAGGTGCAAGTCCACCTCCACGTCGCGGTAAATGTCGTATAGGCGTTGTCGGTTTGGACTGTCCACGTTCAGAGCCAGTTGCCATGCGTTACGCCAGTCGCCAATATCCTTTCGGGTGAGAGAGTCTGTGGTGCGCTGCAGTTCCATGACCGTCTTCTTGAAGCGCTGCGCCTCCTTCTTGGCAAGACGCAACGTACCGAACGGTGTTTGCACCAATGTCTTGTTATTGTTTCTTTTCATGTCTTTCTTTTGAATTATGGTTGCGACGGAATCGCAACATACAGGACAGTTACCAGTTATGACGCAGTTTCTTCTGACAGCCGTACACCATCGGGATGCCGACGGGTTCCCCGTCCTCGTCGGTGGCAAGTGGCAGATCCGGCACGATTTTCCCAGCCTGAACTCCCTCCAACCACTTGATGGCGCGTTCGTAACGTTCCTTTCGTATCTCCATGCCCATCTTCTGCGGTGCCGATGCAGCCATGTGATAAAGTGCGATATCGCAGGTGTACATGACCACGAGCCTGTTCCGCTCCGCGCCAACGGCACTGAAGATGGCACTGGTGTCGTATTTGGGTCTGAGGTAGCCGCTGATTTCCTCAACGGCTTCCGTTTCGGCATTGGCCCGGTTCTCCTGGCTGACCTGTGAGACGACCTTCAGAGCCTGGTCGCCGATGACCACCTTATAGTCTTCATCCGTGATAAACATAGCCTGAGGTTTTAGATTGTGACATACAAGGCCTTCTGCTCAAGAGCCGAAACGGTCGTACCTTTGCGGAAGACGCCGTTGGCAACGAACTTTTTAAGCTCTTGTTTAGAGAGGACTTCGAGTTTCTTGTTAATGACCAACACCATGTATCTTCTGTGTGTGATATGGTGAAAGCGGTCGGCTTTCCTGACAGCCCGCTTGAAGCGGAAGCCGAAGATGAGGTCTTTAATCAGTTGTAGCATCTTTTTCTGTTTTTAGACGCGACGGAGTCGCAACATACGGACTAATTACCATTGGTTTTTGGGGGTCGGGCGTTTGCCGAACCTCGGTGAATAAATCTGTTGTCTTGTGTTCTTTTGGAGAATGTAGATGGCTCCCTCGTCAGCATCGGGCGCGTCATCGTTGCCTGACATACCCTTCTCGAAGGCCAGCAGCTGGTCGAGCCCAGCCTGCATGTCGGGGTCTTCCTTCTGTGAGAGGTCGTAGAAGACGAAGCCACGCTCCCAGAGCGGACTGATTGCCTCGACGCGCTGGAACTTGTCCGGCTTCTTGCGCGTGTCGCCCGTGATGGGGAGTTGGTAGCCACGCAGATTGCCCTCCTCCGTGAAGTCGTCGAGTATCATATCCTGCATAAATGAAGCCTCCATCGCAAAGCGTATGGCAATGCCGATGTCCTGGCTCCACTCGTAGAGGTCGTAACACCAGCGTACCAGTTCTGCTAACGATGCCTTGCGCACGAAAGCGCGGAGGTGCCAAAGTTCCGTCTTGCGTTTAGCCCATAGTTTGGCCGCCTTGGTGTCATTGGTCTTCTTGCTTTTCCACGACGGGTCGATGTAAAGGACAAATTCGGTAAAGTCCTTCCACGCCGGACGCTTCGCCCACTTGATCCATTCCTGCCGGAAGACGGTGCCCTCCACAATGGGGTTGTGCATCATCTCCTTGTTCCAGGCTCGATAGCCTACGAACTCCATGTACTCGCGAGCCTCCTCCTTGGTCCATTTCTCTTTCCAGACGGGGTTGCCCTCGCTGTCTACAGCATAAACGGTAGAGACGTGAACGCCCTTTGTGGCGCAGATATTCGCCAGGACGGAAGTCTTAGAAATGAGGTTGCCCACCATGATGAAACGGCCACGCCCCACATCGAGCGCGCCGAAAAGCGCCTCCTTCACCCAGTCTGTAAGCTCACGGACACGCCGCTCGTTGCGGCAGAGCTCGTCGTCGTCGAGGTCGTCGATGACGATGTAGTCAGGACGCGACTCACGCTTACGGAGACCACGCGGTGACTGCCCACGACCACAAGCCAGGAAATACACCCCGTCCTTGGTGGTGAACTCGCCTTCCGTCCAGTTGCCGAGCGACATCTGCTTCCCGAAGTCGGCAATGATGCGCTTGTTATACTGGAGTTCTGCCTGAATGTCGCCAAGCAGTCGGTCGGCGGAGTCCTCAGACTTGCCGACAATCACCATGAAATTGATGAGCCGCTTCGGTTGGAACATCAACCAGAGAGGCATGAAGATGTCGAAGTGGGTGGACTTGGCGTGACCGCGTGGCCATTTGAAGACCGCCTTCAGGTTCGGCGTGTTCTTGACCTTGGTTGCAGCAGCATTGTGGAACGGTGCATTGTGGATAATACGGATAGGCTCGCCCGTCACTTTGTCGCGGAGTGTGAGGAAATGCGGAAAGTAATACTCACAGAAAGCGGCATAGTCTTTCTGAAGACGGCGTATGCGCTGCTCTTTTTGGGTGGCATTCTCGCGGACGAGACTTTTGGTGTCGGTCAGGTTTTGGATCTGCCGGCAATGTTCCTTCCACTCTTCCTGTACCTTCTTAAATTCCGCTATTGTTGACATGGTTAGAGTTCAGAGTTAGGAGACATCTTTTCCATGAGGAACTTGTTCTGGTACTTGTTGATGGCCTTGATGAGTTCGGGCGTGATGTCAGGATCGTAGCAAGCCTGGTCCTGAATCCATCTGTTGAAAGCCATGAAGACCTCGATGGCGTCAATGACGTTTGCCTTCTTATCGAGTTTCTCAATCGTTGAAGATAGTTTCGACAGTTTATCGGCGAGGGTACCGATAGCCTCCGGATCCCCGGAACCGTTGACCTGCGCGATAAGATTGTCGATGGCGAGGAGCAACTTGTTGACCAGTTCAGGACGTGAGATATTCTTAGCTGCACGCGCCTCCTTCCATCCGTCGGTGCTGCACCACTTGGAGACAGACTGCCTTGACACGCCCAACTGGTCGGCAATCTCCGTGAGTTCCATGCCGGAGAGGTAGAGTGATCTCCCGAGCTGTTTTTTTCTTTCAATTTCTGTCTTTTTCATAAGAATGTATTTTTGTTGTTTGCCTGAAATTTGATGCAAAGTTGGCTATTTTCTGTCGGGTGGAGAAAAAAGAGAGCAACGCTTTCACAGAAGCGTGCAACCGTTTCACACTTTTTTTGCGGGGTCGATAAAAAAACTCAATTTTGCACCAAAAACATCGCAGCCGTGCGTTTCCGCACAACATAAAGAACGAAAAAAATGAGCAAGACAAAAAGAGTAAGAATCAGCAACGAGAATCTGAACAGCTATGGTACCCGCGTACTGACGATCGGCATGAACGTGGAGCAGTATAACAGGAACCCCGTACTATTGTATATGCACGAGCGCGGTCTGGTTATCGGCTACATGAAGGACTTGAAGGTGGAAGGGGATGAGGTGACCGGTGAGCCGGTGTTTGACGAGGCCACGGAATTGAGTCGGCGCTGCAAGAAGCAGTGGGAGTTCGGCAGCCTGAAAATGGTGAGCGCTGGTCTCGACATCCTGGAGCTGAGCGAAGACCAGAAACACCTGTTACCGGGTCAGACCCGCCCGACCATCAGCAAGAGCAAACTGATTGAGGTGTCGATTGTTGACATTGGCGCGAATGACGACGCCATCGTGCTGCAGAAGGACGGCAAGCGCATAGAGTTAGGCAAAGACGGCGGAGTAGAGTTGCCGCTGCTGCATAGTAATAACAACCAAAATCAAAAAACAAAGCAAATGGATCAAGAGAAGTTAGCCCTTCAATTGGGCTTGCCTAAGGATGCCGACGAAGCGACCATTAACGCGAAGCTGGCGAAGCTGCAGGCTGACGGTGCAGAGAATGAGACCCTGCGCCAGGAACGCGACACTTTGCGTGCCGCCCGTATTGAAACCCTGGTGAACGCTGCCATTGCCGAGAAGAAGATCGGCGAGGATAAGAAGCAGCAGTTCCTGGATCTCGGCAAGAAGATTGGTGCCGATGATTTGAAGCAGACCCTCGACGCCATGTCGCCCCAGGTGAAGCTGAGTGGCATCGTGAATGGCGGCGGTGCCCCTGCCGTTGGCCATGCCGAGTACAAGAAGCTGAGCGACGTGCCGAGCGACGAATTGGTAAAGATGCGTGAGCAGAACCCGGCGCAGTACAAGAAACTGTACAAGGAAGAGTACGGCATTGAATGTGAGATTTAAGTTGCAACACAATCGGCAACGTACGGAACAGAACATGTTAAACCAACAAAAAAATGAAAATGTATCGATTTTTAGCAATGATCGCTGCAGTTCTGGTGAACTGCGTGATGGGCAGCGCCCTTGCTGCCGTGGTCGGCATTAGTCCCGCCGTGGGTGCCGTCGGCCTGAATGTGATTGCCTCCACCGCAGGCAACTTTGTGTCCGCCGGAGCCCTTGGCGTCGGAGTATATACCGAGATCTGGACCGGTGAGCTGGTGAAGTACCTTCGCCGTGGCCTTGAAGCCACCTGGCTTGACGGCATCCCCGACAGCTCGAGTATCGTGAACAACGACGTGATTCATCTGGTGGATGTTGGCGTTGACCCCGATGTGCTGATCAACAACACGACCTATCCCATCCCCCTGCAGGCATTGGATGACGCCGACATCGCCATCCAGCTTGACAAGTTCCAGACGAAGGTGACTCCCGTGACCGACGACGAGCTCTACGCCGTCAGTTACGACAAGATGACGCGTGTGAAGGAGAGCCACGGCAATTCCATCAATGACTCCAAGTTTGCAAAGGCCGCCCATGCCATGTGCGCCCAGAGGAATACAGCCGCCACCCCGGTACTGACTACCACAGGTACGCGCGACGTCGTAACAGGTCGTCTGAAGCTGTGCATGCAGGACATTATCAACCTGAAGCGTGCGATGGATAAATTGAAGGTGCCTGCCGCCAACCGCCGTCTGGTGTTATGTTCAGACCATGTAAATGACCTGCTGGAGACCAGCCAGGCGTTCAAGGAGCAGTACAACATCAACCGTAACGACGGCACGGTGGGCAAGTTGTTCGGCTTCGACATCTACGAGTTTGGCAACAACCCGCTGTACACCACCGCCGGAGTGAAGAAGGATGTTGGCGCTACCGCCGCTACCGGTGAGTTCCAGTGCTCGTTCGCCTTCTACGTTCCCCGTGTGTTCAAGGCTACCGGCTCGACGAAGATGTACTACAGCGAGGCATCGACCGATCCCGAGTACCAGCGCAACAAGATCAACTTCCGCCACTACTTCATCTGCATGCCCAAGAAGGCCGATGCCGGCGGCGTGATCATGAGCGGTTATCAGGCTAATGCCACCAGTGAAGTTATCCCTGAAGGTTAAACCATAAAAAGAAAAAGAGCAATGAAACTGAAAGTAAAAACCAGATTTCGTGACAAGACCGACCATGTGACGGTCTATGAGCCGGGCACCATCCTGGAGGTGAAGCACCAAGAGCGCGCTGCCGACCTCATAAAAAGAGGCCTGTGCGCAGAGTTCAAAGGCAATCAGAAAGCTATCGTGACCCTCGGTGAGGACACGCTGGCTGATGACGGCGCCGCCGGGAAGGACCCCAAGCCCTCTTCTGCATCCTCTTCCGGCGCAGCGGAGACACCCGAAAACGTGAAAGAATGAGCAAGCCACTTCAATATCTTGTAATCCACTGCACAGCCACGCGCGAAGGCCGTGAAGTGAAATCCAGTGAGATTCGCCACTGGCACACAGACCCTGTGTCGAAGGGTGGTCGTGGCTGGAAGCATGTGGGTTACACAGATATGATCCATTTGGACGGCAAGGTGGAACGTCTGGTAAATAACAACGAGGACGCGGTTGTGGATCCTTGGGAAATTACCAACGGAGCAGTGGGCTACAATGCCATCAGCCGCCACGTGGTGTATGTCGGCGGTCTGGCCCCCAATGGCCAGACCCCGAAAGACACCCGAACCGTGGCCCAGAAGGAAGCCTTGAAGAAGTATGTGCAGGACTTCCACCAGCGTTTCCCCAAGGTGAAGATCATTGGTCACGGGGAGGTCGCGAAGAAGGCCTGTCCGAGCTTCGATGTCCAAGAGTGGCTGAAGGAAATAGGAATCAAACAATAAAAGGGATAAGAAAATGGGACTCAGCGAAATCCTCAACGTTGTCCTGGGCGGTAGCCTGGTCAGTGCCATTGTCTCCATCGTGACCATCCGCAGTGCCTTGAAGAAGGCCCGTTCGGAGGCAGAGAAGGCTATGGCCGAAAGTGACACGGTGAAGATTACCAACACTGAGCAAGCCACCCGTATATTGGTTGAGAACATTGTCAATCCATTAAAGGAAGAACTGAATGAAACAAGAAAAGAGGTTGGGTCGCTCAAACGTGAGGTGGCCCGTTTCCGGAAAGCTGTTGACAGCGCTAACAGCTGCCGCTACAATGATGATTGCCCTGTTCTTGACAGGATGCGTAACACACCGAAAGAGCATGACAGAGGTCACGCAAATGGCGGAAGTCAGCAGCACAGACAGCGTGACTCATCTGTGGCTGGACAGCCTAAGCGAGCTGGTAGAAATCAGGACGGAGCCGATGAAAGTGCCGATGTCGTCAGTGACGCTGACGATAGCGACGGACAGCCTCCGTAGTCTTCCTGTCGGAGCGAGTTATTTTGATCGCAGCGGTCAGGCGAGCGTGAAGGTGAGTCGTAAGGCTGCCACAGATACAGAACCTGAGTACATTTACGTATATGCCTCCTGTGACAGTCTCCAGCTGCAGTGTGAGCGCTATGAGCGTCAGATTCGAAGCCTCCGCAGCGAGTACCGTGATCGTTTGACCGAGCTGCATAACCGCGTTTATTCGGCATGTTCACAGCATGAGGAAGAAGTAGAGGAATCTCACAATGCCATTGGAACGGCATTGAAATGGTACTTCTACGGGCTCCTGTCCGGTATATTTGCAACAATTATCATCTTTATAAAACTGAAAAAATGAACAAGAATTTTATCTACGGCATAGCAGCCGTAAAGTTTGGAACCGCAGTGATCGGTTACATTGAGAAAGGCAGTTGGGACTGGGGCGGCACGAAGCCCGAGACCACAGACGTGGAAGCCGAACAGGTGCCCGATGCGCCGGTATTGACCCTGCTTCAGAAGAACGGACAAATCAGCCCGACGTTCAACCTCATTCAGCTGGACTACGAGAACCTGCACAACGTGCTTGGCGGGACTCTGGTTACTACCGGAGAAGGACAGGAAGCCGCCGTTACGGGCTGGAAGGCCCCGACGAGTCTTGTGGAGAAGAGCGGCCGGTGGACCATCGACTTCGTGAGCGGCCAGACGATGACCATCCCGAACGGCACCATCCTGGCGAACCTCGGCGGCAAGCTGACCCTGACCGAAGTGTCGAAGGTGGAGTGCCAGCTGAAGGTGAACAAGCCCGCCGACGGAGGCGCTCCCTACGAAATCAACAACACCCCTGCTGAAGGCTGATGGACGCGCATATCATCCAAGAGATCCAAAGAGAGGGAGCGGAAGCCTTGCTAAATGTTGGCGTTTCCCTCCCTCTCAAGGATTTTAAGGTGCCGTTCATGAAGGAGCCGCTGCACCTGAGGCTTACAATGAAGCGTCCGACGATGGGCCGACAGATACAGATAGCACGGACGTGGTTGAGTGTTGGCATGACGCTGGCTGAGTTTGAGGATCTGGACTATGACGGTCAGATGGATTTTCTGGCGAAGCACGGAAAAAAGATGAGCCGTATGATAGCCCTCACGATGCCCCACTGGTGGTTGCCGACGTGCGTGTTGTCGTGGTTTATCCGTCACAGGATGAAGTGGGAGTACCAGAAAGCCGCTTTTGAGAAGTTTATTACCCTGATGGGCACAAGCCATTTTACGCCTATTATCAGATCAGCGGAGAGGGCGAATCCAATGAAGCTGAGACTGAGCCAAAGAAAGATGGGGAGTTAAAGAGCCGGTGGGAAGGCTCCCATAGCCCTTTCGGTTTTATATGGTCGATAGCGAGTGCGACAGGCTGGAGTGTTGACTATATCCTGCATGGTGTCAACTACCAGACGCTGATAATGATGATTGCCGACGCACCGCGCTATGTGGATGTGAAGAAAAAGAAAGAAGAACAGAGTGTCGAGGACGAAGCTGCAGGTATTGTAGGCTTTTTCCAAAGCCAGTTGAAGTAATAAGATTGCGATGGCATCGCAACAAACAAAACAAGAAGCATGGATCCGGTAGAAATAGAGATTCTGATGAAGGACGGCTTGTCGAAAGGAATAGATAAGAGCCGTGTAGGTGTCATGCTGTTGCTTGACGCCTCCCGTCGTCTTGTCGAGGTTCTGAGGCAGAGCGGCGAGGAAGGAGCAAAGGCTTCGGACAAATACAACAGCAAAATTGTCGGTTTGCGTCAGGGGGTAGAACAGATGTCCGCCTCCCTGAAGGCTTTGGGCGTTTCAGAAAAAGACACAGCCGGTTTGCTGATGAAGTCGAGCGAGCAGAACATGAAGATCGTGGAAGCACAAGCCGGACGCCTCCGTTCTATGGAAGGAATGCTGCGCTCTGCTCTGGAGAGCGGAAACACAGCCTTGGTTGAAACGACCAAGCAAGAAATGGAGCAGGTGGAAACCAGAATAAACAAAGCCTTCAATACTATTCAGAAAAATGCGGAACTGATTCCCACGATAGTCAATAAGGCCTCTAGCAAAGTTCCGGAACAGCAGACCGAGAGTATGAGAGCGCAACTTAGACTGCTGACCAATGAGATTGCCAGTACCACCGTTGAATATCGCCGAATGACTGATGCGGAGAGAAACTCCGCTGCTGGTATGGAACTGAAGCGTAAGTTGGAGGACCTGATAAAGAAAGCCGGAGAGTTGCGTGATGCGATGGACGATGCCAACACCCAAATTCGTGGAGAGGCTTCCGACACAAAGCACTTGGATGGTATTGCGCAAGGCTTGAATGTCGTTACATCCTCTGCAGGTGCCGCTGTGAGTGTTT
>JAFYDA010000106.1 GCA_017545045.1 Prevotella sp. | reverse complement strand
GCCGATGCCGTTCTAATCATCAATTATTATGTTGGAAAGATTCCAAGCCTTTCACGTAGCATAGACAAAGAAGAACTTGAAGCACAATAATTTCAACTTATAAAAAAACAAAAACAATGAAAACAAAATTTTTATTAATGATGACCTTTCTGGCCATAGCCGGAATGGTGTCGGCACAGAATGCTCTGGTGGTAGACGACTTTACTCTGCCCCAGAGCGGTGGGAAGATTGCCGTCGGCCTGACGTTGGACGAGGCAGACGTTTACACATCCTATCAGTTCAAAATTGAAACCCCGACAGGCATAGCCTACGTGGTGGATGCCAGCGACGACGTGGAATGCGAGCTTGGTGACGGTCACGCAGCATCGCACAATGCAACGGCTCACTGGAACAGCAGTGAACGACTGCTGGCTGTCGGTGTGGCCTCCATGAGCAGTGCCTTACTAAAGGGCCAGAACGTTGTCCTCCAGATTCCTATCGACGCCACAACGGCAGAGGTCGGTACCGTATTAAGCTTCACTGTCATAGGAATCACCTTTATCAAACAGAGCGGCACGAAGGAAAATCTGACTGATGTGACCTTCAACGTGACCATCGGCGAACCTGCCGACACACGCACCGTGCTCGATGAGAACGCCACTGTGGCTCCTTCAGCTGCTGCGGGTGTTGACGTCCGCGTGAAGCGTACCATCAAGGCTGACGAGTGGAGCACCATCTGCCTGCCTTTCGCCATGACTACTGAGCAGGTGAAGGCAGCGTTCGGTGACGATCTCAAACTGGGTGACTTCCAGGGTTGCGAGGAGAACGGCGAGAAGGTGAACGTGAAGTTTGCCGAGGCTACAGCCATCGAGGCTAACCATCCTTATATTATTAAGGTGTCGGCTCCCGTCAGCGAGTTCACCGTCGACGGCGTGGACATCTCGCCTGAGGATGAGCCTATGATAAAGAAGGACAAGTATAAGAGCAAATACAACAGTTTCATCGGCAACTACGTCAACGGTACGAAGGTGGACGACTATGGGCTCTACCTGATGGGCGGCAAGTTCTGGTACTCGAAGGGTAATGTCAACGTCAAGGCCTTCCGTGGCTACTTCGTATTCGACACAATAGACGTTGACTACGACACCGCCCGCATGGATATCACGTTCGACGATGCCACGGGTATCAAGAATGTTGGCCATGCTGCGAATGCAGAAAAATACTACGATCTGAGCGGTCGTGTTGTCAGCAAGCCTGGTAAGGGCATCTACGTGAGGAATGGACAGAAAATGGTTGTAAAGTAATGGACGGGAGGAACAGAATTATGAAAAAGCATTATATGACACCAGCCATGGATGTGCTGGAATATGAGACGAATGAGGAACTGCTAAACGCCGTAAGCAGCGATTTCGGCATAGAGTACGGTGGTGTGGACGATAGTGGTGAGGCTGCTGCCCGCCTGCTCACTACAACAATATTCGAATAACAGCGTTTCAGCGGATTATCGCGGTGATTTGTCCCAAGGCCTGGGAACTTTTTCCCAAGCCTTGGGAACTTTCTGGGGAGCCTCTACAGAATTCTGCGGAGGCTCCCTGTGATTCTGCGGAGGCTCCACAGAATCACAGGAAAAAGTCAGCGCATATTACAAATCGAGTTCGCGGCCGCGGTAGAACTGGATGAGGGCATGCTGGTAGAGGAGTTCGTAGCGGGCCTGAACGAGATCGGACTCGGCGCGGAGGGTGGCGTTCTTGGCCTCGTTGAACTCAGTGATGGTAGCCTTGCCGTTCTCGTACTTGGCCTTCATCAGGGTGAAGGCATCGGCGCTGCTCTGAGCGGCGGCAATACTGCTCTCGTACTTGGCTTGGGCAGCGGCGGCGTTGAGGCAGACTTGCTGAATTTCCTTGTAGAGTGTTTTCTTGGTGTTGTCGAGGGCGAGCTGCTGGTTGGCCTGGTCGAGCTTGGCCGAGCGGATGCTGTTGCGGGTGTTGAAACGGTTGAAGATGGGAATGTTGAGGTTGAGGCCGACGTACTGGGAGAAGTTGTTCTTCATCTGAGTGGAGAAACCGTCGGAGGGGAACTTGCTGGTGGTGTAGTAGTTGGAGCCGAGGCCGCCGCTGAGACTGAGCGTGGGCATGTAGCCGGCGCGGGCGATGGCGATGCTGTGGCCAGAGGCTTTCAAACGGAGCTGCTGAGCAACGATTTCAGGCTTCAGGCCGAGGGCTTCAGCGTAGATAGCGTCGGGGGTGGGGATAGGTGAAGAGTGAAGAGTGAAGAGTGAAGAATTTGCTGCCGCCGTCCCGTTGGTTGCAGAAGGTATGGCAGTAGCAAATTCTTCACTCTTCACTTTTAACTCTTCACTTACAACGGGTTTTACGACGGTGAAGCCGTCGGGACTGGGGAGCTCGAGGAGCTGGGAGAGGGTGAGAATGGCGAGAGCCAGGTTATTGTCGGCCTGGGTGGCGGTAAGAAGGCTGCCGGCGAGGGTGGCGCGCTGCTGACTAAGCTGGGCACCGGAAGCCTTGCCGTTGTCGACGAGGGCGGCGATGCGTACAACCTGTGCCGAGTCGATGGCAATCTGACGACGGGCAACGTCGGCAATCTCCATGTTGTAGAGTATCTGGACGTAGGCCTGTGCCACCTGCATGCGGATGTCGTTTTTGGCCTTCTCAAGGTCGGCAGTAGCGGCCTCGAGGTTGAGGCTGGCCAGCTTGATCTGGTTGGGAATCTGGAAACCAGTGAAGAGGGGGATGCTGGTGCCAACGGAGAAACTGGTCGACGAGGTGTTGGTATTGCTGTATGTGTTGTCAGCTGTCAGACCGCGGCCAAAAGAGAAATTCTGGCCGACGGAGCCGCTGAGGTCGGGAAGGCGGGAGTTCTTGGCATTGGAAAGCTGAAGCTCCTGCTGGCGGCACTGGTTCTCCTGCTGCTTGATGGCGAGGCTATGGGCGACGGCGTAGTCGCAGCACTCGCGGAGACTCCAAGCGTGGGGCTGGGCGAGGGCGGGGAGAGGCTGTGACAATGCCACGACAGACAGGACGAAGGCGGCAACGAGGGCGCGGGGAGTGGCGGCGGAGAACCGACGGGAAAGCCGCCAGGCACGAACGATGGATGTGATGAGGTGTTTCATAACTTATTCGGATTTATCGTCTTCGGTGATGATTTCAGGGCCACGGACGCGGTCTTTGGCGGTGATGCCAGACTTGACCTGGATATTGACGCCGTCGCTGAGGCCAGTAACCACCTGCTTACGTGTGTAGTTTTTCTTGTTGATACTGTCAGTGAGGACGTAGACGAAGGTGGTGTCGCCGCTGAACTCGATGGCGCTCTCGGGAACGGTGAGGACGTTGTCGGCACGGGCGAGGATGATTTCTGCGTTGGCGCTATAGCCGGAGCGGAGGGTGGAGGCGAATCCGGATTTTCCAGAATCGGCATTGACACTGTTAAGACGCACGGCGGCCTTGATTTCGAACTGGTTGGCGCCGTTGCTCTCGGTGGCCTTGGGCGAGATGTACTCGAGGGCGGCCTCGAAGGTCATGTCCTGCAGGGCACCGATGGTGATTTTCAGGGGCATGCCGATGACGAGTTGTCCGACTTCGGTCTCGTCGATGTTGCCACGGAAGATGAGGTCGTTCATGTTGGCAACGGTGGCGATGGTGGTGCCGTCATTGAAGGTGTTGGAGTTAATCACCGAGTTACCGACCTTGACGGGGATGTCGAGGATGACACCGCTGATGGTCGAGCGTATCAGCGTCGAGCTGGCGCTGGCGTTGGACTTCGAGACGCCGTCGCGGACCACCTGCAGGGCGTCTTCGGCAGCGGCTTTCTCCTCAGTGGCCTGGCGCAGTTGCTGACGCACCTTATCGAACTCGTCGTCGCTGACGAGCTGCTGGTCGTGGAGAGCGTTCTCACGGTTGAAGTCGGTCTGGGCCTGCTTCAGGTTGAGCGTGGCAAGGCGCACACGGCTCTCGGCGGCACTCAACGAGCCCATGTCGGGGATGACCTTGACCTTGGCGATGACTTCGCCCTGCTGGACGTACTGGCCGGGCTCCTTCATCAGCTCGGCGATGATGCCGGAAATCTGGGGTTTGACACTGACCTCGTTGCGGGGCTCGATCTTACCAGTGATGATGGTGGTTTTCCTGATACTGTCCAGCTGAGGAATGAACTCTGAATACTGGACTTCCTTGGGCTGGCTCTTCTGCCAGAGGAACACGAAGGTTCCGATGAAGATTGCGGCGATGATGGCGGCAATAATCAGTTTTGAGTACTTTTTCATGTTATTTCAATTTTCAATTCTTCAATCTTTCAATTCTTCAATCTTACTCGTCTCTCATGGCATCGACGGGCTTAATGCTCATAGCACGGGCGGCAGGAGCGAGGCCGGCCAGGACACCCATGGCACTCACCATCACTGCGGCGAAGATGGCCGTCCAGAATCCTATCTGGAAGTGGGCCGCCAGGATACCATCCTCCGTATTTCCCATTTCGAGCATGTGGAGGATGAGTACGCCGAAGAGAATGCCGCTCATACCCGCCACCAGGGTCAGTACGATACTCTCTGAGATAATCTGCGAGAGTATCATCCTGGGCGTGGCCCCGATGGCACGCCGGATGCCAATCTCAGTAGTACGCTCGCGCACGGTCACCATCATGATGTTCGACACGCCGATAGAGCCTGCCAGCAACGTTCCCAAGCCCACAAGCCAGACAAGGAAATTGACACCCTTAAAGAGATTGTCGAGCATTTGGAAGAGCACCTCGGTGTTGAACACCATTGCTCCCTGTTCGTCGGTCGGGTCGACGGTATGGGCACGGGCAACAGTCTCGCGGATGCGGTCGGTGACTTTCGACATAACGACGCCCTTCTTACCCGTGACGGCAATCAGATCGACAGCGTTGCCTCGGTTGTAGGCCTGCTGCATGAAAGTGAGGGGCAAGGTGACACCCGTGCCAGTTTCACTACTGATGTTGACACCCTCGCTCATGTTGTAGTCTACACCTACTATCTGGTAATAGATGTTATCTATGCGAATCCGCTTGCCGCAGGGGTCGCCGCCACCAGGAAACAGTTCCTTATAGGTCTTCTTCTGAATGACGCACACCTTACGGTGGTCACGGATGTCGGCCTCGTCGATGTATCGGCCATAGAACAACTTCGGCTCGTTGACGCGCTGATAGTCGGGCATTGCTCCGCTGACACCAACGGTAGACTTGCGGTCGCCGTAGTAAGCCGTACCGCCATTCGAGAAAAGCAGGGGGGTGACGACATCGAGTTCAGGGACACTGCGACGAATACGGTCAATATCCTTGTAGTCCATCGTCCACATGCGGCCCTTGCGGAATCCCTTGTAAGCCTTGCTGGTGGGCTGCGCCCAGACCAAGGCGCTGTTGGTAGCGAAGCCAGCGAAGTTCTGCTGTAGCAGTTCCTTCAGTCCCTGGCCGCCGCCCATGAGCACCACGAGCATGAACACGCCCCAAAAGACGCCGAAGCCTGTGAGGAAGCTCCTGGATTTGTTCCTAGTCAAGGTGTCGAGCACCTCTCTATATGCATCTATATCTATTCTCATAATCAATCAGCTCTTAATGCTTCAATGGGACGTATACGACTCGCCTTAAAGGCGGGAATGAGTCCGGCAACGGTGCCGGCAATAATCATCACCAGGGTCGCCTCGATGCAGACGTCGAGACCGACGGTGGGATCGAGGAACATCGTAGCCTTGAACAGCCCCGTGTCAATGGTCTCGTGGCCAATAGTCGCATCCATATACTCGTTGGCCGCCACGCCAAGCACCATGCCGACGTAACCGAAGAAGGTGGTGATGATAACGCTCTCGACAATGATGAGCCGCAGGACGGACCATGGTTTCGCGCCGATAGCCTTGCGTATGCCAAATTCATGGGTGCGCTCCTTCACGGTGATGAGCATAATGTTCGACACGCCGACAATGCCGCTCAGCAACGTAAAGAGACCGACCACCCAGAGGGCCGTGCGAATGATGCCAATGCCCTGCTCCATCTGCAGGTTCTGTGTAAAGCGGTTCCACAGCCACACGGCGTCCTCGTCCTCAGGATGAGCCTGATGCTCGGCGTTCAGACGGCGACGGTAGTCCTTCTCGAAAGCCTCGTTGGCCTGCTCCGTCGGCAGACCGTGGAACGTGAACTCTATACGGCCGGCATCGTCGGTCGCAGCACCGAAGATGCGCTTGATGGTCGAGTAGCTACTAAACGCGTCTGCACGACCATTCTCCTGCTCCTTGTAGATGCCCACAACCTTGAAAGCAAAGTTTCCCACGTTCACGAACTGCCCGATGAGCGAAACCAATTGTGCATTGTGGATTGTGCATTGTGCATTGTGCATTGTGGATTGTGCATTGATCAACTCCTTCGCCTGCTTGTTACTTAGCACCAGCACCTTCCGGTTCTCCTTCACATCAATCTCGTTGACGAAGCGACCGTGCAGCATCTCCACCTTGTTAATCTTCGTGTGGTTGGGATAGACGCCGCTGATACTGGTCGAAATGTACTGCTGGCCAAGACTGATGACGGCACTGGTATTATACTGAGCGCCAACCTCGTCGACGTTCTCCCTGAACTCCGTAGCGGTAATCTCCATATCGCGACCGTGCAGACGAATGTCACGCCCCTCCTTCAGTCCCTGATAGGGCTTCGACGTCCAGCCACCAAACACTACCATTGAGCTGGAGAGGAAGCGGTCGCTCTGCTTCAGGTTCGCATTGATCAATCCGTTGCCTGCACCCAACAGCACAATAAGCATGAAGATGCCCCACGCCACAGCAAAGCCCGTGAGCGAAGTACGGAGCTTGTTCCGCCGAGCCGTCTGCCATATTTCTGTTAATATATCTCGCATAATTCTCTTTTTTCCAGATGATTCAGACCATCTATATTTACCAGCCTATTTCATGATTCCGCCACTACCGAATGGTGAGGCATTGTGGTCGAGGTTCTCCTCAATCTGTCCGATGACGCCGTCCTTTATATGGACTATCTTGTTCGTCTCGTTAGCCACGCCACTCTCGTGCGTCACTACGACGATGGTCATGCCTTCGTCCTTGTTCAACTGCTTAAGCAACTGCATCACCTCTACAGACGTCTTGGAGTCAAGCGCGCCCGTAGGCTCGTCGGCCAGAATGATCTGCGGATGAGTGATGAGTGCTCTGGCAATTGCCACACGCTGCTTCTGTCCTCCCGACAGTTCGTTAGGATAATGCTCCGCCCAGTCCTTCAGTCCGAGCTTGTCCAGATACTCCATCGCCATCGTGTGGCGTTTGCGGCGGCTCACGCCCTGGTAGAACAGCGGCAGTTCCACGTTCTCCACCGCCGTCTTGAAGCCGATGAGGTTGAACGACTGGAAGATGAAGCCGATCATCTTATTACGGTACTCCGCAGCCCGCGTCTCGCTGAGGTTCCAGATTCTTACCCCCGCCAGTTCGTAGAGTCCCGAGTCGTAATTGTCGAGGATGCCCAGGATGTTCAGCAGCGTAGATTTTCCGCTGCCGCTCGCTCCCATGATGCTCACGAATTCGCCCTCTTGAATGTCGAGGTTGATGCCCTTCAGGACATGCAGCGGTTGTGCACCGAAATAGGTTTTGTTGACGTTTTCTAAGTGTATCATTCTTTTTTATTCCATTATGACGTTATAACGTTATGACGTTATGACTTCTTTGTTTGTCTATTAGACGCTCATTAGCCAGGATTCGTTGCATCGCTGACGCTAAAAAATCTTAATTCCATTAGAAAAAGATTGGCATGGCAGCGCCTTTCCTGTTCTTCGGGAAACGCTGGAAGTTATACGTCAGCTTCATCATGGCAAACTGCGACACGACGTTGGTATAAGTCTCCGTGCGTCCTTGCGCGTTGATGTTATACTGGCGGTTGCTGAGTTGGCCCAGCAGGTCGAAACCCTCAAGGCTCAGTGTCAGATTCTTCACCAGCGGACGACTTAGCTTGGCACCCCATATCAGTTCGTCGCGGTTCATATCGGGATTGCTGTAGCCGCGATGGCTGTAGTTGACCAGCGTCGTGCTGAGTTGCAGTTTCCACGGCAAGAGTAGCAGAGCGGAGACACCATAGCTGAAGTCACCGGCATTGATGCGCTGGAAGTCATCGCGATTGCTGGTCACGTGGTTGTAGGAGCCACGAATATTGGCAGCCAACTGATGCTGTCCACGTCCGTCACGGTTGGCACCGAACTTATAGGTCAGCCTCAACTGGTCGCTGAGGGTGGTATTGTGTACAATGCTGTTCGTGGCCTCCATTCCCGCCACGTTGTTCAGGTCGACGCTATGGCTGTAGCTGGCACTGAGACGGTTCTCGAAGCTCAAGCGTTCCTTCTTGTCGAGCGGACGACCGTATGACCCGCTAAAGCTCGTCTGCCAGTTGCCGTTGACGTTGACGGGCTTCGTGGTGGTGCGACCGCTGGCCTTGTCGTAGACCATGCTGGTTGCAAAGGCGTTGTAGGTGCGACTGTAGTCAGCTGACACGTTGAGGGTGTGTCTTTTCTTTCCACCCATCAGGAAATAGAAACTCGTCAGTCTGAGCGTCCGTGTCTTCTTCAGATCGGGGTTTGAATAGCTGACATGCAGCGGATCGCTGTCGTCACGGTAGTTCACCATCGTCATAATGTCGGGTTCGCTGGTATTGAGCGAAGCGTTGAAGTTTACCCGTTGGATAACCTCCTGCGGTGTCTCCCCACCGAACCAGTTGATCTTCTCATTTGTCTTCGGTGCATACTCAATGGATAGCGACGGATTCAAGAACCAGTTGTTCTGTGTCAGCTGCTGTTGCGTCTCACGGAAATATTCGAGATGATTGTGGCGGTACACCAAGGGCAGTTCCACATTGATATGACCGTCGCCCAAGAAGCGGGGTACAAAATGGAAGGTGGTCGTCATCCGATGGCTGTCGTTGTTTCGCGTATAATTATAGCTGTTAGGCGAGTCAAGCACACTGAGCAATGCCTCCATCGTCGACGGCAGCAAATCCATCTGTGTGGAATCGCACGTTGCCAGACGATCCAATCGATAGAGTGCATTCTCGTTGTCGTTGTAGGAATGGCTATACTGATAGTCGAGGCGCAGGTTGTGAATCCCCAGTCCAAAGTTGTAGGCAGCGCCAAAAATTGTGTTCCAGCTCTTCGATGGTGCGTCAGTATAGTTATTGCGGAAGTCACGGTTGCTGCCTGTCAGACTGGTGGACTTCATGTAGTTCAGGTCCTGAAGCTGGTAGCTGTGCGACTTGTTGTTGGTATAGCTGGCCTGTGCGAAGAGCGACACGACATCGGCCATGACCTTCACGTCACCACTGAAGTAGGTGAACATATTCAGGCTTTCGGTGTTGCTCTTGTTCTGCGACTGCCGACGGTTCAGCGTCAGCTGCCGGTATTTCTCAGGATTGACAAAGAGGTCATCAAGCAGGTCGCCGTACTCTGCTGGATCGGCATCAAACTGTGCCGAACGGTTGCTACCCCAGCTATCATCCGACGTATAGGTCATGTCCAAAGACCCTCGGCCTACAAATCCCTTGGGCGAGAAGCTGATGTTGGCATTACCTCCCAGACGCTTTGAGCGGCTACGGTTATAGTCGGCTGTACGGCCATAGGTATCACCGCCTGTCAGGTAGGTCTGCGACGAAGTCCACGTGTCCGTATGACTATTGTTGTGCGAGGCGTTCAGACTAAGACCTGCCGAGAAAGTATCATCCCAGCCGCCATAGCTATAGCCGATGTTCGCCGTGCGCATCGTTGTGACGCCCTGGGCCGTCTGTGGCTCGAAAGCGGCTGCATCGGCACCCATGACGGCGAAATCGCCGCCCTGGTCGTTCAGGTTGTTCAGGTTGCCACTGACAGAGAGGCGCGACTTGCCTTTCGAGTGTACGCCCATCAGACGCATGCCGTAACGGTCGTCGGTGCCAGCCCCCACCTGCGCATTGGCGAAGGTGCTGACAGAATACTTCTTCTTCAGACGCACGTCCATCACGAATTGTTTGTCATCCATGTCACGTCCCATCATTTGCGTCATCTTACCCTTGCGGTCGAACACCTTGATCTTGTTCACCGTGTAGGCTGGCAGGTTTTCCAACGCCGCCTTGGGGTCGCCCTCAAAGAAGTCGCGACCATCGACCAGCAGATTGTCTATTTTCTTGCCGTTTACTTTGATCTCGCCGTCCTTGTTCAGCTCGGCACCAGGAAGCTGACGTATCAGCGCGTCGAGCATCGAACCCTCTGCCAGATTAAAGGCGTCGGCATTATAGACAATGGTATCGCCACGCGTCACCATCTTAATCTTTGTACCCGTCACCGTCACCTCGTTCAGCATCTTCGACTCAGGACGCATCTCGATGCGACGCACGTCGACATCACCCTCACGCTTGTACTTCACCTCAAAGGGCTTGTACTGGGTCTTAAATCCAAGACACGACACGCGCAACAGATACTTGCCCGTCTCCTTGACAGGCAACTCGAACATGCCGAAGTGATTCAGCAGGAACGTGTCGGCAGGCTCCGCATGGAACGTCGTGATAACACTGCTGTCGGCAGCCGAGAGCAGTTGGATAGATGCATCGGGCATCGGCTGATTGGTGAACGCCTCCACCACCCTACCCGTCACCACACGCTTCTCGCCGCGCTGGGCAGAAGCGTGTGTTGACGGCCATAGGAAGGCCATCGTGAGCAGCAACAAGGAATACAATTGATTCATTTTTTTAGTTCTTAATTCTATAGACGCATCAACTATGATGATTATTGCACATCGTACGCAGCTTTAACATCTTCTAACGTGATGCCGAGCAGGCGCATCTGGCGGAACAGCTCCGGCAGCCGTTCTTTCATGAACTCCTTCTTGCGCTCCTTCAATATCTGCTCCTTAGCGCCCGGTGTCACGAAGTAGCCCAGGCCCCGCTTATTATATATAATGTTCGCACGAGCCAGTTCGTCGTAGGCCTTGACGGCGGTATTCGTGTTCACCTCCAGCAGCACGGCGTACTCACGTACCGAGGGTATGCGGTCGTCGTCCTTGTACTTGTCGGCCAGTATCTCGTCCATCAGCCTATCGGCCATCTGGATGTATATCGCTTTGTCGTTAGTGAAATTCATAAGTTCGCAAATTTATGGGTTACAACCTGCCAGCGGCAGAACAGCCAGTAGGCCAGCCAGGTGAAGAGGGCGATGAGGCCGGTATTAACGATAATCCAGAAGATAAATTGTTTCGTAG
>JAFYDA010000105.1 GCA_017545045.1 Prevotella sp. | reverse complement strand
ACCTCCTATGGCACGCACGTTGCCTCCCGTTATGTTCAGAGTGCCCAGGGGAGCAACAGCGATGGCGCCTGCGTCTGTGGCTTCGACATCAACCGTACCATCGGTTATCTCCATATAGGCGCCTCCTATCACATCGTGGTGACCTCTGGCCGTCAGTTCTCCGCCGTTGATGCGTATGTCGGGTGAATAGATAGCTGAGAAGTTGATGCCGTTGGCATGCACCTTACCGCCAGTCATGAGGAAGCTGCCTGCCAGTGGTCCGTTAGCTCCCCTGCCGATAGCAACACAGTCAGCTCCGAGTCCCATAGCCTTGCCTATACCGGCATTAGCCGTCACGTCACCGCCATGAATGGCAACCACGCCGCCTTCTCCGCCACCGCGATAGTGGTCTCCACCACCGATGCCGGCGCCATATTCGCCACCAGTAGCCTCCACTTTACCGCCATAGATGGTTACCGAACCGCCTTGTCCGCCACCATAGCCGCCACCTATACCGGCTCCATGGTCACCACCAGTTGCCGTCACCTTGCCGCCATAGATGGTCACTGAGCCGTTGGGCTGTATGCCACGGTCCTCACCACCACCGATGCCGACTGCATAATTGCCACCCGTTGCCGTGATGACACCGCCATGAATGACGAGGGTGCCCATGCCGCCTGGTGAGCCATTTACCTCATAGTCGTCTATGCAGCCGATGGCAGCATTTTTCTTGTATTTTGACTGGCTCAGCTTTGCCTCAAGCCTACCCTCCAGGTCGCCCGACGACTGGCTGTAGATGCTCAGTGAGTTGCCGTCGCCTTGCAGCACCACGCCGTCGGAACACACCAGACGGCAACCGTCGGTCAGGATGAGGTGGCCCTCGCCTTTGACAATAAGGCGGCTAATAATCACTTCGCCCTTGACCACCACCCACTTGTAACCTCCGTTGTCCCACTCGGGGTTGTCGCCCACACCAAAGTCGTGGCTGTCGCTGAGCGAGGTCGAGGCATCGAGCACCTTGTAGTTGGTGCAGAGGCTGCTGTAGTTGGTAACACGGTTTTTGCCACTTACGTTTTCCCAACTATGGTGCCAGTACTGCACAGCCTCACTCTGTGCCATCACCGTCTGCACCAGCAGAGTCAGCAAGGCCATCATCGTGACTCTTTTCATGTTCATGTTCTTCACTTTCATTTCTACCTAAAATCCGCAGCACTTTAGTTTAATATTCTTTATAAGTACCTGAGCAACAAAAAGTTCTTCGACGCGCGAAGCGGCAAAGCCGAGCGGCTCAGGATTTGGCCATGTCAGAAATTTCACTTACCTTAGTGCTGCAAATCAAGACAAGCAAAATCATCAATGACATGGCAAAGGTACAACAAAAATCTGAGAAAATCAGCGCTTTTGGCGGAATATTTTTCGTCTTGGACAAATTTGACCGTATTCTGTCCTCTGTAATCGACTCCCACCTGGGACTTCGCAGTAGGCTGATAGGCTATCAGTACAGCGAGATTAATTTCATGTTTATTACTCTTCTTGACTTCCTGCATAAAACCCGGAGGAAGTAATGCCGTCACATCTTCTTCTTCACCCCTGTAGACGGTACCGACCTTGGTGTATTTACTCTGGAACTTGTACTCCGAAATGTGCAAGTAAGTTTTTCAGAGAAAAGTTTGTGAATTTTGCGTAAAGTTCCACTTTTCACCATAACAAACTAACAATAAGAAAGTTACAGAGGTGGAACTTCGTTTAAAAGTTCCACTTTTCGAACGATTTTTTCAAAGTTTTCGGAAAAACTCTTGCAAATGCGGGGAAAATTTTGTATCTTTGCAGTCTATTTCAATCTATACCAAAGAATTAAGAAAATGAAAATCACTATTATCAAACCAGAGAGAAACGAAAGAAGGTATACCCGCGTGGAGCTCGACGAATTTGTCCGACTGCTCACTGAAGGGGGCTATCTGCCGGCTACCTTCCGCGAACCGCCCAAAGAGGTGTGCTTCGCCGCTGAGTGGCAGAAACTGAACGGAGAGCTGAAAGCCAAAGAGGTGAACACTCTGGTACTGCTCTCCTTGGAGAACCTGCGCGACCTCCCGACATCTGAGGAGTATAAACGGCTGGCCAGCCAGCAGCCCTACACGCTGCTCTGCTTCCTCGGACACGACGGACACGCGCTTCACATCGTCTGTCCCTATACCGTTTCTGACGGCAAGCCATCGGAAACAGCACTACAGAACGCCTTCCGAAAGTTACACTACATCTACTCGTCCCAGTTGGCAACCCGTCTTTCCGACCGGGAGGCCACACTCAAACTGAGCTGCAAGGTGGCCTACGACCCCAAGCCCTACTACAACCCGTCGGCATTGGCTGTCACCGTCAGTCAGGAGCCAGAGGAGTCGCCCGAGTTCCGCATCGTACAACAGGACATCAGCGACTACAACGACCCTGAGGAGATTCCAGGCGTCAGCCTCTATACCAGTCGCATGCGCCGCTTTCACGACTGCCTCGACGCTGCTATCGAAAAACATCGTGGCATCGAGGACGAGGAACTGTTTCAGACAGCTGTGCTCGAACAGGTAGCCGACGGTTGCCGCCTGATGGGACTGCCCCAGGCCTTTGCCGCCAATGTGTGTACTTATATACCACTGCTTGGTGGACTTCCCAACCGCGACACCATCGACGCTGTGTTCAAGACGGCCTACCTGCGCGAAACGCTGAAGACCGTTCCCCTAAAGTTCACGCGTCCATCGGCCCTGCTCACTTACAAGACGGAGGCTTACATGAAGGAGCACTACACGTTGCGGCTGAATGTGATGACGGGGGTGCCCGAATATCGCATGAATGCCGTCGGCTACGGCTTCGTCCCACTCGACCAGGCTGCTCGCAACACGATGGCCATCAACGCCTTGAAGGCTGGAGTCGACTCATGGGACAAGGACCTGAGCCGCTACATCGACTCGAACCTCATCCCCCGCTACTATCCCATGCAGGACTACCTGGACCACCTGCCCCGCTGGAATGGCAAGCACGACTACGTGGGTGAAGTGGCCCGCCGCGTAAAGACCGACAACCCTTACTGGGAGAACGACTTTCACACGTGGATGCTGTCGATGGTAGCACAATGGCTCGGCAAGGATCGCCAGCACGGCAACGCCATCGTGCCCCTACTTATCGGGCCTCAGGGCTCAGGCAAGACCACCTTCTGCAAACGCCTGCTGCCAGGATACTTAGAGGTGTATTACAACGACCGCCTCTCGATGAAGAACGACAGCGACATCTTCATGGCGATGTCCAGCTATGCCCTCATCAACATCGACGAGTTCGATGCTATGTCGAAGTCGCAGCAGCCTATCCTGAAGTACCTCATCTCGAAGCACGACGTGAAGTTCCGACCGCCCTATGGCAAGGCCCTCGAACAGCGACAGCGCTTTGCCTCCTTCATCGCCACCACCAATAACCTGCGCCCGCTGGTCGACCCAACAGGCTCGCGCCGCTTCATCTGCGTCTATGCCGACGAGATCGACAATTCCGACTACATCCGACACGACATGCTCTACGCACAACTCGTCTATGAACTGAAACAGGGGCGTCGCTACTGGTTCGAGGACGAGGAAAACCAGCGAATCATGAAGCAGAACGAGGAGTTCCAGCAGGTGCTCGACTACCAGACGATGGTGGAGTTCACCTATCTCCCCCCAGATGAGACGCCCGCCGACGCGAAGCCCATTTCCTTGCAGGATATCATGAAGCGGCTGAAGGACAGCTTCCCCACCTTCGTCGTCAGGAAGAATACCGACATGGAACTCGGCCGCCGCCTCTCCGACATGGGTTACAAGCGGCATAAGCTGAACAAAGGGATGGCCTATCGAATAGCGGAGAAGCCATAAACAAAAGTAAAACAAGTTGTTTTACCTAAGTTTGGTACGGGCAAAGCAATGCTTAGTGGCCCACTTACTACAGTAAAACAACTTGTTTTACCTTGGTGGAACATGGTGGAACTTTCCAAAGAAGGTGCACCTTAGTTAACTCTCACCGTACCAAACAGTTATAGAGAAAAGTGGAACTTTGACAAAAATCGAAACAAAAAAATTATGGCAATACATATCAAACTAATCAAGAACAACATCAAGAGCAGCAGCTCTTATGGGAAATATTTCGCCAAGACCGTGAGTCAGGGTGAGGTCACACTAAAATCAATGGTACGCGAGGCACTATTAGCCCGTGGTTATGACGAAGGAGCCGTGATGGCCGTAGTAATGGACTTGGAGCATGCGCTGAAGGTGAAACTCTCGGAGGGCTACACCGTCGTGCTTCCTGAGATTGGCCGCTTCAGTCTCCGCGTGGAGAGTGAAGGTGTCGACGAGCCGAAGAAGTTCAGCCTCCGTCGCCACATCAAGCGCATCATCTGCGGCTTCCTCCCTGCCGGCCATCGCATAGGCGGTCATGGCATCCGCTACAACTTCTGCGACGGCGTCGAAACCGTCTGGCAACATGGGTACAAGCCGTAGGAGTAGATCAAACTTTCTGCAATCACGTCATGAGCAAAAGAAATATGACTAACCACCAATTTGGTTACCTATTTCCTTTTGATGAGATCAAGAACCTGTCTATCCTTTATTCATTATGTATATTCTTGATGGAGTCCAGATACTCTTCGTCCACCATCGTAGTGTCGTTCCTTTCCTCGTCCACCACGAATAGTGTTGGCATACCGTGGATAACCATTTGCTCAAGAATAGCCCTGAACACAGGCCCCGCCATTCCCCCACCACTGGCGGGCAAGCCCAGTTTGTTCATACTTACAATCATGCTATACATAGGTTCGTCGGCAGGGAAGTAGCCACAAAATGTGAGTTGGTATTCATTCACATAGCTCTCTTCGCCAAACTCATATTCTCTCACTTGCGAAGTTCCAGTCTTTCCAGCAACTTCCATAATCGGAGTTCCTGCTCTTCTCCCTAACCCCTGACTGACTACATGCTCCAGTATCACCTGCATCTTTTTAATGTTATCTTTAGACGCAATCTGTGGGTTGATGATTTCTATCTCACCAGTTTTCAGCGTAGGCTTCACCATCCTACCATCATTGGCTATTGCATTATAGAATGTCAACATCTGGATAGGTGTTATTTTTCGGTTGTATCCTATGGCACTCCAGAGGATATACTTATTTACCCAATCAGAATCTTTTGGAGAATCATAGGTAGTTGCTTTGAGCCCTTCTATTCCATCAATGAAATCTGGTTGTCCAAAACTCATTTTGTTTAAGTCATCAAAGAAATCACTTTCGTGTCCTTTATAATAATTCCATATAGGGAAACTGATTCCGATGTTTGAACTGACCTCTAATGCTCTAGCCAAATTCACATCCTCATAACCGCCTCTTAGCCAATTGTGATCCTTCATAACCCAGCCATCACCAACTCCCCAGACTCCTTGCCCTGTATGGACAACATACGAACTATCTATTCCCCTTTCAAATAATGCGAGTAAAGAGGCTGTCTTCATCAGCGACCCTAGCTCTTGCTGATAGCCGAAGTTATTGCACGACTGGAACTTACTTTCGAAGTTACGTTCCAGTCCCGCCATTGCCAGTATCTCGCCCGTCCGTACCTCCATCACGATAACCTGACCTTGTAAGCCGTCAATCTCCTCTAACTTCGCTTTCAGAATAGAATCAGCCACCGCCTGCAGTTCAGGTATGATCGTTGGATCACCCAACCTTTTTTCCGTTCTAATCTTTTCTGGCTGTTGTTTCGAAAGGAAATAGTAAAATCCTGCACCTAATGCTACAGCTATAGCCAGCAGCATGATGGCAATCTTCAAATTATCCCGTTTGCTTAACTGGCGAGATCCGCCCAGCACCTGAAGTTCGTCATCCCTCATAATTTGTCCTCCTTTCCTACTTTAGTTTCCATATACGCCTTCAACTGTCTCAGAGCCTCCTTCGATGCCTGAAGTGTAAAGGCGTGGCTGAGCGCCATGTCCGACATCATCAGCGTTTGCTTGTTCACATTGATTTTAAAGATATACTCCCGGTTGATGATCAGCTGCTTGCCAATACGGATGAACGTCTCAGCCTCTTTACCTAACTGCAGTTCTATCAGCTCCTGACAGTGGGCCAGATTCATCGTAAACACATGCTCTGTCTTATCGTGCAGCACCATCGTCGAATAATTACCGTCCGACTCGACGTACACCACCCGTTCCGGCTTCACCCTCACCAGCTCGTTCGAGTTTGATATGATCAGTATCTTGCTGCCCATCTACCTTAATCTATATTATGACTTTATCGATTCTTCCCGCTCCCTCAGTTTAACCATCTGACTGCCCACAAACTGGTGAGCACGGAAGAACTCATTCAATTCCAGTCGTAGGTAGTTCTCAAGGTCAGGAATCTGAGGAATAAACAAGATGACAGTCTTACTATGCACATCCACGTTACTGCCAGCCTCATCAATCGTATATACCGTCGTTACGCTGTT
>JAFYDA010000104.1 GCA_017545045.1 Prevotella sp. | reverse complement strand
GAAGGCCTGCGTACCGATGGCGCGCCAGCCGTCGTTCGAGTTGCCGCTGCGCTTGTGGTAGCCACGCGGGGTGATGTAGTAGTCGTAGTAGTCCTTCACGAACTGCGGAGCATCATCGGGTAATGGATTTACCACACCCCCAGCCATAGCCATCGGGTCGGCGAGGCGCTGCTTGGCCATAGCCTCACGGGCTGCATGGCGCGACTCCTCCTTGTCTTCGCTGTCGAAGTAGCCGTTGCCACTGACGCGGGTCATATCATACATGGTGCTTGCAACCGTAGCCTTGATGCGAGTGTCGGCAGCGGCAGCGTTGAGGGCGATGCCTCCCCAACCGCAGATGCCGATGATACCTATCTTCTCGGCATCCACATTCTCCTGTTTCGACAGGAAGTCAACAGCTGCCATGAAGTCCTCGGTGTTGATGTCGGGCGAGGCTGTGCGTCTCGGCTCACCACTACTTTCACCAGTGTAAGAGGGGTCAAAGGCAAGTGCCACAAAACCGCGTTCGGCCATCCGCATGGCATATAGTCCGCTTGACTGCTCCTTACAGGCTCCAAACGGACCGCTGACGGCGAGTGCTGCCAGTTTGCCCTGAGCATCCTTCGGCTCATAGAGGTCGGCTGCGAGGGTCAGTCCATACTGTGTTTCAAATGTCACCTTTCGGTGGTTCACCTTGTCGCTCAGAGGGAACACTTTATCCCACTCCTGCGTTAATTCTAACTTCTGCATATTCTCTTCTGTTTTAGTTTGATTGTCTTTCTGGTTGCATGCTGCAAGCACTCCGACCATGAGTATTGTTGCTAATAATACCTTTTTCATATTCTTCTTTTATTTGTTGTTTACTTGATACCTAATCCATACGATGCCGTCCTGTTCTTCCACACTCTTGAAAGTAAGGCGTACAGGTTTACGGCCCATCGGCCTGCCATCGAAAGCAGCAGCCATACCCCCTCGTCCGTCTATGCCATAGCCGTACATCATGCTCACCTCGTCTATCAGGCCGAGGTCGAGCATGGAACCGTTGATGTTTCCGCCACCGACCACCGCCAGACGTTCTATACTGAAGACTGCACGCAACGTCTCCATTGCCGAAGGAAGGTCTATGCCATTGCATCCAGTGGTAATATAAGATATGTGTTTGCTTTTAAGGTAGTCAAGATACTCCTGGCTGGCCTGCTCCGAAAGAATCATCAGCAGGGGGCGGCCAAAGATTTCGGTGGTATTGTCGTCCCACAGCAATGTGCCACGTGTGTCTACGCCGATTGCATAGCTCGCCGCTTCTACAGCCTTGTAGAGCTGCTGCCCTGCATCTTCATGGGGTCTCTGTTGTTGGAACAGACCGTCTTGCGCATAGTGCATGGCCAACGTTGTTTTGCCCTCCAGTGTCGAAGGACAGCCGAGTTGTGCCAAAGCCTCATAGTAATGGTTGGTGTCGTCTATCTGCTCGGTCATCTCGCAGTCTATCCTGCCGTCGAGCGAAGCCATCATGTGGCAAATAATGTATGGTCTCATTTCTGTCTTGTTTTAAAATCAGCTGCAAAGGTACGGCGAAAATTCCATAACCCGCATAGACAGATTACGGACAAAACTACCCGAAATGAGTTTTTTTATTATTTTCGTTGACGGTCGAAGAATTGGCGTGGGGTCTGCCCTGTTGCATTCTTGAACATCCGAGAGAAGTGCTGGGGGTATTCAAAGCCCAGTTCTTCGGCCACCCTGTCAATGGTCTTGCCGCTAAGAATGAGATTCTTGGCACGCATCACCACGAAATTGCGTATGTAGTCTTTCGGACTCTCGCCAAGGGCATCTCTGATGATGTCACCAAAATAGCTTGGCGACAGACATAGTTCGCTGGCACAGTATTTCACACTGGGTAAGCCGTTCGTCTTTTGCATGCCACGCGTATAATAATCGGTCAACACCTGCTGAAAACGGCTGAGAATGTCGCTGCCTGCCGCTGTCATCTCCTTGAACTGGCGGTAGTAGAAACGGTTGCAGTAGTCAAGAACAAGCAGAATGTAATTTCTGATAATCTCATTATGCCCGAATGACTGAGACTGCGTTTCCAGTTCTCGGCGTAAGTTTGCCATGAGTTGACTCAGGACGTCTTTTTCCTCGGGAGTCAGGATGAGCGCTTCGTTTGAATGATAGGAAAAGAACTGATAGTCATCGAGCTTCTGTTCGATGAGCGAACCTTGTATGAGCTCGTTGTCGAACAGCAGCACCCAACCGTGGTATTGCCGTCGTGTGCCGTCATCCAGTTTGCCGCATATCTGTCCGGGTGAATAAGCCATCAGAGAACCGTCGCCCTCATGATAGGTTCCGATGCCATAAGTCAGACCTTCCGGGAACTCCTCTTGCATAAAAATACCGTAGCAACTGATCCTGTTCAACGTGTGCCGTATCTCGCCTACCTCGTCATAGTGTATCACCGAGACGTGGGGATGATAGATTGGCGCACCGATATCCTGTGCGTAGTCATTTGCTTCGTTGATATACAAATCTATCGTCATAACCTCTTATTATCTTGATGTGACCCATCTTAAAATCCTAATAATTCTCAAAACTGATGGCAAAGATAGCGATTTTACGCTGTTTATTGGTAATTTTGCCCTCACATTTAAATGAATTTAGGCAAAAGAGCATAGAGAAATGGATGTTACAGAGCTTCATGACGAAGAGAATCTGCTGGTTCAGATGAAGGACAGATGGGAAAACTACGGCAGTCTGGATGCAATTGTCGACACCCATGACCCGTTCACTCTTAACGATTTCATTCAACTCTGGAAATATCTGAATCAATAATTATATGGCAGAAAACAAGTATCATCCAATAGACATCAACAACTGGGACAGACGAGACCTGTATGATCATTTCTCACGGCTGAAGCTACCACACTTTGCAGTAGCGGCATATATCGACGTGACACGGCTGCTAGAGTATAAACGGCACGAGGGGCTGTCATTTTATCTCTCGCTCATTTACCTGACAACAAAGGTACTCAACGGCATCGACAACTTCCGACTGCGAATCATCGACGGGCAAGTGGTGAGTTTCGACACGATACACACCAATTTTACCCATAAACGCCCTGAAGAGGAGGTGTTCCGATTCCACACGGCTCCCTTTGAAGGCACGTTACGACAGTACGTTGAAACCACTTCAAAGGCCATAGCCAGCCAGACGACCCTCTTTGGAGGAATGGGCGATATTTCCAATGTGGTCTATTGCTCATGTACGCCAAATCTCGATGCTACGGCACTCATCAATCCAGGTATGGAGGATCCTGACGATGCTATACCCAGAGTCAACTGGGGAAAATATGTGGAGCGTGACGGACGATGGATGATTAACATCACCTTCACGGCTAATCACCGTTTCATTGACGGCTACCATGTCGG
>JAFYDA010000015.1 GCA_017545045.1 Prevotella sp. | reverse complement strand
TTGAAAAAAGTGCAGAAAATCGTGCAAGTTTCGTAAGATGCAGTATCTTTGAAACGGAAATGTGTGTCACGGGGGAATCAATCTGTGGAGCTTTCCCAGAAAAATCCCAGGCCGTGGGATTTTTGTCCCAAGCCGTGGGAAATTTGTCCCAAGCCGTGGGAATCTTCTGGGAAGGCTCCGCCGTTCAGGCACAAATATCATCGATTTTATCAGAAAAACAAAATAATCTGACGCAGTATTGGCAATTTCGCTGAAAAGTCGTATCTTTGCAAGCATGTTTGAGAAAAAAGATTAATGATATGAATATGATAAGCGAAACGATTAAGTACATCGGTGTGGACGACCTCGACATCGATCTGTTTGAAAGTCAGTATGTGGTGCCCGAGGGCATGAGTTATAACTCTTATCTCATCGACGATGAGAAGATAGCGGTGCTGGACACGGCCGACGCCCGCAAGGGGGAGGAGTGGAAGGAGAACCTGAAGGCTGCCCTGAACGGCAGACAGCCCGACTATCTGGTGGCTCACCACATGGAGCCCGACCACTCGGCACTGATAGCCTGGATGATGGAGACTTACCCTCAGGTGCAGCTGGTGTGCAGCGCGCAGGCCGTGAAGATGCTGGCCAACTTCTTTGAGGGCGTTGACTTTACAGGGCGCGTTGTTACCGTGAAGGAGGGCGACACACTGGCGCTGGGCCGTCATACGCTGCAGTTTATCGGTGCAGCGATGATACATTGGCCGGAGGTCATCATGAGTTACGACACCGCCGACAAGGTGCTGTTCACGGCCGATGCCTTTGGTAAGTTTGGTGCGTTAGTTAATGAGACTGACGATTGGGCTTGCGAGGCGCGTCGCTACTACTTTAACATCTGTGGCAAATACGGCACGCAGGTGCAGATTGCCATGAAAAAAATGGCTGCGCTGGATGTGCAGACCATCTGTCCGCTGCACGGTCCTGTGCTGAAGGGAGAGCCTTTGGCTGCGGCCGTGAAGCTGTATGACACCTGGAGCAAATATGAGCCTGAGAGCGAGGGCATACTGATAGCCTACGCCAGCATTCATGGCGGCACGGCCGAGGCTGCCGAGCGTCTCGGTGTTCTCCTCCGGGAGAAGGGCGCGCCTAAAGTGGTCGTGAGCGACCTGAGTCGCGAGGACATGGCCGAGGTCATTGAAGATGCCTTCCGCTATCCTACGGTGGTGGTGGCAGCGTCGAGCTACGATGCAGGCGTGTTCCCCGTGATGCACGACTTCCTGTATCACCTGCAAATCAAGAACTACCAGAAGCGCCGCTTCGGTATCATCGAGAACGGCAGCTGGGCACCCACGGCTGGCAAGGTGATGCGCACGATGATTGAAGCCATGAAGGACTGCGAAATCGTGGAACCCATGGTGACCATCCGCTCGCGCATGAAGGCGGGCGACGAGGCACAGCTGCAGCAGTTGGCCGACAGCCTCAGCGACATCGCTGAGTGAATAAACGGGCTGAAATGACGGTATGACGCGGCCCGAACTACTTGCTTACAAGCTGCACGAGGATGTGGTGGCGTTCAGTACGACGCGGCGTGGAGGATTCAGCACGGGGGCGTATGGCGAGTTCAACATCAACCGCTACTGTGGCGACGATGCTGAGGCTATCCGCAAGAACCGCGCCCTGCTGTGTCGGCAGTTGGGCATCAGCGACGACCGGCTCATCATGCCCCATCAGGTGCATCTGGCGCAGTCCTTACGGATTGACGAGGCGTTCCTTGTGCTGTCGGAAGAAGACCGACAGACGCGCCTGGAGGGCATTGACGCGGTGATGACCCAGCTCACGGACGTCTGCATCGGCGTCAGCACAGCCGACTGCATCCCGTTGCTCGTCTACGACCCCCGGCAGCACGCCGTGGCAGCCATTCATGCCGGTTGGCGCGGCACCGTGCAGCGCATTGCCCAGCAGACCATTGCGGCCATGGCGGCGGCCTACGGTTCGCAAGCGGCCGACCTGCGCGTTCAGATTGGTCCCGGCATCAGTCTCGACAGCTTCGAGGTGGGCGACGAGGTCTACGACGCCTTTGCCCGCGAGGGATTCCCGATGGAAAAAATCAGCAAAAGATACCCGACAAATGACGGTGAAAGCCAATTCTTCACTCTTCACTCTGCACTCTTCACTTCCAAGTGGCACATCGACCTGCCCGAGTGCAACCGGTGGCAACTCATGGCTGTCGGGGTGCCCGAGGCCAATATCTCCGTTGCCGACATCTGCACCGTCAAGCAGTCGGACACCTTCTTCTCCGCCCGTCGGTTAGGCATTCAGTCTGGCCGCATTTTTTCGGGCATCATCTGTAAACAAGACAACATCTGACAATGAAGAAAGCAATGATATGTATGCTGTTCCTGATGCCGCTGACGGCGTGGGCAGCGAAGAACGACCTTAAGCCACGATTGGTGGTATGTACGGACATTGCGCCAGCCGACGTAGAGCCCGACGACATGGAGTCGATGGTGCGGCTGATGGCCTATGCTGACTGCTTCGAGATTGAGGCGCTGATTACGTCCGTTGGCTGGAACTGCGACCCATACCCGTTGGAGTGGCAGCAGTATCTGTTTCGCGTGATTACTGCCTATGCCAAGGACGTGCTTCACCTCATGCGGCGCTCCGGTCAGAAGAGGTTTCTGTCTTTGAAGAAGGAAAACGGACAGCAGGAACTTGGCTATTGGCCCAGTGCGGAGTACATCACGAGCCGTGCCGTCATGGGCAGCATGTATGGCGGCATCAAGGCCATTGGCGAGCGCAATGACTCGCCGGGCAGCGAACTGTTGATACGACTGGCCGACGAGGATGACCCGCGTCCTATCTATGTGGCGGCATGGGGCGGTGCCAATACCTTGGCGCAGGCCATCTGGCGGGTGAAGCAGACGCGGCGTGATGACGAAGTGAAAAACTTCGTCCGCAAGTTCCGCCTTTTTACAATTACCGACCAGGACATGAAATATGATATGCGCATGAACCGCGCCTACAGTTCGCATCTATGGCTGCGAAAGGACTTTTCCAATGACCTGCAGTTCATCTGGGACGAGGGTGCGTGGCAGGAGCAGTGCGAACTGGGCAAGCAACACTGGGCTCAGCATCAGCAGTTCATCCAGGGGCATGGTGCGCTGGGCAAGGAATACCCTAATTACAAATGGGGCGTGGAGGGCGACACGCCGAGTTTCCTCTACGGGATGCCCCACGGTCTGAATGACCCCGAGGACCCGCATCAATGCGGTTGGGCAGGCTATCATGAGCGCGGCCTCTGTGCTGACTCGCTCACCACGGCCTGGACCTCGTGGCAGGAGCCCCTGCGCAGCATCTCCGTGGGCTATAAACGGCGCTTCTATCCCGACGAATTGAACGATTTCTGCGCCCGTATGCAATGGGCCGCCGAGGGCCGCGGCAATCTTAATCCGCGTGTCGCTGTTCGTGTCCTTGACGGGGGAACCGTCAAGCGCGATTCTGGCTGTGCCCTTGACGGGGGAACCGTCAAGCGCGATCATTCTCTTCATATTACGGCAAGGGCTGGCGATGCCATCCGTCTTGATGCTTCGAAGTCAAGCGATCCCGATGGTGACGGCCTCAGCTTCCTTTGGTGGCAACAGCCGGAGATTGGCACAACGAAGGTGACGATTGACCAGACAGACCAGTCGATAGCGACCGTCCGTATTCCCGCAGACGCGAAGGGCGACACCATCCACCTCGTCTGCGAAGTCCACGACGACGGTCCCTTCCACCTCGTCGCCTACCGCCGCATTATTGTGTCGATTAAATAATGTATGGATGACAAGCGCTACATCCTAAGCCTCATCAAGGAGGGCGAACACCAGCAGCAGGACTTTAAGTATCGAGTGTCTGATGCTTACAAGTTGGCCAAGTCAGTATCGGCATTTGCCAATACCGATGGAGGCCGACTGCTGATAGGTGTGCGAGATGACGGCAACCTGTCTGGCGTTCGTTCAGAAGAAGAAATCTACATGATGCATCAGGCTGCCTACAAATATTGCAGGCCAGAGTCCAGCATCAAGTTCGACACCTATCATATAGATGGTCGAACCATCGTGATTGCAACTGTTCCACCTTCTGCTCGTCGCCCCATCTGCGCTATCGATGAAGAAGGGCGCAAACGCGCCTATATCCGCATCAACGACGAGAACATCGTAGCCTCGCCAGTTTACCTGGCCTTGTGGCGTGAATCGCAAAAGCCCCAAGGCAGCATCATGACCTACGACGACACAATCCGCCACCTATTAGACGTGATGAAAGGCCAGCAAACTCTAAACCAAATTGTCCGTCAATCACGTCTTCCCCGTCCCAAAGTCATCACCCTCCTGGCCCGCTTAATTCGTTTCTCAATAGTAAAATGTGAATACACTAACCAGCAATTCCTATTCAGTCTCAGCTAAAGATTTCAAGTAGTATCATTTGGGTTCCTTTTTCGGTTTTGGTTCAGGCAGGGCCTTACAGGTCTCACGGACTATGAGTGAGACGTAGTCGCGGTCGTCGACGTCGGCAATGTAAAAGTAGTCCTTGGCACCTTCGTATGGCGGGCGCATGTCGACGACGCGAAGCAATGGACGGACAGCATCCGTGGGTTTTAGATAGAAACAGTCGTCGCAGAGGAGTCCGAAGATTTTCCCGTTGCAGTAGATGCCGTAGTCGCCGAACATCTTCTTTGTCATAATCTCTCCCGCACCGCTACATTGGTCGGCGATGTACTGTACAAAATCGGTATTGCTTGCCATAATGATTCTTACTTATATGACGTTAAAGTGGCGCAGGGCGTTGAGGATGCCGTCATCGTCGACAGAGGTGGTGACGTAGTCGGCTTGTTGCTTGAGGGCGTCGATGGCGTTGCCCATCGCGACGCCGATGCCAGCCTGGAGGATCATCGAGGTGTCGTTGCCGCCGTCGCCAAAGGCCATAGTGCGGCTGACGTCAAAGCCCTCATGGCGGGCCATCGCCAGGATGCCCTTGCCCTTGTCGGCACCGTTGGCGGTGATGTCGGTGAACTCCGGATGCCAGCGGCCCGAGACACATTGCGGCATACGGGCCATCAGCACGGGTTCGTAGTCGGCGGGGAAGAAGGGCGTCAGCTGGAGGATGTCCTGCTGAAACACGACGTCGAGCGGCGAGGCCTTGTCGAGGTTCTTCACGGCGAGCATCTGGCGGAAGATGCGGTCGACGTCGCCCTTGGGGTCGAGCACCGCCACGTCCTTCCGGCCCACGACGATGAGGCTGTTGCCTCGCTCCTGGCAGTCCTCCACGCAGGTCATCACGTCCGCCTTGGCGATGGGCTGGCACGTGACCATCTCGTCGCCCACGTAGCACAGCGCGCCGTTGGTGGTGATGTAGCCGTCGATGAGGTGCTCGATAGCCCCGAGATTGGTGATGATGAGCGGCGGACGGCCCGTGGCGATATACACCCGCGAGCCGTTTGCCTTGGCCTGCGTCAGCGCAAGGATGGTCGACGGTGGAATCTCATGCGTCTTGAAACTCACGAGCGTGCCGTCGATGTCGAAAAATAAAGCATATCTCTGTGTCATATCTCAGTTCTTATGTCTGTTTTGTCAGCATAACGTCTGCAAACTTACATTATTTTCTGCAAATTGGCAAATATATTGGGGAAATATTGTACTTTTGCAGAGAAAACAGTGAGAATATGGCAAAAGAACAGTCACAGATAAAGGAAAGGCAGCGGACAAACCTGAAGGAGCCGCGGCGCTATAAGGTGATTATCTACAACGATGACTTCACGACGATGGAGTTTGTGGTGATGATACTGGTACAGGTGTTCCTGAAGAGTGAGGAGGAGGCGCAGGCGCTGATGTTGCAGGTGCACCACTCCGACAAGGCCGTGGTGGGCATCTACAGCTACGACATCGCCGTGTCGAAAGCCCGTAAGGCGACGAATATGGCGCGAGAACAGGGGTATCCGCTGAGACTGACTGTTGAACCGGAGGAGGATTGAAGGATTGAAGGATTGAAGAATTGAAGAATTGAAGGATTGAAGAATTAAAGTTTCTATGGCAGAGATAAGACAGACAGAACGTGCTTCGAGGATGCTGAACAAGGCATATGAGTGCTGCAAGGGCTACCGACATGAGTATATCATGCCCGAGCATCTATTGCTGGCATTGATAGAGGACTTTAACTTCAATGCGGCGCTTAACATTTTCTATAGTCCCTTTCAGTTGGAGGAACGCGTCAAGGAATATTTGGAGGGCGTGGAATCATTGCCCGAAGGAACAGAGTATATCCCTGAGACTTCTGTGCAGATGGGCAAGGTATTAGAATTGGCCGTGCAGTCTGTGGTATCGAGCAGTGCGGGGGAACTCGATATTCCGCATCTGACGAAGGGCATTCTGGCATTGGAAGACTCTTGGGCGGCATACTTGTTGAAAGACAGCCTGTATGGTAAGGAGGCAAACTTCATGAGTCAGCTGATTAACTTCTATGAGTTTGATGATGACCTGGAGGCAAGGGGTGTAGACGTTGACCATGAATCCGACTCATCAAACAAGGCTGCATGGAAGAAGTTGGTGACGTGCATGAACGACCTGTATCAGCAGCAGAATCCGCTGATTGGCCGCGAGCAGGAGTTGCAGCGAACCATTCAGGTGCTGTGCCGCCGCGATAAGAACAATCCGCTGCATGTCGGCGAACCAGGCGTTGGCAAGACGGCACTGGTCTGGGGACTGGTGCGGATGATTGAAGAGGGTAGGGTGCCCGAGCGACTGCAGGGCTGCAAGGTGTATCAGCTCGACATGGGTACGCTGCTGGCTGGCACACAGTATCGTGGCGACTTCGAGAACCGCATCAAGATGATTATGGATGGTGTGGCTGCTGAACAGACCAACCCCGCTGAGCCTCAGCCGAACATCGTGTACATCGACGAGATACATACACTCGTGGGGGCTGGTGCCACTGGCGAGGGGTCGATGGATGCGTCAAACATGCTGAAACCCTATTTAGAGGCAGGCAATATCCGCTTTATCGGTTCTACGACCTACGAAGAATATAATCGCCACTTTGCCCGTTCGAAGGGCATGATTCGCCGCTTCCAGCAGATTGACATCGCAGAGCCGACGATTGACGAAGCGAAGCATATCCTGCGCCAGTTACAGCCACGCTATGAGGAGTTCCACCAAGTAAAATACGATGACGAGGCTGTTGACTTCGCCGTAGAAGCGAGTGCGAAATTCGTCAACGACCGCTTTCTGCCTGACAAGGCCATCGACCTCATCGACGAAGCAGGAGCAAGTCTGGAAGTGGAGCTTGGTAACTTCACTCTTCACTCTTCACTTGTGACAAAGTCACACATTGCGGATGTGTTGGCGAAGACGTGCAAGGTGGATGCGCTGGCCATTGCCAAGGACGATGACTACCAGCAGTTGGAGAGTCTGGCACCGCGAATGCTTTCGCAGATATACGGCCAGGACGAGGCTATACGACAGGTGGTGGAAGCCGTGCAGATGTCGCAGGCGGGACTGCTCGACGACAACAAACCCTTGGCCTCGCTGCTATTCGTGGGTCCTACGGGCGTGGGAAAGACGGAGGTGGCTCGCGTGCTGGCCAAGGAACTGGGCATCGAACTGATACGCTTCGACATGAGCGAATATACGGAGAAGCATGCCGTGGCCAAGCTCATCGGTTCGCCTGCGGGCTATGTAGGCTATGAGGACGGTGGACTGCTGACCGATGCCATCCGCAAGTCGCCCAATGCCGTGCTGCTGCTCGACGAGATAGAGAAAGCTCACCAGGACATCTACAACATCCTGTTGCAGGTGATGGACTATGCCCGACTGACAGACAACAAAGGACGCAAGGCCGACTTCCGCAACGTGGTGCTCATCATGACCTCGAATGCGGGAGCGCAGTTTGCCGGTCAGAGCATCGGCTTCAGTGGCAACGTCAGTCGTGGCGAGGCAATGATGAAACAGGTAAAGCGAACCTTCAAGCCCGAGTTCCTGAACCGCCTGTCTGGCACCGTCGTGTTCCGCGATATGGACAAGGAGATGGCGACGCTCATCCTCAAGAAAAAGCTGCGCGAACTGGATGCTAAGCTCGAAGCAAAGCAGGTGAAGATGACGCTCACCTCCGAGGCCTTCGATCATCTGCTGAAGGAAGGCTTTACGGCAGAGTATGGTGCCCGTGAGATGGATCGTGTCATCGCCCAGCAGCTGAAACCGCTATTGATGCGCGAAATTCTTTTCGGCAGCCTGAAGAATGGTGGCGAAGTCACTATAGCGGTAGCAAATTATCACTCTTCACTCTTCACTCTTCACTCAAAAATGGTTTGGCAATTGGATGACGACTTGTGGTTCCCCAATCCCCGTTGGGGCGAGGACGATGGACTTGTGGCCATTGGTGGCGACCTCTCCGTCGAGCGTCTGGTGCTGGCCTATAGCAACGGATTCTTCCCTTGGTATGCCTTCCAGATGGAGTGTGAGCCGCACTGGTATTGTCCGCTCGACCGCTACGTCATCTTCCCCAACGAGATACACATCAGCCACTCGATGCGGCAACTCTTACGGCAGCACAAATATGAGGTCACCGTCAATCAGGACTTTGATGGCGTGATACATGGCTGCTCTACGGCACAGGGTCGCAACGAAGAGGGTGGGGCATGGCTTGGGCCGGACATCATCGAGGCGTTTACCAAACTTCATCGTCTTGGCTATGCCGCCAGCGTTGAAGTCTGGGAGCCGACGGACAATGCCGAAGGCCGCAGACTCGTTGGAGGACTCTACGGCGTCACCTTGCGCAATGCCTTCTTTGGTGAAAGTATGTTCTCGCTGGTTCCCAATGCCTCCAAACTGGCCTTGATTCATCTGGCAAAGGCCATGGAGACTATCGGTGGCTGTTTTATTGACTGTCAGTTTGAGACGCAGCTGTTCAAGTCAATGGGCGGGAAGCACATTTCTTACGATGCATACATGAAACTGTTGTCCAAGATGGGTTAGGACTAGTGTCCATTCTTTTCTGTCATGTATTTCCAATAGCGGCGCGGCATGTCCTTCAGCTGCTTGCGGGGGTTCATGCGCTCCTTGATGCAGATGGCCTTGAAGTAGGTGCGCCAGAGTTCCTGAAACAGTTGGTCGTTGTCGCTCAGCACGTCGGCATCCATCTTGCCGTTCCTCAGGTCGAACGGCACGGCGGCCTCGTCCTCGAAGGTCACGCGGACAGGCATATTACTCCCCTCCCTCCCAGGCGATTTAGTCCTTAAGCGGACAAAATCTTCTGGCTGGGGGAGAGTCTGATAATAATACCCATAGTGCCGCTTCGCATCATATATCAGCCACGGCTGGTCGTTGAAGCGGTCCTGAAAGTGGTCGATGATAATTGGGAGGACGTTATGGTCGGGCGAGACGACGGCGAGATAAGTGCCGTCCTTCGCCTTTTGGAAGCGGATAAACTGCTTCATCCTCAACTGTTCGTGCAGCACGCGGCGGGCGGTGTTCGTCACAGCCAGCACATCAGCATCGGCGAAGTTGCGCGATATATCCCCCTGACGGAACACCTTACATATATATAAGAACAGCGGCGTGTTCAGTTCTCGCAGCTCTGACAGCCAACTGACGGAAATCAGTCGCAGGGCCTCGCGATTCAGATGCTTCTCCAAACCCGTCCATACCCGCCGTGCTTTCTCCTCGTCGGTCGTCACGTGATAGGTTCGCTCGCAGAACAGCGGCAACGCGTCGCCCTCCGTCAGCAACTCATTCGGTTGCTCCTTCAGCGCGAATGCGTCGAACACTGCCGTCAGCAGTCCGTCCATCGTTCCGTCAAACACGTATACCGTCATAACCTTATCAAGGGATTCTAAATTTGCAAAATAGTGATAATTCTTTGAAAACGATCAAATCAGCAAGCGCAGTGATCATCTAAGTCTATCAGCGAGCGCAACTGCTGGGCACCTTGATGATTGTTGTCAAGGGCTTCAACTTCTGCAAGGTATTTCAAGGCCTTTTCCTTATTACCCATACCATAGTAGCCGAGGGCAAGCATATATTTGCAGTGGATGAGGTTCTTCATGTCGAGCGAATCCTCCCAAATGAGCAGGTCGGGCAGCGAGACGGCGAAGTAGTCCATTACCACCTTATCATAAATATGCTGCTTACCATAGTTGATGAGTTTGTTGAACAGTCCGCGTGCCTTGTCCTCCTGTCCCAACTTGCGATAGCAGAGCCCGGCATAAAATATCTTATCGGGCTTGGCATCGTTGTAGTACATGGCGGCAGCGGGTTCGGTAGGCCCTGCAGTACCCTCCTCGTAACGCCCAAGGAAGTAAAGGAAGTCATTGTCCTGCGCACCATAGAGTTTACCTTC
>JAFYDA010000103.1 GCA_017545045.1 Prevotella sp. | reverse complement strand
GACTCCGTGGTCACGCTCTGCACGGCACTCCCCGCCGGCCGTCACACCGCTCGTCTGATGTACTGCATCGAGGGCTATGAGTACAAGCCCGAGTTCTGGGGATTTCTGACCGACGGATAGTTAGAGGAGATGGACCCGCTGCCTGACAGGAAGTTCGAGTTCATCGGCAACAGCATCACCTGCGGCTACGGCAACGAAGGCCGCCTCGGCGAGCCCTTCCGCTTCGAGACCGAGAACCACTACTACGGCTACGCCCAACTGACAATGCGCCGCCTCGGAGCCGTCGCAAGCATCATCGCCCGCAGCGGCATCGGTGCCTACCGCAACTACGGAGCACCCAAGGACGGCTCACCCGCCGACAACATGCCGGCACAGTATGAGTACACCCTCTACAACGACCAGACCGAGCACTGGGACTTCACCCGCTGGCAGCCCGACATCGTCTGCATCAACCTCGGCACCAACGACCTCTCGACCGAGCCTTACGACACCGAACTGCTCAAGCAGGGCTACAAGCGGCTGCTCGCCCAGGTGCGCAAGGGCTCTCCCAAGGCCAAGGTGGTGTTCCTCTGCGGCTCCATGCTCACCGGTCATCCGCTTGAGGTCTGCAAGAAGATTCTGAATGAAGTTGCAGACGAGGCTCATAAGGCCGGCGACAAGCTGGTCTATCGCTTCGACTTCAGTCCGCAGACGGGCGACCTCGGCTATGGCACCGACTGGCACCCCAGCCTCCGTCAGCACCAGCGCATGGCCGACGAGCTGACGCCCTTCCTCCGCCAGCTGATGAAGGAGTGATGACAGGAACCTTAAATCTCCGCCAATCTCTCCCTAAATAGGCAGTACTTTATCTACGACTATAATGCATTTGGTCTTTCAGAGCTTTTATTATGTTCATAGTATTTTTTCTGACTCCATCCTTATTCACATGCCAACCAGTATCAAAAGCACAACTATCATCAAGAGCCATGGAGCGTGGGGAAACAATATAGGGATGATGGATGTCATCAAGTGCCTCACTGATATTGTCATTGTATGAGAAGGTGAAAAAAGAGGCGCAGGGGGAAAAGTCCACGGATAGTCCCAAGCAACCTAACCCCAAAAAACACCAGCGAGACAAACAAATTAGATTTGCTTATCTCGCTGGTATTTAATTACTTGGCAGAATTTCTACCGCTTAATACTCATCCTCGTTGAAAACTTGGTTAGCGAGATTTCTATACTGATTTTCAATTAGTTGCATCATAATTAACTATTTTTAGCCAAATAAACCGCGCGGTCTGAGACTATCAAAGGCGATTCGCTGGCGAGTTCGACAAACTTATTATCTATTCTCATTTGCTTCTTTGCGCTGGCAAAGATACGATAATCTCGGCAAAAAACAACAATTTTCGTCCACAAATTTGCTTTTTATTTATTATTAAATAGGTAAAACAGCAAAAAAACTAAATTTCTGTGCATTTATTCATAGAAAATTCGTACCTTTGCCATCGTGATTCGTATGAGTCACGAATCTTTATTGCTCAATTATCCTGCCGAACTTGCACCTCGAAAGGGATTTAACGAGCAAAACCAAGTACACATTGGAGCTGCGCTTCATGCGCAGACTTCATTCCATAGTGTATTTGGGGCTGTGCAAGGCCTGGCAGGATATATGGACTGGGCCTGCGCTTTCTTTATGCCCATATAGTTTGTGCTTGGCTTCCACTATAAATTTGATAATCGTGTTATACAACATTATATTTATTAACAATTTATATTTATAAAATTATGGAAGGAAAAAAGAAATTCGAGAAGCCTCAGATGGAGGTGGTTAAGTTGAAGCCTGCTGGCATTGTCTGCGCCAGTTGCCCCACTAAATCCTCATGCGTCTGTGATAACGACTGCCCTTGGGATGGTGATTGGTGATAATTAATCGTAACCATCTACACACCACCCACAATGACAAGTGCTTAGCCTGATGCATTGGAATGCTCTACCCATGTGTTGAGACTAAAACTTAGGATTCACTATCGAAGGTTTGTGCTCAGAAGAAATCCGCAAGCAAGTGAAGTTCTACTGAGCACGAATTCTTCGGTGGCTGTAAAGAAAGACAAGGTAAAGAAACAATGCAAGAGATTATACCGACAACCTCATTGGTTGAACAAATTGTAGGCATACAGAAGCGCACTGACGGTCAGCCCTACCGGCTGATGACCTACGTGGTGCAGCAGCCCGTCGCCGACGGTGTGCTGCTATACAACACCCTGACCTGCTCGCTCGTTCTGCTGACACCCGACGAGGCTGCCGACATCACGATGCAGCAGGAACTGATAGACCGCTGGTTCTTAGTGCCACAGGAGCACGATGACCAGAAGCTCTGCCGCCAGGTTCGCCAGATGGCAGCACTACTCAAGCCCGCCGCCAAGGCAATCACCGGCTATACCATCCTCACCACTACGGGGTGCAATGCCCGCTGCTTCTACTGCTACGAGAAGGGTACGAAGCCTGTCACCATGACCGCCGAGACTGCCGACAAGGTGGTGCGATACATCGTGAAGCATCGTGGCGACGAGAAAGTCAAAATCAGTTGGTTCGGCGGCGAGCCGCTGGTCAATGCCAAGGTCATCGACCAGATTTGCACGGAACTCCGTGAGCAGGGTGTGCCGTTCCGTTCGTCGATGATTTCCAACGGTTACCTGTTCGATGCCGACAAGGTGCAGCGTGCCAAAGATTTATGGCAGTTGCAGCAGGTGCAGATTACCCTCGACGGCACGGAGCATACCTACAACCGCGTGAAGGCATACGTCCATCAGGGTGTGAATGCCTTCGAGCGCGTGCTGCAGAACATCGGCATGCTGACCGCTGCCGGTATTCGTGTATCCATTCGCCTGAACGTCGATAAACACAACATCGGAGAGATGACTGAATTGGTACAGCTGCTGCACCAGCGTTTCGGCACCAACGAGCATCTATCCATCTATTCCCATGAGCTGTTTGTGGAGCGCACGCCGGAAGATGAAGCTGAAATCTTTGCTCAGCAGACACAGTTGGCACAACAGATAGCGGCGTGTGGCTACAAAAACCATGAACAGGGATTGCAAAAAGACATCAAACTGAATCATTGCATGGCTGATGGCGACGGAAGCGTAGTGATTGCTCCTGATGGCAACCTCGGCAAATGCGAGCACTTCTTTGACCGTGAGTTATTCGGACACATTGACAGCGAAGAACACAACAAGGCTATCCTCCACAAGTTCAAGGAGCGTCCTGCCGACATGGATGCCTGCGCCACCTGCTTCTACTATCCCCAGTGTATTCGGCTCACGATGTGCGAACCTGAACCAACTATATGTACACCTGGAAGACAGCAGTATCATTTGTCCGAAATGAAGGACACTATGAAATACGAGTACGAGCGCTATCTGCGCAAAAACGATAAAGAGCAAGAGGATGAAACTGAAATATGACATAGCCATCCAGGAGGTGGCAGACAAGTTCGTTGCCGTTGCCAAGAACGGCGAGACGGAGGAAGTGGAAAAGGTGTTCACCCTGAATGAGACGGGCGTCATTATTTTGCGTGCCTTGATGGAGGGTGCCGACAACTCTGCCATTGTCACCCAACTATTGGCGGAATACGACGTGACACCGCAGGAAGCAGAAGCGGAGGTGAATGCCTTCATCGACATGCTGAAGGAGAACAGTATAGCACAGATATGATGACAAGACACTACAAGGTGGCGGGACATACCTTTGCCGTCAGCGGCAGCGATGAACTCTTTGAGCAGATGGGAAACTACGAGCCGTTCAGATGTGAAGGCGGTGAACCGCTGTTTACGTTGACGGAATGTAGCGGTGTAGTGCCCGAATATACGGAAGAGTTTCGGCAGGAGGATATGGAGCCGTATATTGTATGCGGTCGTACTTCTTCTGGAAACGACGTGTTTGAATTTAAGGAGAGAAAGGAGTCTTTTGGTTGTCTGATTTGTTCCAAAGACTACTGCGAGGGCAGG
>JAFYDA010000102.1 GCA_017545045.1 Prevotella sp. | reverse complement strand
GCCAGATAGCTGGCGGCAGGACCTGAGGTGACAGCGGCCTTGAAGATGCACAGGTCGGTCAGCTTCACGGGCTTACCGTCGAGGATCAGCTCGCGGATGCATCGCGTCATCTGCTTCAGCACGCCCAGGATGATGCCCTCGTCGTAGGGCGAGTTGTGGTCGTGCATGTGTGCAGCCAGCTCATCCAACGTCATAGGCTTGTCGTTCTCAACGCGGCTGTAGATCATGTTGTAGCCCTTCGACTTACTGTTGTTGTTCTTGTAAAGATTCACTTTAAGTCCCATAATTGTTATCCTTTCTTTTTTTTTAATGGTTAATAATTGTGTGTTTTTGCTCACTCCGACTTCAGCGCTGTTGTCTTGTTTGCGGTTGCAAAGTTACGGCGAAAATCCGAATCCCGCAAGGAAAAGAGCAGGGCCGGCGGAATCCTAAAATCGCAAACCGTTGCCTGTCAGTCGTTTGCAAACGACGCGCACAGGTGACGCAGCCGCCACTTACGCTTGGCTTTCACACCGTAGAGCAAGTATTTACACGCCCGGCATACGCGGCGGTGCGTCCCTGACGGATAGCGCTCAAAGCACTCGTCGGGCAGTTGCTGCCCGCAATGAATACATGTTTTCATGGTATCAGTCTGTTTCTGTTCTTTGTTCAGCGAGATAACGGTGATATGATTATACCTTATAATTAGGAAACGCCTGATGACGGTTCTCGCGACTGTCGAGCAGCACCGAGCAGTGCAGCCACATTGCACCGTCGCGGCGGTGCTCGAACAGCAGCTGGTCGAAGTCGATGTGGTGGAGTATGAATCGGTAGTAGGCGCGCCCCGTCTCCTGGTTTTCGATGTGTATGTCCACGGCTTCGCCGCTGAGGTGCTTGGAGCAACCTACGCCGTGGACGCCCGTGTTCACCTTCTCCGAGCGGAAGGCACTGTTGATGTAGATAGGTCCGAACTGCGCCCTGAGCGGTTCCAGCAGTACGCGGCAGAGGTTTTCGAGTGCTGCCAGCTGAAGGGAGTCGGGTGTGTTGTCTACGCCGTGGCGGTCGGCCCACGCCGAGCGCGTCATTTCGTTGTAACTGAAGTGCGGTGTCAACATAAAGTTTTTCTTTTTCATGGTCTTGAGTGTGTTTTTTAGTTGTTATTGTTACGTTCTCACTGCAGTGTGAGTGCAAAGGTAGTGCAGGCCTGCGTCATTTTGTGGCGCAAGCCCCGAAAAAGAGCCAAAAAAATTTTCCTTTCTTAGTTTTTATGCGTATCTTTGTGCACATGAAACACATAGATCAATTCAGGGAATACATCTGGCTGGTGAACACCATCAGCCGTTCACGCCGTGGGCTCACCCTCAGCGAGCTCAACGAACTGTGGGTAGAGGAGGAGATGAGCGGTGGGCTGCCCATGGCGCGCTCCACCTTCTTGCGCCATAAGGATGCCATCGAGCAGATGTTTGGCCTCTTCATAGAGTGCGACGCCCATAACGCGTACCGTTATTATATAGGCAACGAGCATGTGCTGCAGGAGAACAGCGTGCAGAACTGGCTCCTGTCGACCCTCACCGTCAGCAACATCATCAGCGGGAGTCTCAGCATGCAGCAGCGCATACTCCTGGAAAACGTCACCGCCGACAGCCGGCTGCTGGAGCAGATTCTGCAGGCCATGCGACGTAACCGCCGCATGGAGCTCCACTACCGCCGCTACCTTGCCGACGAGACCAAGCGCTACGTCGTGGCACCCTACTGTCTGAAGCTCTTTCACCAGCGATGGTACCTCCTCGGAAGGCTTGCCGACGGTCAGTACCGCGTCTTCGCCCTCGACCGCATTCTTCAGACCGCCATCACCGCCAAGACCTTCACCGTCGACGAATATTTCGATGCCGAGGACTTCTTCAGCGAGTGCTACGGCGTGGTAGTGGGCGACGGCACCCAGCCCGAGCGCATCGTGCTGCGCGCCTTCGGCCGCGAGCAGTTCGCACTGCGCGATCTGCCCCTGCACCACACGCAGCGCATCGTGGCCAGCACCGACGACCATACCGACTTCGAGCTGACGCTCCGTCCCACCTCCGACCTGAAAGCCTTCCTTCTGAGTCGAGGCCGCTGGCTCCGCGTGCTCCACCCGCAGCATCTGGCCGACGAAATCCGCCGCCTCCACTTAGAGGCCGCCGAGTAGGTCTCTGATTCTCCAAACATTTTCATCGAAAAAAAAAACTGCTGCAAGGCGCGGAGCCTTGCAGCAGTCAAGCAGTGTATGCGGGCCACCCCTACAGGGTGGCGGCGGTAATCATGTTCTTACTCTTCGTCCCAGTCGTCCCAGTCAACCTCACGATCCAGCGCGTCAGACTTGTCTGCAGTTCCTCCTAATGACAGGGCCATAAACTCTTCTATCTCCATAGCCTCAATATAGGCTTCTGGCTTCATATATATTTTCTTCATAGATAAAAAGTCTTTATAAAATTCATTACTCTAATTTATTTCACCATCACCTTCATGGTCTTGTCGCCACGCTTGATGATGTTCACACCCTTCTTCAGGCCGTTCTGACGGGCACCGTTGGCACCGTAGATCTCAGCCTCGCCGCTGGTCAGGGCCTCGATGGTCTTGATAGCTGTTGCTGCGTCGAAGTACAGGGCGCGGGCGGTGCTGGGAGCCTCCAGGTAAGCACGGTTTGCAGGCACGTTAGGAGTAGCCACTTCGGTGTCGACCTGATAGAAGGCCACTTTACCACCCTGATTCTGCAGAACGTACTGTCCATCGGTTGCTGCGATAGTGGTATAAGTACCGGTCAACAGACCTTCGGTAGCTGTAAGAGCTTTACCTTGAGCATCACCACTTACAACTTCGTTCCAAGCACCTTCAATAATGTAAGGCTTGTTAGCCTCCAAGGCATCAACCTCATCTAATGTCAGAGTAATGCCCTCAATTTTATCACAGGTGTAAGCCTTCACGCCAGTGGGCAGTGAAGCAACTGCGAACGGCAACATCACGGTACCCCAGCCAGCAGCTGTAGTGTTGATGGTGATAGAGGGCTTTGCGGTCTCAACTAAAGTAAAGTCGGCGTTACCAGCTTCTGTGTAGATATTGCCACCAGCTTGACAAGCAATCGTAGTGTTTGTGGCAGAATTGTAGATATTGAAAGAACCTGCTTTTTCGGATGCGGCAATATTGAATGCCATAGCATTCTCGGCGTTTGTTGTTGCCTGAATCTGAGAGTCTTTCCAACCGGCAGCACTACCATTCAGCGTACCATTTGTAAGGTATACGTTCTCACCTGCGAGAATAGTGCTAATCTTATAGGTATTACCAGCAACCTTTGTGAAGGTGAATGCCTGAGCCAAGTTAGCATTAGACTCGAAGTTAGCGTTCATAGCATAACCAGTGGGGTTGTTGGCACTCGTTTCACCAGGTATAATAATGACAGGATTTCCTTCTTTGGCGTGTCCTGTTGTAGAAACTACAATATTATAGATTTTTTCAGCATCAGGAGCATTCAAAACAAGTTCAGACAGGCCGGTGATGATATCTGTCTGGGCATCTACCTGATCCTTTGTGGCACTTGCATTGTCAAGAACGGCCTGGGCTGCTGTAATCTTTTCGGACAAATCGTTTACGGCATCGCTGTTGTATTGAAAAACACCAGAGCCGATATTGGCAGTGGGAACAGGATGTGCGTTGATGGCTGCTTGCAGGGCATTCTTGGCAACTGTGATAGCTATTTCCTCTTCGCTGACAGCTGTAGAAATAGTCCATGTTCCATTATTGCCTGCAGCTTTATTACCATAGCAAGGAGAACCTGCAACCGTTTTATCAGTTCCAATCACGCCGTTTGGACCAGTGATGGTGTATTTGCCATCAGCCGCCGTAAATGTCCATGCTGTGTTTGCAACGTCAGTAGCAGACATACTCCATGTGTCGCCACCTTTCATATTGATATATTTCTCGCCAGCCTTGATGTAGAAACCATTGGTAGTCTTCTCGAAGGTAATTGCCACAGGTAACTCTGACAAAACAACATTACCCTCGTTGGTTCCCAGATAGCATCCAGCATTTACATTCTTAATATTCCAACTGCCGCTTGTTGCAGGAGCAGCCCATGCGATGATATCGGCTTTGATGGCGTTGACGGCTTCCACGGTCGTAGCTTTGATAATGCTTCCTGTGTAGGTGTCAATGGTCGTCTGATTCATTGTAAAGAGCCCGTCACCGGCGGTCTTGGGAAGGGCTGCAAGAGCTTCTGCCTTAGCAATCTCCAATTCTGTCAATTGAAGAATCTTCACGTCGTCATAGAATATGGCAGGGGAACCACTTCCTTCCTTATTGTTTCCTTTCACACCAATCTGTATCTTGCCTGTGGTTGGTTTCGTTAGAGTGAAAATAACAGCTTCGGTAGTCCACTCCGATGCTGTGTACGTTGTGCTGGAAACTAAGTAAGATTCACTAGCTGTTACAAAACCAAAACGGGAAGTACCGTAATTAGCGGTCGAAGAGGCAAGATAGTGGTCAACAGTAAGGGTATAATTACCTGCTGGCAAAGTAATGTCATCACTTTGGATTATGACATCATCACCCCATCCCGCTATAATACCAAGCGTATTGCCGGAGACCGTTGTTCCGTCCTTCTTGGTGGAGGGTGTGGTGGAATTACCCACCTTATATCCGCCTCCGTAGGCAGTTACTGCAATTGTAGTAAAACTACCCGTACTAGCATTAATCCATCCGTTAGAGGAATAGTCTTTGATTGTTTTAGCAGCCACATCAGAAGTTTCAGCGGTACAATCGTCAAATCCGGCATTCGTCAGATACGTGCTCGTGACGTCTGTCTGAGCATTAGCAGAAAGTCCACCCAGAAGGGCAAACCCTGCGAACAGTAGTTTTAGTTTTCTCATAATAATAATATTTAGTTAGTAAATTAAGTGAATTGTATAAATCTGTTCTCAACTGTCAGTCGTGTACACATAATCGCCTCCCTCCTTCTACTGTAAGTAGCTAAGTCGGGACAAAGTTACGATATATTTTTCATATTTCCAAATTTATTTGAAAAAAAAACGCTTTTTCTGCGGAGCCTCCCCAGATTTCTGCGGAGCCTCCCCAGAATCACAGGGAGCCTCCGCAGAATCACAGGGAGGCTCCCCATGACAACGTGCGTGCGCGTGCGCAATCCTTAAAATATTATATATTTGCAGCGGACTAAAACAATTTTTCGCTAATTTTTTTGGTCGTTTCAGAATTATTGTGTAATTTTGCCCCGATTTAGCTACTTGAACGAACTGAGAATGAGATAATTCACTCTATTTACATAGGATTTCAGACAAAGAACAAAATTATATAATTCACTTTATTTATTAACTAAAACTATTTAAGTATGAGAAAAACAAAACTCTTATTGATAGCCCTAATGGCTATGATGGGATTGAGCGTGAACGCTGCCGACAAAGTGGTTGGCGAGAAGTTTACGACTATCGGTGAATTGGATGGAAAGTTTTTTGCTGTTGTGGATGAATCTTCGAGCACGGCAATGGGTTTTGGTATTACCGGACACGGTAGTGCGTGGGACATGTACTTTGGAACGTATGCTGAAGCCTATGCATCCAATGCTTGCTATTTAAAAATAGAAGCAGCCTCTGAAGGGTATTGTTATCTTCATACCTATAATTCAGCAGGTAGCCTTTATAATGTAAGTTGGGCTTCGGGTGGCTACTTCAATTCGCAAACAGCAGACAAAAACGTATGCTTTGCTCTTGGCAAAGACCAAGATGGTGCAGACCTGTCTGTTTGGTCTATCGAAGTAAGCGGAGGTAAATTTGCACTTAAGAACAAGGGAACAGGTCTATATCTTCATAATGATAATATGCCTGCAAAATATGAGGATCCCTACTATTTTACTTTCTGCACGCTGATAGAAGATCCGCTGCCGGCAGCTCAAGAAAAGTACAATGCATTAAAGGAAAAATATCTTGCAATCAATTCAGGACTTGATGTAACTGATGCTGATGCCTTATTAGCAAATGCTTCAACTGTAGACGATGTTCAGGATGCTATTAATGCACTTTTTAACACATTTGGTACTTATCTGGCAGGCGTTGGAAGTGAAACTAATGTGACCAGTTTAATCGTCAACCCCAGCTTTGAGTCAGATTTTACAGGTTGGACAAACAGTGGTATGGCTACGCAAAATAATTCATCTTTCCCGGGGAAAGTTGATACTAAATATTGTGAGGCTTGGCAGCCAAATGGCACGAAGGGCGTTTCTCAGACCATAACATTGCCTCAAGGACTTTACCGCATGTCTATAAACAGTTTGGCTCGTGGTGTAACTTCGGCAAAACTTTATGCAGGTGATAGGGAAACAGCAATTGATATCGCTGATGGATCCAAAGCATATAATGTTGAGTTCCTTGGTAACGGTACAGATGTTAAAATCGGCTTTGAGGGTGTAGGTACAGGTGCTGGAAACAGCTGGCTCTGTGTTGACAACTTCCAGTTGACTTATGTTCAAAACATGACAGCGGAGGAGTTTGCAGAGTATATTGCTAAAAAGGATGCTCTTGCTGCTTATAATGATGCTCTTGCTGCTGCTCAGGCCATTGCTGATGGAACTATTCCTGCGACGGCATACGCAAACTTGCAGAGTGAAATCACTGATAATACAGTGACTGACGGCACAGCTGCCCAGTACAATGATGCTGCCACAGCTCTCACTACTGCTGCTACAGCCGCCCAGGCTCTTGTTGATCCTTATGCAGAATATCTTGACACCAAGGCAGCTGTCATAACCATGAAGGAAGCTGACACCTATACGGGTGCCGATGCCAAGACCACACTCGAGGGTGTTATCAGCACAACTACTTCTAACGTGGAGGCTGCAACAGGTGCTTCTGCCATTGAGAGCGAGATTGCCGCTTTGGTGGATGCTGCCAAGACTTTCGTGAAGAACGTCAAGGTGAATGCCGATGCATGCATTGACATCACATGCTTGATAAAGAACCAACATTTTACTATGGGTAAAGGTGGTACGAACATTCCTGATGGCTGGACTCTTGAGAGTGGTGGAATCACCGAACATCGCCTTCTTACTCATAACTTTGAGACATACCACAAGATGTTTAATCTGAGCCAGACAATTACCAATCTGCCTAAGGGTACCTATAAGGTAACGTTGCAGGGTTTTGCTCGTCATGATGGAAGTGAGACTGATAAGACCAACCTCTATTGTGGTATTGTAAATCAACCCATTAAGGCCATTACTGATGAGTATAGTACTGAATCGCTGATTAGTGGCAAGCCAAATATGGGTGACGGTAATGGTGAGTCAAATACTGATGGCAAGTACAGACCCAATGGTATGTCAGGTTCTTACTACTTCTTCCAGGAAGTTAATCCTGCTACTAGCCAGCCTTTCTATACCAATGAGGTTCAGACGCTCATCACCGATGATGGCGACCTGAAGATTGGATTCAAGTGTGAAACCAATACCGACTGGGTGATCTGGGATAACTTCCACCTCTACTATTATGGCTCTGCAATTGCCGTGACGATTGATGAGAATCTGCCCATTTCTTTCTCTGAGGATGTTGAGGATGCAAACATTACTTTGAATCGTACCTTCAAAAAGAGTAAATGGAACACGATTGCACTGCCGTTTGCTTTGACCGATTCAGAGGCAAAGACTGCTTTTGGTGACGATGTTAAGGTGGCTACATTCTCTGAGTCAGCTGTTGGCGATAAGTCAACTGTAAACTTCAATATTGCAGGTGATGCCTCTATTGCAGCCAATACTCCCGTACTTCTGAATACTACTACCGATGCTACAACCTTCAACTTCGATGGTAAGACAATCAAGGCTGGTGTGGCTAAGGTGGAAGGCGAAGGTAACTTCGACTTCGTAGGTACTTACACTTCTACAAAGATTGATGCAGACGACTGGTTCATCAGTGATGACAAGGTTTGGAAGAGCGATGGTAATACTAACATCAAGGGTACCCGTGCATATATAAAGGCTAAGACTGCCGGTGCTCGTATCGTTAGCTTCAGCATCGACGGTGTTGAGACCACTGCTATCGAGGGTCTCGAAGTTGCCGGCAAGAACAATGGCAAGCTCTACAACCTCGCTGGTCAGGAGGTGAAGAACGCTCAGAAGGGCCTCTACATCCAGAACGGCAAGAAGGTCATCGTGAAGTAAAGAGTTCTCTCATTCTAAAATTCTTGGTAAAAAGAACAAAAAACAAAAAACATTGAAGATTATGAATAAGAAACAGTATATTGCTCCCGCCCTTGAGATAGAGGACATGGAAATTCTGGAAATGATTTGTGGTTCTCTCACAGGAGTTGGTGGAGACGCAGGCATCACTTATGGTGGTTATGATGATGACATTGAGGATGCCGACTGATGCCAGTTCATTCTCCTTGAAGTGTTTGAATAATCCCGCCGCCACCCTGTAGGGGTTGGCCGCATACACAACTTGACTGCTGCAAGTGCTCCGCGCCTTGCAGCAGTTTTTTGGTACAGATATTTGGAGGGAAAGAAAAAATGTTGTAACTTTGCATCCGGATAGCTTTCAGACGTGGCTTCTGCTTTATCTATGCACACGCTGAAAACTAACTGCCCTGATAGTTAAATGGATATAACAAGGCTCTCCTAAAGCTTAGTTCCGAGTTCGATTCTCGGTCGGGGTACTCATTCTGCTGACCGCTACGGAGAGGAGGATGGAGAGCAGGAGGATACCGAAGATGACGGCCAGCGACAAGGGCGTCGGCACCTCGATGTGGGGCATGCTGAGATTGATGCCCACCATGCCTGCGAGGGCGTTGATGTACTCGTTCATAGCCAGCAGCATCTTCACGCCGACGAAGATGAGGATGACGCCCAGCCCGTATTTCAAATAGGTGAAATACTTGGCAATGGCGGCCAGTGCGAAATAGAGGGCGCGGAGGCCGAGGATGGCGAAGATGTTGGAGGTGAGCACGATGAAGGGGTCGCGGCTGACGCTGAAGACGGCCGGTATGCTGTCGACGGCGAAGGCTACGTCGGTGGTCTCGATGACGAGAAGGGTGATAAACAAAGGCGTGGCCTTGCTGTTGACAAAGAACTTGTCGCCGTGCATCTGGTCGGTGACGGGGAAGAAGCGCTTGAAGAGCTTCACAACGACGTTCTGCGACGGGTCGCCGGCCTGTTCGTCGCTGTGGCTGAACATCTTGAAACCGGTGTAGAGCAGGAACAGTCCGAAGAGTCCCAGAATCCACTCGAAGCGCTCGACCATGGCGGCACCGGCGAAGATGAAGATGCTGCGCAGGACGAGTGCACCGAAGATGCCCCAGAAGAGCACTTCGTGCTGGTACTTGCGCTCAACGCCGAAGAAGGAGAAAAGCATGAGGAAGACGAAGAGGTTATCCATCGACAGCGACTTCTCTATGAGGTAGCCCGCCAGGAATTCCATGGCCTTGCCGTGCGGGTCGACGGGATAGAACAAGTAGATGGCGCCGCAGAACAGCAGCGAGACGCCTATCCAGACGGCCGTCATCTTCAGCGCCTCGGCAACGTTGACCTCATGCTGTCCTTTCTTGCCGAACATCTTCAGGTCGGCAATGAGCATGATGAACACCAAAACATAGAACACAATCCACGCCCAAAGGGGCATTCCCATCAAGTCCATTTTCGTCTTTTTTTGAAATACGGCTGCAAAGTTACGAAATGTCGAGCGAAGAACAAAACAAACCGTTTGTTTTTTCTTCCGAGACGGAGGAGTTTCCTTGAGCAAAGCGAAAAACTTCGCGAAGTTTGTCGCAAAGTTACGAAATAATTGTGAATTGTGAATTGTGAATTGTGAATTATTTTGTAACTTTGCAGCTGATGGACATCAAAAGGAGAATTGTCGAACTGCGCCAGAGCGAAAAGTTTGGGCAGTTTGTACGCTTTGCACTGAACGGCTGCCTGTCATCGGCCGTCCACTATGCCATCTATTACCTGCTGCTGTTTGTCACCACGGCCAATGCCGCCTACATCACCGGCTATTTGGTGAGCTTCGTCGGAAATTACCTGCTGACCAACTACTTCACCTTCCGCACCCGTCCGTCGTGGCGCCACTTCATAGGCTTCTGCGGCAGTCACGCCGTCAACTTCGGACTCCACGTGGTGCTGTTCAACCTGTTGCTGGCCCTGGGCGTCCACCGGCTTCTCGTTCCGCTCTTCGTCATGGGGTTCTCCGTGATTGTGCAGTTTTCCATCCTGCGTTTTGTGTTTGTGAAAAAAAACTCGTAATTTTGTAGGTGCTATGACAAAGACAACCATCGGCTTCGATGCCAAGCGCATTGTGCGCAACGCCACGGGACTGGGCAACTACTGCCGGACGCTGGTGCGTGACCTGGCCCGTGTGGTGGACGACGACTGGCAGCTGCGCCTCTATACCCCCGACGCCGGGCGCGACGACCTGCGGCTCCAGCTGACGGAGACGGAGCGCCTGTGCTATGTCTACCCGCACGGCTGGCAGCTGAAACCGCTACGCTCGCTCTGGCGCGTCGGGCCTATCGTGAATGACCTGCTACGCGACGGCGTGCAGCTGTACCACGGACTGACGGGCGAGTTGCCCATAGGTATCCGCAGGACGGGCATCCGCAGCGTGGTCACCATCCACGACCTTATCTTCATGCGGCATCCGGAGTATTACCATGCCACCGACGTGAAGATATACACCTGGAAGTTCCGGCAGACGCTGCGCGAGGCCGACCGCATTATCGCCATCAGCGAGCGCACGCGTCAGGACATCATGGAGCTGGGCGGCATCAGCGGCGACCGCATCGACGTGGTCTACCAAAGCTGCTCACCGCGATTTGCCGCCGACGTGTCACCCAGCGGCGTTGCGAAGGTGAGGCATCAGTATGGACTGTCGGGACGCTTCATCCTGAGCGTGGGCACCATCGAAGAGCGCAAGAATGTTCTGTTGGCCGTGAAGGCGCTGGCACACCTGCCTGAAGAAATACATTTCGTGGCCGTCGGACGTTCTACTAAATATGCCGAACGCGTCGTGAAAGAAGCTGCGCGCATGGGCCTTTCTCAGCGTGTCCACCTGCTGCATGGTGTTTCCGACAGTGAGCTGAACGTGCTGTATCACGAGGCCGAGGCTTTTGTCTATCCCTCACGCTACGAAGGTTTCGGCATTCCCATCATCGAGGCTATCCACAGCGGACTGCCGGTAGTGGCCGCCACTGGCTCGTGCTTAGAGGAGGCTGGCGGTTCCGACTGCATGTACGTGTCGCCCGACGATTCTCAGGGATTGGCTGCCGCCGTCGGTCTGTTGCTGCGTGGCGCACCTGGGCGTGAGGAGCGCATTCGTCGGAGCCGCGACTACGTTCGCCGGTTTGAGGGTACCGACGTGGCATCACAGGTGCTCAGCATCTATCAGCAGTTGCTTTGATTGTCAGAATGTCCATCGGGCTTGCAGGTCAAGGTCGGTTTGCGACGAGTGGTCTATCTGTTGCAAGCCCGAGCCGATGGCGCTGCGGTCGAAATAGTGGGTATAGCCCAGCTTGGCGGTGAGCGACAGCCGACGGTTAAGCTTCAGCTGGGCCATCACGGCGCCGCGCATGCCCTCGCCATAGAAAGACGGAAAGGAAAAGGTGTAGAGCGGTCCGCGTTCATAGGTGTAGATACGGCTGTCGTAGGAGTCGGTGTGGAAGTAGCCTGCATTGACGTTCAGCTTGAGCCTCCTGATATTCCACCCCACAGTCTCGCTCAGACTGTAGCCACGGTCATGGCTGCCCGTGCTGACGCCGTCGGCTTGTGTGGCGGCACTGAACGTCTTGTGCTGCCAGATAACTGCTATCCGTCCGCGATGCTCCGTGGTGTTGACAAGGGCTGTCTTGCTGTCATCATCCTTCTGGCGCAGGTGTAGCCGATAGCGGGCCGTGATGCTCCATTCACCACGGCTATAGGTAGCGTTGAGCAGATTGTCCCAGCTGTGGGAAGGCTGTGAGACCTGATAACGCGCCCAGGCAAAATAGGCGTAGTCGGTATAGGCGCGTACAGACAGGCGGGGCGAGGGGTTCCACGTCAGTCCGAAGTAATAGCCGCTCTCGTTCTGCACGTGTCCGCCTTCACTCAGCGAGCGTGCGTAGAGCGCGGTGTAGCGATAACTATAGAACCGCTGCATCAGCATGAGGCTCAGTTCGTCGGAAACCTCGACGCTCAGGCTGTTGATGGTGGCGATGGCGCCGTCGCGGTTCATGGCGGTCTCGCCGTTGAGTGCAAAACGGGGGTGAAGATAGCCGTAGTCGGCGCTCAGGTTCAGGAAATTGTTGCCCTGAGCATTGTAGCGGCGATAGAGCGTCCGCGTGTCTGGCGACAAGTCGCGGTCCAGATGGGTGTAGACTGCCGTGGCTCCGGCGTGAAGCCCGCCGCGGCGATAGGCTATGTGAGTGCCGCCATCGGTAGCGTGGCTGTTGTTCTTCTTCTCAATCTCCGTGGGTGTGCGGTGATAGCCGCCAGTGACGATGGTGCGTATGCTGCCGTCATCGTTCAGTGTGGCGTCAAGGGGGCGGTATGAGAGAAAGGCCGTCAGTTGCCATCGGGGTGACAGGTTGAAAGTGGCCGCCGCTCCCTGCATATAGTCGGTCTGCGAGCGCGACGAGTGGGGACGCACCGTGTTGGTGCTGCGGCCTAATTGCTGGAGGGTGGCCAGCTTGCCCATGCCGAAACTGTTGTTAAGGACCAGTCCCATGCCTACTGATAGTTTGAACTTGCCCACCACGGCATTCTCTATACAGCCCAGGCGGCGCACTTGGAGATAATAGGAATAGAAGTCGTAGCCCGCCTTGTTTGTGTTGGCGAAAAACGGCTCGCCGGCATCCTGCGAGCCTACAAAGCCTATCTTGACGTCGTTGTCAAGGTTATATCGATAGCGCAGCCAGTGGCGGTAGGGATAGCCTTCGTAGCCGTTCTTGTCGCCCCGGCGCTCGTAGAAGGGAATGCGTCCATAGGCCATCAGTTCGTGGTGACCGTATTGCAGCCGCTCTTTCAGCGGGCGCTTGCCGGCTGTTGCTGTTTCATTGTCTATAAAGGTAAAGTAGCGAAGCACATCGATGAGTCTGGAGTCGAGGGAGCGTATCATGCGCAGTTCATTCATCGACTTCATGGCGCCGTAGCGGTATCGGTACTCCATGATGTCCTCCACCTGACGGTCAGTGAGGAAAGGCAGGGCTTCCAGTTCTTCGCGGGTCGCTTTGTTAAGGTCTATCGGCTGCTCTTCCAATTCGCAGAGCATGTTGTAAGTATCCTCCCACGTTGCAGACTCCAGGTCTTCTGCCGTCATGACATCGGCCAGCGCCTGCTCCCACGGACGCTCGGACTGACCGTAGGTCATGGCTGCCATCAGCAGCGACAGGACAATCAGTAGAAATCTCATGACTTATTTCCGGCCGAAGTCGGCGGGCACTTCGCCCCACTTTCCCGTCTCCCATTTCACGATGGGGTTTCTGTAGTCGTGCGTGCGCAGCCAGTTTTCGGCCCGCAGAATGATTTGGTAGAGCTGCTCTGTCTGTGGCGTACGTTCCAGCTTGGTCTTGCACTGTCGCTTCCTGACCCACAGGATGGCGTTGTAAGAGTCGCTGTAGATGGTCTTTGTATGTAGCCCCTGCTGCCAGCAGAGCGCCAGTGCATGGACGATGGCCAGAAACTCACCGATGTTGTTCGTACCACGCACAGGGCCGTAATGGAAGACCCGTGCGCCCGTTGCCAAGTCGATAGCCTGATACTCCATAGGACCAGGATTGCCCGAGCAGGCCGCATCCACAGCCCACGCATCGGCCGTCACTTCCATGGGGAGCGGCAATATGGTGTCGTGACGATAGGAAGGAGGGTTCTGTATGTTCATCCGTTTGTGTCCAAGGAAGGAGGATTCTGTCTGTTCATCAGTTTGTGTCCATTTCATCATCGAGATGGCCATCCCAAAGATACTTTTTAGTTTCTTGGGCTGCAACTTTGCTGAGGAGCAGCAGGGCGATGAGGTTGGGGATTGCCATCAGGGCATTCATGCAGTCGGCAATGTTCCAGATAATGTCAAGGCTGATAATGCTGCCGAAGAAGAGGGCTACGATGTAAAGAATGCGGTAGAAACGGTTCGCCTTTCTGTGCTCGATGTAGTTGACGGCGCTTTCGCCATAGTAACTCCAGCCTAAAATGGTGCTGAAGGCGAAAGTAAGAATGCCGAACGACAGCAAAGGGGCTCCGACGAGGGGAATCTTCGAGAAGGCTACCTTGGTCAGTGCTGCCCCGTCGTCGTAGGTGATGTCGGGGTAGGCCAGAATGCTGCTGACAAGCACTAAGCCGGTGAGGGCACAGATGACAACCGTGTCCCAGAACGTGCCGGTGCTTGACACTAACGCCTGGCGAACGGGATTGCGCGTCTGTGCGGCAGCTGCCACAATGGGTGCAGAGCCCATGCCGCTCTCGTTGGAGAATAGTCCACGGGCTATGCCAAAACGGGCTGCCATCATGACTGTTGCCCCCACAAAGCCGCCACCGGCAGCAGAGGGATTAAAGGCCGACTTCACGATGAGATGCAGGGCAGGCCACACATAATCGCTGTTCATGCAGAGGATGACGATGCAACCGATGATGTAGAGTACGGCCATGAACGGTACGAAAATGGTGCAGACACGGGCTATGGCCTTGACGCCGCCGAGAATGACAGAGGCTGCCAATGCGCAGACAAAGAGTCCCACCGTCCAAGATGGAATGCCGAACGTCTCACTGGCCAGCAGTGCAATCGAGTTCGCCTGCACCGTACAGCCAATACCGAATGAGGCTAAGGCAGTGAAGACGGCAAACATGATGGCCAGCCGACGCATGCCGAGTCCGCGTTCCAGCACGTACATCGGACCGCCGTAGGTGCGCCCGTCATCTGTCTTGACACGGTATTTGACGGCCAGCAATCCTTCGGCATATTTCGTCGACATGCCGAAGATGCCCGTCAGCCAGCACCACAATACGGCGCCAGGGCCACCCAATGCCACAGCTGTGGCAACGCCCACGATGTTACCCGTACCAATAGTAGCAGCCAGTGCGGTGGCCAACGCCCCGAACTGGCTGACTTCTCCTGTTGCGCTATGATCTTTTTTCACAGACAATCGTATGCCCGTGAACAATTTCCGTTGTGGAATGCCCAAACGGAAAGTCAGGAACACGTGAGTCCCCAAAAGCAGTAGAATCATTGGCCACCCCCACAGTAGGGAGCTCATCAGCACAAAGAATTCATTGATTGTCTCCACGGATATTCTTCTGGGTAGTGGCCGTTGTCTGTCTTACTTAACTGGCTTATTTGTTGTCACTAATCAGGTTCTCACCCGTCATGTCGGCAGGCTGCTCCAATCCCATGATGTGCAGGATAGAGGGAGCCACATCGGCCAAGCGACCGTCCTTCACCGTTGCCGAGTTGTTGTTCGTCACATAGATGAAAGGAACGGGGTTCAGCGAGTGAGCGGTGTTGGGCGTGCCGTCGGCGTTGATAGCGTTGTCAGCATTACCGTGATCGGCAATGATGATGGCCTCGTAGTCGTTAGCTTTGGCGGCCTCGATGACCTCGCGCACGCAGTTGTCAACAGCCCAGACAGCCTTGGCGATAGCATTGTAAACACCCGTATGACCCACCATATCACCGTTAGCGAAGTTCACGACGATGAAGTCGTACTTAGCCTCGTTGATGGCAGCGACGAGCTTGTCCTTCACCTCGTAGGCGCTCATCTCAGGCTTCAGGTCGTAGGTAGCCACCTTCGGCGAGGGCACTAGGATGCGGTCCTCGTTCTCATAAGGAGCCTCGCGACCACCATTGAAGAAGAAGGTCACGTGAGCATACTTCTCAGTCTCAGCGGTGTGCAGCTGCTTCTTGCCCTGCTTGCTCAGATATTCGCCCAGGGTATCCTCTACGTTCTCCTTGGGGAAGAGGATGTGAACACCCTTGAAGTTTGCATCGTATGGGGTCATGCAGTAGTACTGCAGTCCAGGGATGGTCTTCATACCCTGCTCAGGCATATCCTCCTGAGTCAGTGCGATGGTCATCTCCTTGGCGCGGTCGTTACGGAAGTT
>JAFYDA010000014.1 GCA_017545045.1 Prevotella sp. | reverse complement strand
GCATCGAGCGACATCTCGGTTTGTCCACCAGCCTCAACGGCGGGTTTCAGCCATTTCAGAAACTTGACCATTGCGATGCCGTCTTTCAGCATCGCACGCCTAAAACCCTGTATCTCGGTGTCGTTTTTTATGGCCTTCATCGCCTTCACGGGCGACTTTTCTTCAACAATCTGCACGTGGCTACGTGTGTCGTTGTGCGTATAGTTCTTCACAACGTCGTATAGGGCGTAGTTCACCTCGTTGGGGTCGAGCAGGATATTATATTCAAAATAGCTCTTCAGCCCACTTGCCACATTCGCATAGTCGTCGACTTGTATGCCTTCTTGCTTCAGATAGGCCAGCACGCCGGGCGTCAGCTTCTGACGGTCGACAAACAGGGTGGCGCTCTTCGATGCAATGAGCAAATAGCTGACAAAGACAGGATTGCAATGCACGTCGCCGCCACGCAGGTTAAGCGTCCAGGCAATGTCATCGAGCGAAGCCATAAGCATTCCGTCAGCATGCCGCTCGTGCAAAGTTTGTCGTATGCGGCTGAGCTTCGAGGCAGTTGGCTCGCCTGCATATTCCAAAGAATGGATTTCCACAGGGTTTTGCGGCACAGGCGGACGGTCGGTCCATATGTGCTGGAGGGCGTCCAAATTGGTGCGGAGGGTGATACCGCCCTGCTGCCGCAGGTCGGCAATGAGCTGTCGCACTTGGTTGACGGAGCTCACCATTCCATCGATGCCCACTTCCGTAGAGTCATCATTCCTGATTTCGTCGCCAATCCATTGGGCGATGGTGGGTGTTCCTTCCATCTTGAGTTTCATCAGCTGGTACCCTGTACCGCGCAGTTGCTCCTCGGCAGCGAGGAAGTAGCGCGAGTCGGTCCACAAGGCTGCGCTGTGCAAAGTGACGACCGCCGTACCTGCCGAACCGTCGAAACCGCTTATCCACTGGCGGCTCTTCCAGTGGTCGGCCACATATTCACTCTGATGAGGGTCGGTGCTGGGGAAGATGAAAGCCGCAAGTCGCTCGCGACGCATCACCTCGCGCAACTGTTCCAGCCGTTCGTTGATAGTATTTGCCATGATATTTTCTTTTTTATGTTTTTGGTTTTATTTCATTTGCACCAGCAGTCGTGCGAGACCTTCGAGATCACGCGGATCAGCATTGACTTCGAGGATGCTGCCGTCGCGGTCGATGAGACGATAATGTGGCCAGGATGAGACTTCGAGGAAATGCTCTATGGCACTCTGTTCTTCAGCGGGCAGGTTGAAGTGTACCACGTTGTCGCCTACGACATTGTACTCCTTAATGACGTTCCTCCAAGCCGCTTCTTCCGATTGGTTGGCCAGATAAAGGAACACGATGTCGAAGTCTTTCAGCCGTTCGTATTCTTCCTGACTATGAGAGAGAGCTTCCCTGCAGGGGCCGCACCAGACGCCCCAAATGTCGAGCAAAATCAGTCTGCCCTTGTAAGGCTCGATGAGTTTGCGCAAGATTTTCTCACCGTCGCTCATGTTTACCACATCGTCTGCTGATTTCAGGGATGCTGACTGTGAGATGTCGCGCTGCTGCAGGGCGAGGTACTTGGTGTTCAGTTCCTTGACGATGTTGAGAGCCGCGGGCATCTTGATCTGCCGTTGGGCGAAGGCCATGACGATGCTGTCTTCCGCCTCTCGGTTGTCATCAATCATCTTGTAGATGTTATAAGCCAGGATGATGTCGCGCATCGACTGTTCGCAGCCCAGCGAGTCGGCCACGTCCATGATTTGCTGGACGGCATAGAGGCTCACCAACGATGAGCACCTTTTCAGTAGCGCATTCATCGTGGCGACCGTCTCCGAGCTGTTGAATGCTTCCACGATGGCCTTCCGCTCCTCGTCCGTTTGTGCAGCCTTTGTTTCGGTTTCCAACCGCTTCATTTCCTCTGGATAGCCATTCAGGGCACGTAGTTCTTCGGGCGTCAGCGTCACCATTTCCTCCTTCACAAACCTCTTGAGCGTAGTGATAAAGTGCTCTTGTACTCGTGTCACTGACATGAAGTGGAGGAAAGGATGCATGAAAGACCCGAAGTCGCGGTAAATCGTATAAGGCTTGGGAGGCTTCTGCCAGAACTCTCGGGTCATATATTCTTTATATTCTTGGGGCGCTTTGAAGCCTTCGGCAAAGAACTGAGCCTCAAGCATGTTCGTTGCTTGATCCATGCTGTAATAGTAGGCCACATAGTCGAGGTAGCGCTGCGACAGCGTGGGATGGCTCTGCTGCAAGGCTTGATGGTAGTCCATCTGCACCTGTCGGGCACTGTCGGCCTGTGCCCAGTAGGCCATGAGATCGATGTCGGGGCTTCGGGGAACCTTTGCTTCAGCACGACAACGCTTATGTGCCATGAGTTCGTTCTGCACCCGCACATCGTCGCCCATCCATAGCCGCTGGCCAGTCTTGAAGTCGTTGAGGAAGAAGTATGTCTTGCCTGGCTCCAGGAAGGTCTGCACGGTCGAACGTCCCCAGTCGATGAACACCTCCGTCGAGTTGAGCAGCGACATCTTCATCGAGAAGCGCCCCAGCGAGTCCATCACGGTGTAGGTGTTCTCTTGATTTCCGGAGATGATGTTCTCGATAGCCACCTCAAACTCTTTGCCATGTCCCCATGCCTGAGGGGGCATATCCTTCAACCAGCCGATGATTGTCACGCTGTCGGTAGGGTCGTAGCCATTGTCAACGAAACCTGTACGAGTGTCTTTCATCGGATAGTCGGGCAAGACTGCTCCCGTAATGGGGCTGCAAACGATAGGCTTCGCATTTCCGATAGCAATCGTGCGAGTTCCATTCTTCATTT
>JAFYDA010000101.1 GCA_017545045.1 Prevotella sp. | reverse complement strand
GCCGTCGTTTACGTTTTTGTTACCTCCCGATGTGATGGCTGACGTCCGGTTCGACTTGCAGAATCTTGAAAACAGTCGCAGAATCTTATATTTTTGCCGTTGAAAGTGCGGTTTTCTTGTATTTTCAATTGTTTTTTCTTATTTTTGTGCTGTTTTTAACGAACCTGTTACCACTTACTAAAACTTATTTATACTATATATTTTTATGAAAAATCTATTTTTCATGGTACTGGCCACAGCTATGCTCACGTCAACCAGTTGCAGCAATGCATCCAAAGAGGATGTAGCAGGACAACACAACATCCAAGTAACCAAGGCTCCGACTACCGCGAGTATAAGTTGTAATATATTCATTTGACAGCGATGAAAAGAATGAGGTTATGGATGCTGGCCGTCATCCTATTATGCGGAACCATGGGAATGCTGACGAGTTGCCAGCATTCTTCCAAAGCCGACCTTGTGGTCTATGGTAAGATATACACCGCCGAAGGAAACCAGCTCGCTGAGGCCTTCGCCGTGAAGGACGGCAAGTTTGTCTATGTCGGCGACAAGGCTGGTGCCGAAGCCTTTGTCACCGAAGGCAAGACCGAGGTGGTGGACTATAGTGGCCAGGGCCTCGTTATGCCCGGCTGCGGCAATGCCCATGCACATTACTCCAATGCCTATGGCCTCGAGTCTTCCGGTACGTTTATACCTCTTGAAACCACCCCTGAGCAGTTCCTGAAGGAAATCCTGCCCGAGGCTGTCAAGAAGGCCCGGGCCAGTGGGGCGACAACCGTCTCCGGCTACGGCTGGAACCTGCCGAAATTCCTGAAAGACATGCCCACCCGCCAGGACTTGGACAAGGTGTGCAGTGACATTCCCATCTACTTTGCTGACAACGAAGGTCACAAGGCCCTTGTCAACACCCTCACGCTGGTCAATGCCGGCATCATGAAGGCCGACGGCACGGTGCTGAAGAAGGAGATGCGTGGCGGCGAGATCGTGATGGGTGCCGACGGCACACCTACCGGTTACCTGAAGGAGCAGGCCAGTCCCTTTGTGCGCTCCACGCTGGATACCGACAAGCTCTATTCCGTCGAAATGGCCAAGGAGAACCTGCCCAGAATCCAGGAGCGGCTGTGGGCTGAGGGCTACACCATGTACATGGACGGCATCTCAAACTATTTCTATAACAACAGCTTCTATCAGGCTGCCCAGGAGCTGGACCAGGAAGGCAAACTGCAGCTGGTACTGGGCATGGCCTACGAGATGGAGAGCTGGATGGACATCGACGAAGCCCTGCAGAAGGCCGCTGACGCCAAGAAATATGCCTCTACACGCGTGGTACCCAACTGGATTAAACTATTCATGGACGGTACGGTGGAGAGTGGTACTGGCTTTACAGAGACCCCTTATCCTGACGGCAGCCACGGCATAGCCAACTGGGAGGAGCAGGAGTTCACCGACATCACGCGCAAGGCCAACGAAAAAGGTCTCACCATCCATGTCCATGTCAGTGGCGACAAGGGTGTCCGCCGTGCCATCAACGCCCTTGAGAAAGGCGGCAAGAAAGAGCTGCGCAACACCCTGGTGCATGTCTTTGACGTCTTCCCCGAGGATTACAAGCGCATGGCCGACAACAACATCTATGTCACCTCAGGCGTCATCTGGCACCACAATCCGAATACGCCCACTGGCGACTTGTCACCTGTAGGCAAGGAGGATAGGAAATATCCCATGAAGTCGTTCTTCGACAACGGCATCTCCACGACCATCCACTCCGACTATCCCGCCACCTGTGGCAGTCCCGACGACCCCTTCGGCATCATGGAGATAGCTGTGACCGGCGTGATGGCTGGCGAGGACGGTGAACCTTTTTGGACCGAGGAGTTAGTCACCCGCGAGCAGGCACTCGCCGCCATGACCATCAACTGCGCCAAGCAGATGTTCCTGGAGAACGAGCGCGGCAGCATCAAGGAAGGCAAGTATGCCGACTTCCTGCTCGTTAACAAAGACGTGCTGACCTGTCCTGTGAACGAGATTCACGAGGCCAAGCCCACCGCCACCTACTTCGAGGGCAAAAAGGTGTATGCCCAGCAGTAAGAACTACCCTAGATGTTTAACATAACGATATGAAAAAAATGAGAAAAACTATGAGACATTTGTCCGTCTGCCTACTGACTGCCTTCGTGGCCACCACCTTCGTGGCCTGCGGTGAAAAATCATCGGCTGCCGGTGGTGGTACCGGCGAGAAACTGTGGAAGTCGGAAACCGTAGAGCACAAGAACTTCAAGGACTTGGGCAACTATGTCATTGAACTGCCCGACTTTACCGATCCTGCTGCTTTGCAAGCATCGCTGGATGCCCTCAATGCCGCTGACGACGGTGGCCTGCTGGCTAAGTTCGGATGCACCAGCATGGCCAAGAAAAACGACAAGGGTGAGGTGATCTTCGGTCGTAATACGGACCTGGACATCTCACAGAAATGCGCCTATTTGTTCAAGACCACTTTTGGCAAGTACAAGAACTTCTGCGTTGCCTATACGCCCGGTTTACTGCTCGACTATGCCGAGTTGCAGAAAAAAGATTCCCTGGAACAGAGCGAGATCAACAAAATCATCTGTGGCTGTTGTGATGCTTTCAACGAAAAGGGCCTGTATATCCAGGCTAACTTGCGTGAGGAAACCGCCAAGACCCTTTGCTATGGTCTGCATTCATCACACGGCGAGAAAACCCGCAGCGACGGCAAGCCTTGGAGCGAACTGCGCGCCCCCACGCCAGCTATCAGCCAGATTGTAACACAAAACTGCGCTACCGTCAAGGAGGCCGTCGAGTTTATCAAGAACAGCTACGACTGGTACAGCTTCACACCTAACGACGTCATCAATCTGGGCTTAGGCCATAACAACCTGGCCTTTATGATTGGCGATGCCACCGGTGAGTATGGTCTTATCGAGATTGCTCAGGATGAGGTTCACTATATACCTTATCAGTTTGGCCAGGCCAACTTCTATATCGATCCTAAATGGGATGCCCTCGATCCTATTGGTGCCGGCGTAGGCCGTTTGGAGAGGGTTTTGGAAGTGTATGACACTCCTCAGACCTTGGAAGAGATGATGGATGCCATGAAGAAAATCATGTGGCGTAACGAGACGCTGTGGATTGGTGAGTCCAAGCGTGTGACCGACGGCACAGCCCTGCATCCCTTCAACCAGATTGTCTTCCAGGACGACCAGGGTCAGCGCCAGATTGACTGGCGTGGCGAATACGTGACCATGTGGCCCGTGATGAACGACGGCCGCGTGCTGGTGGAAGCCTGGATGTACGAAGAGGCCAAGAAGAGCACCTACGACCCCAAGATCAAGCAGTATTTCGACGATGCCATCAAGACGGGCGTCATGGTGATTGACGACGGCTCCATCAAGTTCAATGTCAATGGCAAGAGTCTGACCATCACCGAGTTGCGCACCAAGAGCGAAGAATATATGGCATGCACCGATGCCGCCAAGCGTGCCCAGCTGGAACCGTATTACGAGGAGTACCGGTTCCTCATTGAAAACCAAAACAACCACTGGTGCCATAACGATCCTCATTTCGAGGCCATCAAGGCCCTCGCCTATGCGAAAATCCACATTCGTCGCAATGCTCAGGGTGAGTTCGATCCCAACAGCATGAGCCAGTACGAGAAACTGCTGGCCTTCTACGGCAAGGGTGTTGAGAAGGACGAGAAGCCCCTGCGCGACGCTGCCGACATCTGGACCACCAGTCTGAACATTGGTACCAACTGCGCCAAGAAGGAGATGAAGATCCGCTTCTGGGAGAACGACGAAGTCATCTATCACTTCAAGTGGTAATAAGCGTTCGTATAAATACAGACATTTTCTCGCCATGCCAAAGCTGATGCAAGCATCGCTTTGGTCATTTGGCTTAACGAAAACGTTCGATTTATTTTTCAATTTTTATAGCCTAAATAAAAACTAAAAATTATGGCAAAAACATTTAGAATGAACAAGTTAGCTTTCTTGTTCCTGGCGATTGGGTGCTTGTTGCTCACCTCACCAGCCATGGCAAAGAGAGTCAAGGGTACCACCCCCAAACAGGACGGCTTCCGCATGCCCGGCGAATTTGAAAAGCAGAAACAGGTCTGGATGGTCTGGCCCGAACGGACGGACAACTATCGCGATGGTGCCAAGCCTGCGCAGCAGACCTTCGTCAATGTGGCTACCGCCATTTCTCAATTCGAGCCTGTGACGATGCTGGTTTCTAGAGCTCAGTACGCTAACGCCCGTGCCCGTCTGCCGGAGTATATCCGCGTGGTGGAAATGAGCAATAACGATGCCTGGGCGCGTGACACCGGTCCCACCTTCCTCGTTAACGACAAAGGAGACGTGCGTGCCTGCGACTGGGAGTTCAATGCCTGGGGCGGATTGGTGGACGGCCTCTTCTTCCCCTGGGACGATGACGATAAGGTAGCTCAGAAGATCTGCGAGCTGGAAGGAGTTGACAGCTACCGCACGGACGGCTTCGTGCTCGAAGGCGGTGCCATCCATGTCGATGGCGAGGGTACGGTGCTCACCACCGAGATGTGTCTGCTCAGCAAGGGACGCAATCCCCACATGAACAAGCAGCAGATCGAGGACAAGCTGAAGGAATACCTGAATGCAGAGAAAGTCATCTGGATTAAGGATGGACTTGATCCTAATGAGACAAACGGCCATGTGGATATCATCGCCTGCTATGTCCGTCCGGGAGAGGTGGCCTGCTGCTGGACCGACGACCCCAAACACCCCTATTATAGGGAGTGCCAGGAAGCCTACAAGACCCTCAGCGAGGCAACGGATGCCAAAGGTCGCAAGCTGAAGGTATGGAAGCTGACCATGACCAAGAAGCCGGTCTATATACAGGGTGCCGAGACCATTGACCAGACAGATGATGCGATTCCCCGTAAAAACGGCGAACTCTGCGATGCTTCCTACATGAACTTCCTGATTGTCAACGGCGGTGTGATTGTTCCCCAGTATGGTGACGAATACGATGCATTGGCTCTGAAACAGTTGCAGGAGATGTTCCCCGATCGCAAGGTCGTCGGTGTCAACACGATTGAACTCATCTACAGCGGCGGCAACATCCATTGCATCACCCAGCATCAGCCGGCAGGAATCGCCCAAGGCAATCAAAATCCAGATTTCAAAGTCAAGAAGGTGACTGACTATCTGTACGAAGCCACATTTGAGAATGATTTCGACTATTCACTCAGCAAAGCCAGATATGAGAAGTTCAGACCAGATTTGCCTGCTTGCTCTTCCATTTCTCTGGGTGACTTCAGAGGCCGCAATCTCGACTGGTACTTTGAAAACGGTGCCGAGTTTGTGATTCGTGCAAGCAAAACTGACAAACGTCACGCTTCACTTGCCGTTGTCTCAGCGTCATTCCTGTCGAACGAGATGGCAGGCGACGGACAGTACCACAAAGAGTTTGAACTGTTGCCATATGCAACTATGGATGGCATTAACGATTCTGGTATATGTGTCAACATCAACGTAGTTCTCTTCCAGGAGTTTGGCAAATGGCAGATGAAAACAGAGACACAAGACGACGACATGATGGAACTCATGGCACCACGAATCATCCTTGACAACTGCGGCTATCTTACCGACATCATTCCAGTCATGGAAAAATACGACTGGTTCTCAGTAGGAACTGGTTTTGAGACACACCTGATGGTTACCGGACCTCGCTCAGCCGACGATAATACTGTAAGCACCGTGATATTAGAATATATTCCGTTCACCGAGGGTGGCAAGAGCTTCCGTAAGCTGTGCTGCATCTCACAAGACGAGAAGGACATCGCTGTCGTTGGTGGAGACAAAGCTCGTTTCTATCAAAGCAAGGCAGACCCCTTTATCATGACCAACTTCAACCTCTGGCAGTTCGATGCCTCACTCGACCGCAAGGGCCGTCTGCTCTCAGCCACCGAACATCCTGTTGGATTTGAGCGCTACGAGATTCTGGAGGCTGCTGCCAATACCGCATACGAAATCATCGGCGGACCGGACAGCCTTACCTTCCAGCAAATGCAGGATATCATGTACACTGTCAACTACTCCAACATGTACAACATCTATCAGGATAACTTCTGGTATTCCGAATCAATGCCTGAACTGATTACCAAAGAAGACCTCATCAACGCTACCGACAAGCAGAGAAGTCCTCACGGCGACCTCAACAACCTCATCAAGGGCAAGGACAACTGCTTCATAAATGGCTTCAAGGAAACTTTAAAGAGCTGGGGAAACAGAGACAGAAAGGTGAAGAACGACCTTTGGGAGACACTCCACACCTCTATCTACAACTACAAGACCCGCAGCTTGCAAATAGGAGTCCGCGAAGGAGCTGTCTATTATAAATATAGTCTTTAAACTATAAACCCTAAACTCTAAATATTAAACTAATAAAAATATGCGTTACAAAAAATACTTATCATTTACACTGCTTGCAGCCGGTATGCTGACAATGGTCAGTTTCAGCGATGCGACAAAAGAAACCTCACAAGGTTTCAAAGGCGAAAAATTATGGGAATCTGAAGTTGTTGAACACAAGAACTTCAAAGACCTGGGCAATTATGTCATAGAACTTCCCGACTACACGGATGCCTCTGTCCAAGCAAAGGGACTGGCTCTGATAAACGACCGTCTTGACAAGCTGAAACTGCCAGGAGGCGGTTGTACAGCCATGGTGAAAAAGAACGACAAAGGCGAAGTCATTTTCGGCCGCAACATGGATTTGGACATCTCACAAAGCCCTGCTTTCGTGTTCAAGACCACTTACGGCAAGTATAAGAACTTCTCTGTGGCCTACCTGCCTAACTTAGCCACTTATCATGACATACAGCAAATGGACGAGCTTCCTGAGGCTTTGGTTAATATGATTCCTTACCTTGCCAGCGACTGCATCAACGAAATGGGACTCTATGTTGAGGTGAATCTCCGCGAAAGAGATGACAAACTGCTGTGCTTCGGACTGCACTCCACTCATGGCGAGACAACCCGCGCCGACGGCAAGCCATGGAGCGAGCTTAGAGCATACAGTTTGTCTATTCCTCAGTTGGTATCACAAAACTGTGCTACCGTCAAGGAGGCTGTAGAATTTGTGAAGAACAGCTACGATTGGTATACCCCGGCTCCTTATGGTGAAGGCTACACCATGATTAACATGTGCTTCCTCATCGGCGATGCCACTGGCAATTACGGACTCATAGAGATCGCCCAGGACGAGGTGAACTATATCCCTTACCAATTCGGTCATGCCAACTACTACATCACTCCAAAGTGGTCAGCATTACAGACATGGGGTCCTGGCTACGGCCGTCTGGACATGGTATCGAAGGTCATCGAGGCTCCTCAGACTCTGGAGGAGATGATGGATGCCATGAAACCTATCATGTGGCGCAACGAAACCCTGTGGCTCGGCCAGTCAAAGCGCATGGACGACAAGCAGCATCAGCACCCATACAGCCAGGTTGTCTTCCAGGACGACAAGGGCAACCCAAGCCTCGACTGGCGCAGCGAATATGTCTTCCAGTGCCCAGTATTGGACGACGACCGCATGCTGCTTCCTGCACAGATTTATGAAGATGCCAAGAAGAGCATCAGCTACGACCCGAAAATCAAGGAGTATTTCGACGACGCCATCAAGCGTGGACAGCTGATAGTCGACGATGGCAGCATCAAGTTCGACGTAGTAGGTCAGAAGATGAATCTCGAGCAGCTAACCAAGATCATCAAAGAGTATAACAAGTTGACCGACAATGCCAAGCTGCTCGAGTTGTATCCTTATGAAGTCGCCTACCGTAATCTTATCCTGAGAATGGACAACTACTGGCTCCACAACGACGACCATTTCGAGGCCGCTAGAGCCTATGCATATTCACAGATTCACATCCGCTACAACGAAAAAGGTGAGTTCGACATGAACTGCATGAGCAAGTACGATAAGCTCTGTGCTTTCTATGGCATGGGTGTCGAGAAGGACGAGAAGCCCCTGCGCGACGACGGCCACATCTGGACCACCAGTCTGAACATCGGTGTCAACTGCGCACAGAAGGAAATGAAGGTTCGTTTCTGGGAAAACGACGACATAGTCTATCACGTCAAGTTCTAGACCTTATACTTTAGACCTTAGCTGTTTTGTCCAAGAACATACAGCTGGGGTCTTTTTTTAGTCTTTAGTCTCTAACAAATTAAATTTTCAAGTTATGTTCAAAATAAGATTTATTTCAATGCTCGTGCTGCTCGCAGCAGTAGCCACGGGCGCAGTGGCACAGACTACCTACAAAGTCTCTGTGAAGGGAGGCACCGAGGATGCCACCAGTTGGCAGGGCAAGGCCGGCACGGGCGAGTATCAGGCGCTACCCCTTGAGGGCGTAGCCGCAGGCACGGCGGTCACCGTCAAGTACAACGGCACGAAGATGGTGAAGAGCGTCAAGGCCAAGAAGAAACCTACTGCCGAGGACAAGGGCAAGCTTATTTGTACAGACGGACATATCCATGCTTATGGCGAGGATGCCGAATGCACGAAGGCTCGCGTGGCCAAGATAATCTATATAGGTCCCACGGGTCATGCCACCTACAGCCACGGCTTGGCTCTGGCGCTGACCGACGAGGGGCAGATGGCATGGGACCCAGCAATGACAGCATGCAACAACAAGAACACGTCCACTCCTGTTACCGGTGCAACATGGCTGCTGGCCAGCAGGGATCAGTGGGGCTATATGATGGGCACTGATGGCGCAGGCAGCTACACCGCCCTGCGCGACGGCTCTAACTTGCAGTCGGGCACCTACTGGTCAAGTACGGACGACGGATCCAACTACGCGTGGTGCTACAGCTTCGCCTATGGCAATTGGCGCGACGTCTATAAGGCCAGCGAACCCATCTGGGTTCGTGCCTGCCTCGCTTTTTTGGCACAGGAGACCGTGACCCTGAACCACAGTGCCAACAACACGTGGGCAATCGCGGAGATGCCCGCCGGCGACGTGGAACTGGAAGTGGAGTATTTCAACATCACCGTCCCGACGGCCAACACCGCCGACATCAACGCCGGCTCGACGACACCCCTCATCAACGCCGGCTCAACCACGGAGCACGGCGCTACCATGAAGTACTTGGTGACTGCCACCAACGAGCAGCCCACATCTACCGACGGCTTCAGCGCCGACGTGCCCACGGCTGAGGGTCGCACGGCAGGCACCTACTACGTGTGGTACTACCTCGACTTCGAATCGGGTGACGACAGCGACATCTCGGCCCTGGCTGTAGAGGTGAAGGTAAAACCCGTCTCCCACTACGCCATCACCGTGAAGGAAGGCACCGAGGATGCCACCAGTTGGCAGGTCAAGGCCGGCACGGGCGAGTATCAGGCACTGCCCCTTGAGGGCGTAGCCGCAGGCACGGCGGTCAGCGTCAAGTACTCCGGCTGGAAGCTGGTGAAGAGCGTCAAGGCCAAGAAGGCCCTCAACTTGACCAGCCCCGCTGTGGGGCAGGTTATTGGCAACGACGGCAAGAACTATGATTACGCCAGTCTGCCCGGTGGCGTGACCGCAGTGGCCAAGATTTGCTACGTCAGCGGCCATAACGGCCTGGCACTCGCGCTGGCCGACGAGGGGGAGATGAACTGGAGTACGGCCATTTCAACTTGCGCCGCACACACACCGGCGTTCACTGGCGGCACATGGAAGTTGGCCACCCAGGACGAATGGAACAATATGATTACCGCAGCAGGCGGCCACACCGCCCTGCGCGACGGCTTCAGCAGCGTCGGCGGCTCTAACATGCATACGGGCCCGTACAGATACTGGTCAAGTACGGAGTACAATTCCGTCCAAGCGCGGACCTGTTACTTCGACGATGGCCGTTGGAGCTACGACCGTAAGGACACTCACTTCATCAGGGTTCGTGCCTGCCTCGCTTTTGGGGCACAGGAGACCGTGACCCTGAACCACAGTGCCAACAACGCGTGGGCACAGGAGACCGTGACCCTGAACCACAGTGCCAACAACACGTGGGCAATCGCGGAGATGCCCTACGGCGACGTGGAACTGGAAGTGGAGTATTTCAACATCACCGTCCCGACGGCCAACACCGCCGACATCTACGCCGGCTCGACGACACCCCTCATCAACGCCGGCTCAACCACGGAGGACGGCGCTACCATGAAATACTTGGTGACTGCCACCAACGAGCAGCCCACATCTACCGACGGCTTCAGCACCGACGTGCCCACGGCTGAGGGTCGCACGGCAGGCACCTACTACGTATGGTACTACCTCGACTTCGCCTCAGGTGACGACAGCGACATCTCGGCCCTGGCTGTAGAGGTGACGGTCAGCGTCCACGTCACCATGAAGGAAGGCACATTGGATGCCGACAACTGGCAGGGCAAGGCCGGCGAAGGCGAGTATCAGGCGCTGCCCCTCACCGGCTTGGAAGCCGGCACGGCGGTCACCGTCAAGTACAACGGCACGAAGAAGGTGAAGAGCGTCAAGGCCAAGAAGAAACCTACTGCCGAGGACAAGGGCAAGCTTATTTGTACAGACGGACATTTCCATGCTTATGGCGAGGATGCCGAATGCACGAAGGCTCGCGTGGCCAAGATAATCTATATAGGTCCCACGGGTCATGCCACCTACAACCACGGCTTGGCACTGGCGCTTGAGGATGTAAGCAGCACTCAAACTTGGTGCTCCCAGACATCCAATACTTGCCTGACCACTCAGTATTCTTCCGCATCTGACGCAAAGGGTGACATGGCTGGACTTGCCAATACCGATGCGCTTGTAGGTCATGGTTCGCATACTCACGCTGCTGCCAATGCAGCCAGAAACTACAACAGCGGTACCCACCCCACGGGTACAAGCGCATGGTTCTTGCCGAGTGCAGGTCAGTGGGACAAGATGGCAACTGAAGCGGGTGGCTATGATAAATTAGGCTTGAAGTCGGGCTACTACTGGTCTAGTTCGGAGAGGGATGCCCGCTACGCGTGGTTCTTCTACTCCGACAACGGCTTCTGGAGCTACGACGCTAAGGTCTTCGACTACCCCTACCTTGTTCGTTCCTGCCTCGCTTTTTAACCTATTTATCCATTTACCTATTTATCTATTTTAGCCGCGACAGCGGCTGCGGATAAAGATAAAAGAAATAACATAAAATTAAAACATTAAAGAACAATGAAACATCGATTTCTATACATCATGGCACTGCTGCTGACAGTGGCGACGGGCGCAGTGGCACAGACTACCTACAAAGTCTCTGTGAAGGAAGGCACCGTTGATGCCACCAGTTGGCAGGGCAAGGCCGGCACGGGCGAGTATCAGGCACTGCCCCTTGAGGGCGTAGCCGAAGGCACGGCGGTCAGCGTCAAGTTCTCCGGCTGGAAGCTGCTGGTGAAGAGCGTCAAGGCCAAGAAGAAGCCTGCAGCATCTCTCATCGTCAATCCCGCAGTAGGACAAGTTATCGGCGACGACGGCAAGAACTATGATTACGCCAGTCTGCCCGGTGGCGTGACCGCAGTGGCCAAGATTTGCTACGTCAGCGGCTCTAAATGCCTGGCACTCGCGCTAGCCGACGAGGGGAAGATGAACTGGAGTACGGCCATGACAACCGCAGCCGCACACACACCGGCGATCACTGGCGGCACATGGAAGTTGGCCACCAAGGACGAGTGGAACAATATGATTACCGCAGCAGGCGGCCACACCGCCCTGCGCGACGGCTTCAGTGGCATCACAGGCGCTAGTAACTTGCAGTCGGACTACTACTGGTCAAGTACGGAGGGTGGTTCCAGCAGCGCGTGGGGCTACGCCTTCGACGATGGTTATTGGGGCCGCGACAGTAAGGACAACGACGGCCTTGTTCGTGCCTGCCTCGCTTTTGGGGCACAGGGTCCTGACCCCATCGAACTGACATCGACCGATGGCGAGACTTGGACGCTCGCCTCGATGCCCGACTACGACGTCGAGCTGGAAGTGACATACTACACCGAGGGCGTAGAGCTGACCAAGAACCCCGACGGCACATGGACACTCGCCGCAACTCCCGCCTTCCAAGTGGAGCTGGAAGTGGAGTATGAGACTGCCCTGGCCCTCTCCGAGACCACGGACAACAGCGCCGCGCTGACCGAGTGGAACGGCTACGAGGCCGACGTCACCCTGACGCGCACGCTTGCCGCCGGCTCGTACAATACGTTTGCTGCTCCGTTCAGCACCGCCATCCCCAGTGGCTGGACCGTGAAGGAACTCAGCAGCACATCGTTCGCAGACGGCACGCTGACCCTGAAATTCGCTACCGCAGCGAGCATCGAGGCCGGCAAACCCTATCTGGTGAAGGTCGCTGCCAACACCGACCTCTCCACAGCACCCTTCACGGGAGCCATCGTGAGCAAGGATGCACAGCCCTTCACCTCGACCGATGTCGATTTCATCCCCACGCTGGGCGCAACGACCATTCCCGACGGCGACACGAAGGCCGTGCTCTTCCTGGCAGCAGGCAACAAGCTGCTGAACCCCTCGGCACTGCCCGCCAATATGAAGGGCTTCCGCGCCTACTTCCAGCTGAAGGGCGAGACTGCCAGT
>JAFYDA010000100.1 GCA_017545045.1 Prevotella sp. | reverse complement strand
TTTCCTCTGGTGCTTTATCCATATATACGATATAAGCTTCTTGGGCATGAACGGGAAAATCTTCGTCTAAATGCAACTTCAAATAGTGACGCAAAGATGGCCAAAAGCGATGGGCGTCGCAACTGATCATGGCATAGAACAACGCCTGTTCTGAAGCCACCTTGCTTTCGTTCTCAGACCAATAGCTGATACTATTAACAATATAGCTGTCACTGTTCTCCACACCAGTGATCTCATCTGGGTATGAACTTTGCAACTCCTTGACCTTCGCCGAGACCGAAGCTGGCTGCCAATTGCTGTAAAACGGATGATGATGCAGCAGAGTGGTATAGCGCTCAATCAGTTTTGAATCTCCCGTAGCCAAGGCGCAGCGGGAAAGAGTTTTTAAATAAAAAGGAGAAAAGCCATACTGTATGGCCAGTTCATAATTCAATCGGATGGCTTCGTTCATCATACCGTAGTTGTAATACACCACGGGTGATACGATGTTTAAAAAGGAAACGTGGAGAGAATCAGGGGTATCAATGGGGTAGCCAATGTTGCCCATTTTGAAGGAGCGGTCAAGCAGCCCTCCGACATTCATCAAGGCAACGTTCTTGAGAAACACCATCGAGACAGTAGGCTTTGGTTTATCAGATGCTATATTGAGCACCTCGTTCCAGTTGTCGTCTTCAGCATAGCGAACCATACGCATCTCGTCGATATAGTTCTGGTCGTGGTACATCTGCGACAAAGTAAAGACGATGCCGGCAACAGCACTCAACACAGGCACAAACCACTTCGTCAAAAAACGGCTACACAGCGACATGAGAACTGAGACAGCACCAAGTATCCAGAACGGGGTAGTGAGATGCGGGCTACTGTCGCTTGGCGTATCGAAGCGGGGTAAACCTGCCAGCACGATATCGTTGATATTCAGATTCGAATAGAGCAGCGTTCGCCAGATACCGGCGGTAAAGAAGAGCAAGAACAGTCCCAGAAACTCACGCCAAGTTAGTTTTTCGGTAACGACAAGACATAAAACGAAGAGCAAAGCAAACCATCCGAGCACTGGATAGGTGCAAATGGCCAGCAGATACCAAGCAAGATGCCATTTGCGGGGTGTCTGGCGGGCTGCCCACAAAAGCAGCAACATAAAGAGATAACCTACCGACTGGGAGAACCAATAACCCCTGATTGTAGATATATAGATCCAATAGCCCAAGTCGACAACTGACGTTAGCAGACAGGCAATTGGCAGGAGCATCAGCGTAGAGGCACCATTCTGCAGACGGAAAGCCTTGGTTCCCACCAGGAAGATAAGCACCCAGACAGCTGCCAGCACGGCTGTGCCAAAGGCAGGATGACAGAAAAGCTGAGTGAGCCAGGCACCCGCATACTGCATCAGGCCGAAGGGCTTCTGTAGAAGTGTGTGGAAGAAAGGAGCGCCGTAGAGGAACTCAGAACGGTCATGTGCCGTATAGAACACCTCCTTATTTATATATAATATGTATACGGCAAACGCCATGAAAGCCAGCAGGCTTGCATAGAGGATGGCACTGGATAGTTTGCTTTTATGATTCATTTTTGGGATGCAAATGTACGAAAAACTTTTGGTTAAAGCAAGCGTTTTTGTCCAAATCTATATTTTTTCATCCACATTTGGACACACCCTGTAATTCTGTGGAGGCTTCCCAGAAATCTGTGGAGGCTCCCTGTGATTCTGTGGAGGCTCCCTGTAATTCTGCGGAGGCTCCCTGTAATTCTGCGGAGGCTCCCCAGAAATCTGCGGAGGCTTCCCATGAAATACGTCACATTTAAAAAGGGCTGACATGAGCCAGCCCTTTTTAAAATTATACCGACAAGGAATGATTACTCCTCATAGTAAACAGACTTAATGGTCACGGTGCCGCGTGTCATCAACAGATCCAGATCCTTACCAGAACCACCATTACCGCGGGCACAATCCTTAGCAATGTCCTCTGTGATAGGAAGCTCCCACAATCCTGTTGTAAGGGGAACGTCATCTGCATAGGTAGCACTCCACCAACCATTCATTACACGTACTGTGCAACCAAAGCCATCACCCCAGATGAACTTACCTTCCTGAGCATCAGTAATTTCGAAAATGAGTGTCTTGAAGCCCCAATATACATCATCAGAAATATAGGGCAGTCCTTTACCCTCATTGTCGCTGAATCGTCCTGCACCAGCATCACCAGAGCCAAGTGTCAATGGCGGCTGAACAGCAGGATCCTCACCATAGATATAGAACTTCTGAAGCGGATCGGTGATTTCCTGACAGTTTATAATGAAACTATCCTTCAGCAGGGTACCATCTGCACAAAGAGCTGTGAGGAACACTTTATGCTCAGTATCTACATAATTACCAGCCGCATCCCTATTAACCTTCATTTTCTTCCGGGTGTAGTTATTGAAGAACTCCTTACCACCCAAACTCCATTTGGCATTGACGGGAGCCGAAGTCGTGCATGTAATGACATTACCGTTCTTGCCATTCGGTGCCTTATCAACGGTGACAGAGGACATCGCTCTGAGTTCGTCGGCAGTGATGTGGCCACCATTGCTGATATCCTCATGAGTAGCATCGCATGCAAATAGCAGACCTACTGCTGCGAAAAACAAAAATATCTTTTTCATATTAAAATCTGATTATTTGATTAATTATAGAGATCAACGTATTGAGTTTCAGGATTACTTGCATCCCAACCTTTGTTCTGCTTAAGCTTACCTTCCATCAGAGTAATCTGTGACTGGGGCTTAGACAAGAAACCGTCAGTATCGGCATAACGCTTAGCCCATGAGCAAGTCATGTGTTTCATTGAGACCTTATTTGCAGTATTACCCTTTACAACAACCTGCTTGCCGGCCTGTGCCTGAAGAGCCTTGGCTGCATAGCAATTCTCACCACCATCCTTACCAGACCAACGACGCATGTCGTTGAAACGAATGCCCTCGAATGCAAACTCCCAGCGGCGCTCGTCCTGAACGGCCTTCAAAGAATATGCTGTCTCAGGAACACCTGCACGCTTCTGAACCTGGTTCATATACTGCTTATCACCAGTGAGCTCGGTCAGCATCAGGAGGACGTCAGCATAACGCATCAGGTAGAAGTCTTCAAAGTGCTCGCCCTGCATGGGGTTGTCAAGCGTACCCTTAAAGTCTTCTTGAACAGCATGCCACCAAGGCGTGTCACCTGTCAAAGCGTCAAGCGTTACACCGCACCACTTCTTCACAGCATAGCCAGACTCCTCACAGTCGTCCTTTACGTATGAATATGCAGCGAGCTCATGCTCACAATCAATCAGAGAACCAAGCTTACGGATATCACTGTAATTGCCATTGGTCTCAGCAATGGTCCAGTCATCCCAAATATTACATGAGGGAGTACCCTGGCCCCAGCCCTGAGTAAATGGATAAGTACAATCACGATTACCATTGTTACCGTTTACACGAAGTGCCCACCAGCAAGAAAGATAGTTGCAATACATACGTGAGGTAGAATAGGTTCCACCATTTTCAATGGCGCCGTTGATACCCCAACTGGAAGCATTCATGAACTGGATACCGAAGAGTTCCTCATCATTACCATTACCCATACCGGGCTGGTCGAAGCAGTTTTCACGCTTCATGTCAGCGATGAAATCATACGCATGGGTGCCTTCCTTATTACCTGTACCGTCTGCGTTATCGTGAGCCTCATCCCAAACCATACTGTTAGAGTACTGCCAGAGTGAACGGTAGTCTTCAAGAAGCTTGTAAGCACCAGAACTCACAATATCCTTCAGAGCGGTAACGACATCTGCCTGAGAAAGATTCTCCTTGTCGCAACCAGCCTGCTTAACCAGGTTGATAGCAGGACCACTACCATTAGCCAATTCACCAGCCTTCTTGTAGAAGCCGGCCCAGAACATATAGGCACGGGCAAGGAATGCTTCGGCCACGTACTTGTTGGCATGACCAGAACTCTTCGCTGTGCTCATCAGGTTCATACCCGACACGAAGTCAGAAAGAATCTGAGGATAGATTAACGAATCAGCAGAAACCTGCTGTCTCATATCATCAGTGATCGTGGTAGATGTAATCAGAGGCACATCACCGAACAACTGGGTGAGCCAGAGCGTGTAGAGACCACGCATGAAGTAGCCCTCGCCAAGAAGCTGGCTACGCTTAGACTCATTACCTTTCCAATCAACGTTGTCGATGGTCTCAATCTGGTTGTTAGCACGGTTAATACCGCCATACAGAAGAACAAATGCCTGCTGGTATTGGTCAACACTCATCTCAACGAGATGATGCATGGCCTTCACCTTGTTATCCTGCAAGCCACCAGAACCATAGCAGTTGTCCGACATGACTTCCCACCAGTAGAAAGGATTCTGTGTATCGGCATCACCACCACCCATTGTATTCATGATACTATAGGTTGCAGTATTCAATGCATCTACATCACCAATCTTACCCGGGAAAGTAGCTTGAGTAGCATCGGTAACACGCGGATCGGTGTCCAGCATGTCATTGCAGGATGTAAACATAGTTGCTGCTGACAAAACAGCTAACGATGATAAAATATATTTCTTCATAACTTAAATTGTCGAATTAGAATTTAATACTTGCACCAATCAAATAAGTACGAGAGGGCGGGTAAAGACCCAGGTCGATACCAGAAGCCCAGGTATCGCCACCTGCTGCATTACCTACCTCAGGATCGAGACCGGTGTAACCTGTGAATGTAATGAGGTTCTGAGCCTGTACATAGAGGCGAAGCTGCTGGAACGGGCAACCCTTCCAAATGTTCTTGAAGTCGTAGCCGAGTGTAACTGTCTTGATCTTGAAGTAGTCGGCATCCTCCATATAACGTGTAGAAACATAGTTGGTATTAGCGTGACCAGTACCAGAAATACGGGGCTGTTCGTTTGAAGTGCCCTCACCATGCCAACGGTTCAGAATCGTGGTATCGTAGTTATGCCACCATGAATCGCTGAATGAACGGTAAGAACGCATAATCTGCATACCAAATGCGCCAGCACCAGTTACAGAGAAGTCAAGACCTTTCCAATTCAGACCGAGGTTGATACCAAGCGTTACGTCTGGGTTAGGATTACCAATCTCATGACGGTCACAGATGTCATTGCCGTCACCATCCTTAGCTTCGGCGTAGGTAATCACGCCATCACCATTCCAGTCATCCCAGATGCAGTCACCAGGCTGTGCACCATCCCATGTGCCTTTAAACTTCGCAAGATCTTCTGCACTCATATCCGGGTGGAGAGTCTTGTAGCGCTCGATGGAGGCAGCGTTAGCAGCATCAATCTGTGCCTGATTCTGCCAGATACCGCTGTAGGACATACCGTAGAAGTAACCGATAGGCTTGCCTACCTGAGCACGGTAGATGTACTCTGTACCCTGTGAGAGAACGCTGGAGCCACCATTGATGTAGCCATTCTCGTTAGCGATACGGGTAACTTCGTTCTTGTTGGTAGCCAGGTTCACGCCAACGTTGTAGTTGAAGTCGCGGCCAATCTTGTCGTTCCAAGTAAGAGCGATTTCAACACCGGTATTCTTCACGTCACCACCATTGATATAAGCGGGGTTCGTACCCTCGATAGCAATACGAGGAGCAACGATGAGCCAGTCCTTAGTGGTTTTCTTATACCAGTCGAAGGTCAAACCCAGACGGCTGTTGAGGAAGCGGGCATCAAAACCGAGGTCAAGCTGCTCAGAGGTTTCCCATGTCACATCAGGGTTCGGTACAATATTTGCATAAGCACCTACATTGGGCTTACCATTTAAAGTAACATCCATGCTGTCGCTGAACTTGTAACCGCTATCACCTGAACTGCCAGACTGAGCGATGGTAGCCAGATACTGGTACTTGGAGATACGGTTGTTACCGTTCTGACCCCAAGATGCGCGAATCTTCAGGAAGTCCAGCCAGCTCTTGGTGCTATCCATGAACTTCTCGTTGCTGATGACCCAACCTGCAGATACAGACGGGAACCAACCCCAACGATGACCGTCGGCAAAGATACTGGAACCATCATAACGCAAGGTGACGGTAGCCATATACTTCTCATTGTAGTCCCAAGTCAAACGACCGAACCAAGAAGCGAGATACTCTTCATCATTAGGATAACCACTAAGAGTAGCATTTTTGAGGTCTGTGCTGAAATTCTTCAAGTATGCAGAATTCCAATCCTTAAGAGTAGCAAACTGCGAACCCTCGCCAACAGAGTTAGAACCACTGAGGTTCGTGCTCCAAGCGGTGCTCTGATACTCCTGACCAACCATGGCGCTGATCTTGTGACCAGAAATAATGGGAAGGTCATACGTCAGGGTGTTGTTAATAGACCATGAAGTATTCAACCAAGTGCTCTGGCTAACACTGTATGACTGTACAGTACCTGAACCAGAAGAAGGAGAACGTGGCATACCAAAATTACGATATGCGCCAGAGCCCCAGTTATAATTTAACTGAGAACGGAATCTCAGGCCCTTGATAGGCTGGATGGTAATAAAACCAGAAGCGCTGGTGTTGATGCTGCGGCTCTCTGCAATAGAGTTCCAACCACCCTTGTCAAGACCTTCGTAGGGGTTGCTGAACCAATAGTCGTTCCATTTGGTACCGGGGATAACAGTACCATTCTCATCATACTGGACTCCGTATTTAGCATGGTTATAAAGCTCACCATTATCAGCATAAATAGGTACGAGCGGGTTGGTCTGGAGCAAGCTGTGGATATAGCTCCAGTACATACCGTCCTCAGCCAAGTCGTGATTTCTGCTATAACCGATAGAGATGTTCTCACCGATGGTAATGACATCGAAGTCCTTAGCCTTCAGGAGCACGTGGTCGCTGTTGATGCGGATAGTGTGACGCTTGTAGAAAGAAGCTTTGTCAGCACCCATAATACCCTCGTTGCCGGTATAGGTGTAGGACATGGCAAACTTTGACAATTCGCTACCGCCTGTCAATGTTACAGAATGGTTCTGCTGAACGGCATTCTTGTTCTCAAATTCGCCCCACCAGTCAGTACCTTGCCAACCGCCGGCAACCTTGTCGAGAATGCTCTGTGGAACAAAATCTGCGAAATTAACCTTCTCACCAGAGGTGTTGAAGCTGTACTCATCCATGATGGTCATGAACTGCTGAGCATTGAGCAGCTGCGGGCGCTTATAGACGTTTGACCAACCCATGGCGCCGTTGTAGTTGATTTCAACCTTGCCGGCTTTACCCTGCTTGGTGGTTACGAGGATCACACCGTTTGCAGCACGAGAACCGTAGATGGCAGCCGAAGCAGCATCCTTCAGAATGTCGATGCTCTCGATGTCGGCGGGGTTGATACCGTCAAGATTTCCACCTGCTACACCGTCAATTACATAAAGAGGTGCAGAGTCACCGATGGTACCGATACCACGGATGTAAACCTTGTAGCCCTTACCAGGCTGGTTAGAAGATGAAGTAATCTGCACACCAGGCGTGCTCGACTGCATGGCTTCGAGGGCGTTGGTGGTGTTCAGCTTTGCAATCTCGTCACCCTTGACCTGAACGGTAGCACCGGTGACCAGCTTCTTCTTCTGGACACCGTAACCAATCACGACGACTTCATCGAGTGCGGCATTGTCTTCCGCTAAGGTCACATTGACAGTGGATTGATTGCCAATGGCAATCTCCTGAGTTGTGTAGCCGATGTAGCTGATGACCAGCTTGGCACCGGGCTTCACGTTAAGCGTAAATTTACCGTTAAGGTCAGTAACTGTACCGTTAGTGGTACCTTTCTCTACTACGCTGGCTCCGATAACAGGCCCTTGCGCATCGACTACAGAACCTGTAATCTTCTTTGTTGCCTGCTGCACGTTTTGCACGTCACCAGCGGCAAAGGCAGTTGAAGAGTAACCAAGACCCATAAGTGTCAGGGCACTCATCAGCAGCGCTGTCTTTCTAAATTTCCGATTCATACTTAAGTATTTTCTATGGATTAATTTGGTTTGTAATAAATACAAATTTGGGATAAATGGAAGCCTGGCTTCCCGTTAGCCTACAAGCCTGCTTGGCGGGCCTTCGGCTGGGTGTTAGGATGAGTCGTTTGTGGTCATAAATTTTAGTTTTCTGTTTTGTTAATATTTATAAAGAAGGTTTTGTTTTTTATTATAATGTTCGCGGTTTTTCCAAGATGCAAAATTAAAAGATTTTTACATACGCGGCTTTCTCTTTTGTTTCAAAGCCTTTAATTTTTGTATTATTTTTTGAAAATTAGGAGTGAGACACTTGTTTAATGGGGCAAATTCTATATCTTTGCACTAACGATTATTTACCAATAGCAAAAATATGAAAAGACCCTTAACCCTGTTCTTGCTTGCCCTACCATTGTTCGTAGCGGCGCAAAACCCAATTATTCGCGATCAGTTTACAGCCGATCCGACAGCGCGTGTATTTAATAATAAGGTGTATCTTTATCCATCGCATGACATCAAGCCTCCCGTCGGTGCACGTCAGGACTGGTTCTGCATGGAGGACTACCATGTATTCTCGTCGGAGAACCTCACCGACTGGACGGACCACGGTGTGATTGTCACCCAGAACAAAGTGCCTTGGGTGAGACCGAACTCCTATTCGATGTGGGCTCCCGACTGCGTTGAGAAAAACGGAAAATACTATTTCTATTTCCCGTCTGCTCCTCAGGCCGGTGGCGGCTTCGCTGTCGGTGTAGCCATCAGCGACAGCCCGGAGGGGCCGTTCATTCCTGAGCCAGAGCCTATCAAAGGCATCAACGGTATCGACCCGTGCGTGCTACAGGCCTCCGACGGCAATGCCTACATCTTCTGGGGCAACGGACGCTGCGCCAAACTGAAGCCCAACATGAAGGAACTTGCCGACGACAATCCGAAGGAAAAGGTCAAGTGGGGTGAACGCGAGTTCGAGATGGTCGGCGTCCACTGCCTCAAAGACCTGCCCAACCGTCAGGCTGAAGGGCCGTTCGCCTTTGAGTACAACGGCAATTATTACCTTACTTATCCATACGTGAGGGAGAATACCGAGGTCTTAGGCTATGCCATGAGTAAGAATCCGATGGGGCCTTACGAATACAAGGGACTGATTATGCCTGAGCATGAGAACGGCTGCTGGACCAACCACCACAGCATCATCAACTACAAGGGGCAGTGGTATCTGTTCTATCACCAGAACGCCTTCTCGCCCCGCGACGACAAACGCCGCAGCGTACAGATTGACAAACTCTACTTCAATCCCGACGGTACCATCCAGGAGGTGAAGAAGACCATGCGCGGCGTTGGTATCAACAAAGCCACGGAGAAGATACAGATAGACCGCTACAGCAGTGCCAGCACAGATGTAACCACGGCGCTTATTGATACGGTCAATACGTTCCGCAGCTATCAGGCTACCCTGCCGACGAAGGGCAGTTGGATAAAGTATGACGATGTGGACTTCAGCTGCATCACGGACGGCTATCTGATTGTGAACGTAAGTGCAGCCGACGATACAGAATTCTGTATCCGTGAAGGCAGTGCCAAGGGCAAGGTCATCGCTCGCATAAAAATGACGGTGAGACCGCCCGAGCCTCCCGCCGGAGCTGCCGCCAATCCCATGATGAGCCGCTTCCGCCGCGACATGCGTAACCAGTGGCTCACTCAGACGGCTACATTGGAGTATACGCCGAAGGGTGTTGCCAACCTGGTGATTACCAACGAGGGTGCCGGTGCCATCAGCGTTGACTGGGTACAGTTCAAGAACCGTCCCAACTACTTCTCACCTGTAGCTGCCAATGCGCCGGCAGCCATGCCCGACAACGACGGGTTTATTCGCCGCTGGATGCTTTTGGAGCCCATCGACAAGCCCAACAGCGGAAATACCGTCTTTACTGACAGCTATCTGCGCGAGCACTTCAGCCGTGAGTATTTCAAAGGCCAGCAGACCATCTTGCCGAAGGACGGCCAGAAGGTGAACGCCGTGTTCCAGCAGGAGCAGGCTCCCGCCGGTTTCGGCCGTGGTGCCCAGCAGCAGCCAGAAGGACCGCAGGTGAAGACCGTCAAGCAGACACTGACGTGGCATGCACTTGAGAGCAACATGTTCAACGTCAAGCTGTTCCGCTTTGCCGAGAAGTGGGGCACGAAGGTCTATGGCGTGCTCTTCTGGGCCGTCACCATCATCGACTGTGATGAGGACATTGAGAACGTACGCTTGGCCGTTGGCTCCAACTCCGCCTCCATGTGGTGGCTCAACGGCGAAGAAGCGCTGCTGCTCAGCGGCGACCGCCGTATGGTGAAGGACGATTGCATGTCACGCCGTCTCACACTGAAGAAGGGTCGCAACATCCTGCGCGGTGCCATCATCAACGGTCCGGGCATGAGCGACTTCTGCGTCCGTTTCCTCGACGAGAAAGGTAACCCTGTCACAAATTATAAAATAAATTTGAATAATAAATAAGAATATAGTTATGAAAAGATTTCTTTCAATAGCAATATTGGCCGTTTCAGCTCATTTGTCTTGCGTAGCGCAGATTGGCGCACCTTATATCCACGACCCGTCGACCATTGCTGAGTGCGACGGCAAATACTACACTTTCGGAACAGGCGGCGGCGGTCTCATCTCTGAGGACGGCTGGTCGTGGCACAGTGGTGCCGACCGTCCTGGCGGTGGTGCCGCTCCCGACGTGATAAAAATTGGCGACCGTTATCTCTGCATCTATGGTGCTACCGGCGGTGGCCTGGGCGGCGGTCACAGCGGCCGTATCCTCACGATGTGGAACAAGACCCTCGACCCCAAGAGCCCTGATTTTAAATGGACGGAAGCTGTGGAGGTCTGCGCTTCTGACGGCATGGAGGATCAGGACGCCATAGACCCCGGCGTACTGCTTGACTCCACCACGGGCCGTATGTGGGTGAGCTACGGTACGTATTTCGGCACCATCCGTCTTATTGAGCTCGACCCGAAGACAGGCTTCCGTGTCAGCGGCAACAAGGAGAAGGATATTGCCATCGACTGCGAGGCTACCGATCTCATCTACCGCAATGGCTGGTACTATCTGCTGGGCACCCACGGCACTTGCTGCGACGGTGTGAACTCCACCTATAATATTGTAGTGGGACGTGCCAAGAGTGTCGAAGGCCCCTATTTGGACAATGTCGGCCGCGACATGTACCACGGTGGCGGCCGTATGGTTGTCGCTGCCGGTGACCGCAAGACGGGTGCCGGACACTTCGGCCGCACCATCATCGACGAAGGTGTGGAGATTGCTTCGTTCCATTGGGAGGCCGACTTCGACATGGGCGGCCGTTCCACGCTGGCCATCCGTCCGCTGCTGTGGAAGAACGACTGGCCCTATTGTGGCGAGCTGTTCAAGGGTGGCGTCTTCGAGATTGAGAGCGAGCGTCGTGGCTACGCCTTGGAGCTGGCCGTCGACTTTGTGCGCATGCAGGTGGCACGTCAGGGCTGGTTCAACCGCGACCAGATGCAGGAGGCTCCCAAGCCCGTGGCCAACCAGACGCTGGCAGAGGTGCAGGACAAATGGCCCGCAGGTGATATTCCCGCCCGCATCGGCGACTATATGTTCCGTCCTTGGCAGCGCTGGAGCGTGCAGCCGGTGAAAGATGTCCCTGGCTATCTGGGCAACTATTATTTCAAGATCGTCATTGACGGCACAGAACGTGCGCTCGCTGCTACTGCCGACTGCGAGGTGACCACCGTACCCGCGTTCACGGGTGACGATGCCCAGTTGTGGCGCATCGAACAGCTTACCGACGGCACCTATCGCATCATGCCCAAGGCTATTCCCGGACGTGCAGGCGTGAATACGCGGATGTGTCTCTACTCAGCAGGTGACTCCACTCCGACTCTGGCTGAATACGACTTCAGCAGCGACAATTCGAAGTGGAACTTCCGCAACCACTGACCTTCTACACAATCGGCAGTGAAATGCCGTTGATTTTCTGATAGACATCAAGGGCATAGACATCAGTCATTCCGCTGATATAGTCGATAACAGCCATGAGACGCGTCTTCAAGTCAGGACTGCTGATAGCATACTGACTGGAGACGCGTCCTATTAGCTGTTGAGAGTAATAGCGGTCAGGGTGCATGATGGCCTCCGTCATCTGCCGCATCAGCGTCTCCATGATTTTGTAACCCGACAGCTCCACGTCAAGCACAATCTTGCTTCTGTAAATACGTTGCTTGGAAAGCGTGGCACATTGCTTGTAGGCTGTTGCCTGCAAGGGTGATATGTGTTCTATGAGACCGCCCTTGAATGTGCCGTCAAGAATGTTCTGCTCATGGTCTACAAACACCTTGACGCACTCGTTTTCCAGCTTTCCGATAACGCAGGCCCGCAGGTAGACCACTTTCTCGTTGTCGTCGGTAAGCCCTTCGTCTTCTATGCGTTGGAGTATACGCTGCTGCGCAGTCTCGTCGAAGAAGCTAAGTAGCAGGGCGGCTATTTCGTCGTAGGAGAGGATTTTCAGCTTGTGGGCATCCTCCAAATCCATAATCTCATAACAGATATCGTCTGCCGCTTCGACAAGATAGACCAGCGGATGGCGGACATAGCGCAAAGGCTCACCAGGCTGCGAAATGCAGAAGAGGCCCATCTCGTCGGCTATTTTCTGATAGATAGGCCGTTCCTCGGTGAAGAATCCGAACTTGCCTTTCTTTCCTGCTGCCGACGAGGCGAACGGATACTTTACAATGCTGGCCAGCGTGGAATAGGTCATGACAAAACCTCCCTGTCGGCGCCCTTCAAACTGATGGGTCAGCAGGCGGAACGCATTGGCATTGCCTTCGAAGTGGGTAATGTCATCCCAGAACTCATGACAGACCTGACGCTGCAGTTCGCTCCCCGGACCCTCGGTGAAGAAAGTCTGTATCGCTTTCTCTCCGCTGTGTCCGAAGGGCGGGTTCCCCATGTCGTGGGCCAGACAGGCCGTTGCCACGATCTGTCCAATCTCCTGAAAGAGCGTGTCGCGCAGTTCGGGATGGCGCTCCGTCAACAGTCGGGCTACGTCATTGCCTAACGACATGCCGACGCTGGCCACCTCGAGTGAGTGGGTCAGGCGGTTGTGTACAAAGACACTGCCCGGCAAGGGGAAAACCTGTGTCTTGTTCTGCAGACGCCGGAAAGGTGCCGAGAATATCAGCCGGTCGTAGTCGCGCTTGAATTCCGTCCGGTCGTCGTGCCGCTCAGGATGGCGGTGTTCCTGTCCCAGCCTTTTGTTTGATATAAGTTGCTGCCAGTTCATCATGACCATTACCTCCTCCTGAGTTTCAAAAACATGCGGCGGGCGTCCCATTCCTCGTCATCATCATCTTCTTCCTCGATGCCCGGATCCCACGCTGTCGTGGTGCTGACGCCGTCGCCATCCTTGACGATGGCCAGGTCTTCAATTTTACCTTTTTCATCCAAGTCGACGTAAGCGTAGTGCAGGTTCTTGACCTGGTTGCCGTCAATCTCGCCCGAGACCATGGTGACATAGGTCATGGTGAACGCGCTCAGCGGGTTGTCGTCTGTGTAGGTTGTGATGTTCGACAGTGTGAACTGCTTACCTTCGCCACCGTAGTAGCAGAAGAACTCGCTTGCTGGAGACTTGTAACTCCACTTGGGGAATATTTCATAAGTCAGCAGGCGGGCTTTGTTGCTGGAACCCGACAGCGACGTGATGCTGAAGACGTAGGTGGCGCCCTCCAACTCGCCTTCTTCGGAATCTCCAGGATTGACGGCATAGACCAGTTCGAGGGGATGAACCTCAAATACGCCGCTGACCGATGGCGGTTCTTCGCCCAAGTAGAGGGGCATGCCGTGGTTGCGAAGCTCTGTGAGCACGGCCTCTGACGGCAGCTCAGCCTTCTGGTTCTCGCTGATGTTCCATTCGTCGTCCCAGATACGTTCGTATTTCTGATTGACGGTGATGGTGCGGGTAATCGTGCTGCCGTCGGCCAGCTTACCGTTGAGGTAGACGAAGCCTGTGCGGTCGTCCTTGCTGTCGTTGACGGCCCAATGTATCTTGAAGGGCTCTTCTTCGACGGTGAGCCAGTCGGCACTGGTGGTGAGTTCAAGTTCCTGCACCACGTCATTACGCTCTACCTGGAAGAACGTGTAGTCTGCGTCGCCGCCGGCTTCAACCACGGTGACGCTGGCATCGAGCACGGGCACGCCGTCGGCAAAGTAGAGCAGGACGCTCAGGCTGTGCTCGCTGTCGGCATTGAGGTCGGCCTGCGACCAGTAGGTTGTCTGCTTGCCGTCCTCTTCCACCGAGTAGGAGAAGTCAGAGATTTTATCCATCCCTGCCTCCTGCGTGTTCCTGCCACCGAAGCGCATATATCCCGTCGAGACGTAGCTGACGTTCAGGTCACTGATATTGTACGACCAGCGTGTCGTCCTCAGGTGATTGACCTTCTTGTCGCCCGTGCCCGTGGTGGAATATTGGTTGAGGAGATACGACAGCGAGCCGGTAGCCAGCTTGTAGTCGTGCATCATGTTGTTGTCCTTCGGGTCGATGAATAGCTCTATCTCCCAGGAGGCCTCCGTCCTGTTGTCTCCACTGCCCTGTACCTTCGTGTCTCCCGACTTGTAGACGATGTAGTCGCCCTGCTTCACGGTCTTGCCGCCCACAGTGCCGCCCAAGGCGTTGACGAACAGGTCGATGCCATTGACCACGAGCGACAGGTCGCTGTTGTCGAAGAGCTGGGTCTCGTGCGGTGTCATCGTGCCGTCCTGGCTGATGCTGATGATGCGCTCTACGCGCACGCCGACGGACTCTAAGAGCCCGCTGACGACCACCGTACCATCGCGGGCCTCGGTCGAGGTGTTCTCATCGACGAGGATGCTGACGGTGTTGCCGCTGATGCTGGGGTGCATAAAGTTGCTCTTCGTCGTTGTCTGCAGGTCCTTGCAGTTGGTCGAGGTGATGTTGATGACGCTGGTGCCTCCCTTCACGCCGACGGTAAGTTCGGTGGTGGAGAGTTCTATGTAGGCCATCACCTGGGTCAGCTCTATCTCCTCGGCAGCCAGCTCTGAGCCGTCGCCGTCGCGGGCTACAATCTGTATGCTGCCCTTGCGGCTGTCCGTGCCCGTCGGCAGGGACTCGTGGTAGACGGTCAGCACCTTGTCGAACGGGTTCCAGCTATAGGTGAGCCAATTGGCCGTGGGGGTGAAGGTCAGGTTGTCGAGATTGGTGTTCACTGTCAGGTCTACATGTCCCACACTCGACGGGACGGTGACCTGCTTCACCGGCACGTCGAGGGTGGCTTTGGCGGCACTGAACGAGTCGGTGGGTTCACTATAGAGGCGGAAACCGAAGAGGTCCATGCGCGGGTATGCCTTGTAGCGGCCGGTCTCTGGCAGTCCGGCCAAGGCCACCCTCTGTGCCAGCGGCCCTGACTGGCTGCCGGCGTAGGCCATGTCGTTGCTGACCTGGCTGACGACTTCATTCTTGCTGTTGTAGATGTCGGCCCCCACTTTCACGGGGAACAGCAGCTCGCGCTCCATGGGGAAGTTAAGGTAGACATTGTTGTCGTGCTGTGTCGCCATGCGTACGACGGGCTTGCCGATGTGGGGCACGAGTCCCATGGTGTTGCCTATCTGTGTGGTCTGTTCCCACTTCTTGGTGAATGTCCAGTTGAGCATACTGGCAAAGGCCTGGACGTTGGAGAAACGCGACAGGGTGATGGTACCCTTGTCTACCTGGTCGTAGAGCTTGCGGCTGCGTTCTTGGTTGGCAAGGATGGTCTTGCCCAAGGCTTCGCCCGTCAGTCCGCCTATGGCCAAGAGGGCACCGTCGGCCCAGTTGATGGGAGCCTCCACCTCGGCCCGCAGACCGATTTCGGTGCGCAGTCCCGACTCTGAGATGTCGGTGGAGACACACGACAGGCTCTTCTTCAGGTAGCCGCCGACATTCAAGGTCACCTTCGCAGTCATGTCGTTCCACATCAGCGTGTCCTTGACATGCTCGACGCGGGCCAGGGCTTGGCGGCCACCCTCCAACAGGCTGTTGAACTGGCACAGCGCGTAGTACTTCTCCGTGGTGCTGTAGACGGCACCAATGTTGAGCGACCCCTGCAGCTCGGTGAAGAGTCCCAGCTCGACGTTGAACATCACCGGTGGACAGGCGGGGATGGGTACGATGTTCTTAATGATGGGCACGTTGATGTGTCCGTTGAGGATGCCGTTCATGCCAAACTGCAACTGCGTCTCCATGGTACCGCTCATCACCATGTCGAAGTTGACACCCGTCGCCATGCTCACGGCCAGGAATACGCGCAGGTCGATGGTGGGTTTCACGGATATGCCTAAGTAGGCATTGCCGTCAATGGAGAAATTGTCGCTAATGTTGTTGGCAGCCGTCAGGTGCAGGGTCTTCGCCATAGGCTTGATGTCCAGTTTCTTCTTGTAGGCCTGCTCCGACCGTCTCGGCCCGCGTGCAGCCGCCTCGTCGGGGTCGGCGTAGGCATCCACCTTGCACACGTACTGCTGGAACACCTCGGTCAGCTCCACCTTGCCGCAGGTGACACGGATGCCGCCACCCTCGTCCTGAACCGTGGCCACACGGCCCACGAAGCCTGCGGGCAGCATCTCCGTCTGGTCGATGGTCACCAGCTTGTCGCCCACCTTCGGCACCAGGGCCGGGGGGATGCTCTTGTTCAGCAAGAGCCACGACACGCTGTCGGTGGCTATGACATAGTTCCACAGGTCGCTCTCGGTGGTGTGGGCCACATCGGGCTGATACTTCGTCTCGGGTGTGACGAAGGCCACGGAGTCGATGGCCGACAGGGGAATTCGGAAGACCGAGTCGAGGGCATAGACCTCCTGCACCACGTAGTCGGCCTGTTCCACGCCGAGGGTATCGACCTTACTATAGTCGATGCGCTGGATGTCGCGGAAGAAGAAAGCGTTGAAGCCCCCGTCGTTACGGTAGATATAGAGCGCGTCCTGCTCCTGCTGGGCACACATGGGCATAGCCATGGCAAGCATGGCCAACAGCACTAAAGTATGATCATGTCGTCTCATTGCTTTGCTATCTTATAGGTTGTGTTACCGGCTTTGACGAGATACACCCCATGAGGGAGCTGCGAAAGACTGAGACGGTAGGTTCCAGAACGGCGGGCCTTCAGCTGTTGGACCAGACGACCGTCGGTCGTGTAGATACAGACAGAAGCATCGGCCTCCAGTTGTGAGATAACAAGCATCCCGTTTTCGAAATTGACACCAGCAGGGTCACACTGCTGTTCGTCAACACCGTCAACGTCGACCTTGATATAAGTGAAACGTACTACGTCGGACAATGCAAACATGGCCGAGGCCGATTCGCGGGCACACGTTACCTTCAGGCTGTTGCCCTCAAACGTTACCTGCGGCCTGACTTCAGCAATGACAAACTGGTGCTGCACGTTATCCTTGGTCAGCACCATCAGTGCAGTCTGTTGTTCTGCCGACATGCTTACCGGCAGTAGGATCTGTGCTAAAAGCAGTAACAAAAATTTCTTCATATACTTTGGTTTTTAGTGTCATACACTGCAAACTTACATAAAATTTTTGAATTATTCACCAGTAAGAGAAAAAAATTAAGTTTTCTTTGGAGTTTCTACGGATTTCTGTGGAGCCTCCGCGTATTTGTCCCAGGCTGTGGGACATTTGTCCCAGGCCGTGGGACATTTCTGTGGAGGCTCCGCAGATTTTAATCCAATTATTCTAATTTTTTTAATTCTTTATTCCAATTTCTGTTAAATTCTTTTATGCGTCAAAAAAAAGTAGTATATTTGCAGCGTATTTGAATTAATTACGTAAACCATGAAGCAGACTTTATACCTATTATCACTATTGATAGCAGTCTTGATGACAGGCTGTTCAGGCAGTGGTAATCCGAAGGATGCGACAGGCCATACATACAATGCCGGGTTCGACCAGACCATAAGCACGGCCGACTCGCTCTACAGCCGTATGCAGTTCCGCGATGCCTACAAGCTGTACCTGCAGCTGTTAGACAGCAAGGAGGCTAAGGCCGACAGCGAGAAGAGGTTGAACGTGCTGAACTGCCTCTGCAATGCCAGCGAGCTCTCCGGCCACAAGGTGGAGCAGTATAAATGGCTGCAGCAGTTGCTCGACCTGGCCACGCAGACAGGCAACGACTACTATCAGTCGCTGGCACACATGACGATGGGCCAGAACCTCTTCTTCGAGGGCGACCGCGAGAAGGGCATCCAGAACGTGATCCAGGCCATTGACCTGATGGCGAAGACCGACCGTGCGGATGCCGACCACCAGATGCATGGCTACCTGAATCTGCTGGCCAGCCTGTATGGTGCGATGAAGGACTACGACCATGCGCTGAAGACCAACGAGCGCAACCTGCAGCTCACCATGGAGGGCACGCGCTGGGGCTCGACGCCGAACCAGCAGCTGATAGACCGCCGCATGGCACTGGCTAAGAAGGCGTCGGTACTCGCCCAGATGGGACGCTCGACCTCTGGCCAATTGCAGAGCCTGTACTACCAGCAGGCCGACTCGGCCTACGCTGCCTGGCAGGCCGTGCAGTATGAGGGCAACCACACCCGCGACTATTTCATCGTGGACTACATGAAGAGGCGCGGTCTTCATCAGGAGGCCGTCGCCATCTATAACGACTTGATCCAGCGTGTGCGCCAGCAGGGCGACACCTTGGGCGAGATGATGAACACCGCCAAGTGGGGGCTGGCCGATGTCTGTCAGCAGATGGGCCGCTACCAGCAGGCAGCTAACCTCTACGAACAGGTGCTCGAGATTCAAGACACGCTGAAGACCCGTAAGGCCAGGAACACTGCTCAGGAGCTGGCCGCCGTCTATCACGAGAAGGAACAGGAGCAGATCATCATGCAGCAGCAGGCCGAGAACACCCGCCAGCGCTACCTGCTGTTCATCGTCCTCGCCGTGCTCCTCGGCGTCATGGCACTGGCCGTCGTCATTATCCGCAAAAACCGCATCATCAGCCGCAAGAACCAAGTCCTGGCACTGCAGATTGCCGAGGCCATCAATTACAAGAAGATGTACTGGGACGAGAAATGGGCACAGACACAGGCACAGGCCCAGTCGCCTACCGCCGACTCTTACGACCTGAAAGTGCTCACCGACGAACAGCTCTTCTTGCATATCAACGAGGTTGTCATGCACGAGCGACTTTTCCTCGATCCTAATTTCGGACGCCAGGCCATCATGGACCGCTTCCAGTTGTCGAAGGAGCGCGTGGGTGCCGTCTTCTCCCAAGGCAGCGAGCACTTCAGGCTCAATAAGTATATCCTGCAGTTGCGTCTCGAATATGCCGCCCGCCTGCTGGTCCATGAGCCAGAGCGCACCATCGTACAGATTGCCACTGACAGCGGTTTCGACAGCAGCGCCTACTTCAGCGACCGCTTCCGCCAGCATTACGGCATTTCTCCCTCCGACTACCGCACCGAAGCCGCCAAATCAGGCGAGGTCAGATAACTCTGGCGACTTTCGTTTTTGTCTGTCAGACTATCAATCTTGTCTGCCAGGCTTTCAATCTTGTCTGAAAACCCTTTCAATCTTGTCTGAGCTATTGCAGGAATAGCTGTCTTTTTGTAATTTTGCACCCAAATTAACACGTACACAAGAACGTTGTGTACATGTTGTTTTGTCTGTCTGTCGTGGTGACGAAACAGTGAATCAATTAACATAGTATTAAAACAAAAACAAAAGAGAATTATGAACAAAAAAGATTATCAGAAACCGACGATGAAGGTCGTCCAGTTGCAACACAGAAGCCACATCCTGACTGGCAGCCCTTATACAATGTCTGCCAATGGAGGGCGTGAACAATTAGAAGATGACACCGAAAATTTAGGATGGTAAAAGAAGGAGGACAGAATTATGAAAAAGACAATTAGCAATATCCGCACTCTGGCCGCCCTGCTGATGGCAGGAGCCGCCTTCGCCGCTTGCTCAAGCGACGATGACATCGTCAACGAACAGCCCGCCAACACCGACAAGCAGGGCTACACCCTCACCATCAGCGCCTCGAAGGACGGCAGCGCTACCCGCGCACTCGGCTTAGACGGCAGTGCTGTCGTGGCATCATGGGAGACAACCGACGAAATCGTGGTCACCAAGAATGGAACCCAAATAGGAACGCTCAGTCCCACGAACATCGTTGGCCTTGAAGCGACATTCACGGGAACAATCTCGGGAGATGCAGATATTAATGTGAGCGATGAACTGACACTGTCCTATCACCCGATAGCCAGTATCGAAGGCTTTGCATCACAGGACGGCACACTGAACGGCTTAGCCACAAGTGCTGAGAACTTTGATATGGCTATAGCCACCGTCACCATCTCGGAAATCAGTGGAAAGAACATCATTGTCAGCGAACCAAGTGCCAACTTTGTCAACCAGACGGCCGTGGTGGTTCTCTCACCACACGCTAGCTATCAGAGCCCAGGGGGAACTACTAATATTAGTTCGCTGACTGTGTCGGTGACAATGGATATTCCGGAGGTAGGTACGGTCACGGAGAAAATAGGCCCTTTCACCGGCTTAGGTGGTCAACCTTACTATTTCTCCCTGCCAAGCCAGTCCTTGTTAGCAGAAGTCTTGGCTGCAAAATACAGTCTCTCTGCGTCAGCGGTTTCCACGCTGCTTGCTTCCGCTACGATTACCTTCACAGGTCAGCAAGAGGGGGTCTATTATTTAACCTGTAGCAAGACGGGCTATAAGTTCGCAGCCGGCAAGTACTACAAATTGAATGAAAATAATTTTGTAATGACAGAGGTGATTAAAAAATCGGCTGCCGACAAAGATGTGTATTATGAGAATGAAGATGGCAGTTGGTCGCATACTGTCACTTTCGCTGTCAATAGAGAGATTGGATGGAAGGTTGTAGGCGATAATGTGTTCTGCGGAGATAAGCAGTTATATGTCGTAGATAATAGCGGACCTGAACCAAGCGAAGGTTGGGTTAAGGCTTCGGACGATTTCATTCCTATGCCTTTTGCTGCTACTTACTCATTAAGAGAGCCGGAGCCGGTTGCAACTATCGTCACGTGGAACAGCAGCAACGTCAGTGACCTTCAATTCTGGGGCGGAGCACCTGACGGTTGGGACTCATATACGAAAGAGGGCGTCACGCTGCGTGGTAATGCTGAAGGGTGTGATGCCGAGTGGGCAAATTGGGGAGGTGGTCAAGAAGGCATCATGTTCGCTATGAACCAACCCTACACCGGTGGCTATACTTTCACTGCACCAGACGGCAAGAAGTTCACAAAGATTGAGATAACGGCCACTACTTATGAAGGTTGGTACACGTATGCTTATTTCAGCCAGTTGGAAAGTGGTTGGCCCTCAGGTGAAGAAGCAGCAAATAATTTCAACTCGACCTTAAAATTCACGTGGACAGGCGATGCCGCGTCGGTAAACCTGGCGACAACCCTTGATTCTTTCGGCCCCTCACTTGTGAGCAGCATCGAGTTCACGCTGGAGTAACGCTACGTGTGAGCAACCACGACAAACCCAAGGAGGGCGGCGCTTCCGCCACGGCGGACGGCGGTGCCCTCCTTTCAAAGTTTGATGACTTATTGACGTGAGACAAAGAGTTAAGCATGCAAAGTTGGTTTTTCTGGGATTGCGGTGATAAAATTGCAGAAAAAAACATAAAAACTTTGCTGAAAGCTGAAATTATTCGTAACTTTGCACTCTAATTTATTGTTTTATGGTCATCAAAGTCGTCAACAAGGGGCATCAGCCCCTGCCTCAGTATGCCACGTCGCAGAGTGCCGGCATGGATCTCAGAGCCAATCTTGACAATCCCGTCGTGCTCAAACCCATGGAGCGCCGGCTGATTCCGACGGGTCTGTACATCGCCTTGCCCGCGGGCTATGAGGCCCAGGTACGGCCGCGCAGTGGACTGGCCCTGAAAAAGGGGATTACCGTGCTCAATTCTCCTGGAACGATAGATGCTGATTACCGTGGCGAAATAGGCGTTCTGCTCATTAACCTGTCGCAGGACGAATTTGTTGTGAACGATGGTGAGCGTATTGCCCAGATGGTCATTGCGCGCCATGAACAGGGCGAATTTGCCGAGGTGGACGTGCTTGACGAGACAGAGCGTGGTGAAGGCGGTTATGGCCATACGGGTGTGAAGTAAAATAGAAGATGAACATACGGGTGCTGCTTTTAGGACTGTTCCTGATGACCGGGGCTGCGGCTTCGGCACAGTTAGATTCGGCCCTTATAAGCTATGACTATTTTTTCCTTGAGGCCATGGTGCAACGTCAGAAAGGCAACAACGATGCTGCCTTTGACCTGCTCCAGCACTGCATCAAGCTGAACCCTCGGGGAGCTGAGGCTTATTATTACATGGCCCAATACTACCAGATGCTGAAGAAAGACAGCCTTGCTCAGCAGTGTTTCCTGAAAGCGGCAGAACTGGAGCCCGACAATGATACTTTCTTAGAGACGGTGGCGCAGTCGTATATCAGCCAGCAGGACTACGAGAAAGCCATTGTCGTAGTTGACCGTCTCTATAACCAGAACAAGGACAGGGAAGAGTTGCTTGAAATGCTGTTTGAACTGTATCAGCAGACAGGCAACAACGAGAAAGCCATTGAGACGCTGAACAGACTGGAAAACGCGGAAGGAAAGTCAGAGCGGCTGTCGTACACCAAGAGTGAGATTTTCACAAAGATGGGCAACAAGCAGGCCGCTATTTCTGAGATAGAATCACTGGTGCGCCAGTATCCTAACGACCTGAACTACAAGGGTCTGTTGGCAGACGTGCTTCTGCGCAACGACGAAGAGCAACAAGCCTTGAAGCTGTATGAAGAAATCTTGGCCGAAGAGCCTGACAACACCCGTGCCCAGGTGTCGCTGCGGGGATACTACCGTGTGCAGGGTGAGACCGAGAAGGTGGACTCCATGACGGAACGTATTCTGCTGAATAAGAACACAAGTACCGAGCAGCGCATCTATCTGATACGGCAGATAGTGGCCGACAGTGAGCGCAGTGGCGGCGACAGTACCCAGGTGCTGGCCATGTTTCACAAAATGCTGGCCCAGCCTCAGCAGACGGACGACATCGCCTCCCTCTGTGCTGCCTACATGGATTTGAAAAAAATGCCCCGCGACAGTGTACGCCAGATGCTGCAGACCGTGTTACGCATCGCACCCGACAATGCGGCCGCCCGCCTGCAATTAGTCGGTTTCGCATGGGACCGCAAAGACCTGGACGAGGTCATTGGGCTCTGTCAAGAGGCGCGTCAGTACAATCCGGAGGAAATGGCTTTCTACTATTATCAGGGCATGGCCTATTACCAGCAGGAACGACAGGACAACGCCCTGGAAGCATTCCAGAACGGCATAGGCGTGATCAACGAAAACAGCAACGTGGCCATTGTCAGCGACTTCTATGCCATCATGGGTGACCTGCTCCACCAGAAAGGATTGGAGAAGGAGGCTTTCGAGGCCTACGACTCCTGCCTGCAGTGGAAGAGCGACAATATCATGTGCCTGAATAATTATGCCTATTTCCTCAGCGTCAAGGGCGAACAGCTGGACAAGGCCGAACAGATGAGCTATAAGACCATCAAGGCCGAGCCGACGAATGCCACTTATCTTGACACCTATGCTTGGATCCTGTTCATGCAACAGCGCTATGCCGAAGCGAAGATATATATTGAGCAGGCCCTGCAGAACGACAGCACCGATCAGGCCGTCATCATAGAGCACGCCGGCGACATCTGCATGCTTTGCAATGAGCCGGAGCGTGCATTGCAGCTATGGAACGAGGCACTGGCCAAAGCTCCTGACAACAAGTTACTCTCCAGAAAGATAAAACGGAAAAAATACATTAAGAAATGAAGACATCAAGCATCCTGAAAGTGGCTTTTATGGTTATGCCACTGGTGCTGGCCTCCTGCGGCACCAAGAAAAAGGTCGTTGAGGAAACGAAGCCCGTCGTATCCAGCGTCGGTCAGACAGATTTCCTTAACAAAGTGAACGACAACAACCAGACGGTGAAGTTCATCACGTCGAAGATTAAGTTCAGCGTGGAAGTGGGTGCACAGAACATCACCCTGACCGGTAACCTGAGAATGAAGCGCGACGACGTCATCCGCCTGCAGCTCATGGCTTTCGGATTTGTCGAGGCCGCCCGTCTGGAGTTTACAAAGGATTATGTGCTCATCATGGACCGTATCAACAAGCAGTATTTGAAAGCTCCTTACCTCTCCGTTGACTTCCTGCGCAACAGTGGCCTGAATTTCTATTCACTGCAGGCCCTCTTCTGGAATGAGCTCTTCTTGCCTAACCGTTCCTCTGTTTCCTCAGAAGACGCGGGCCGATTCACTACCAATGTCGACAAAGACGATGTCATTATCTCCTTGGAAGACGGCAAGATTGACTACAGCTGGCTGACCAGTCAGGCTTCAGGAACGATAAAAATGACCAATATCATATACAAGGATCGCATCAACGGAAATACACAGCTGAACTGGGACTATGACAACTTCACGCTGCTGGAGGATGGCAAAAAGCGCTTTCCCAACACCATGAACATCATGCTGACGACTCCGAAGAAGGAAATCAAGCTGGGAATGAAGATCAACTATGTCAAGCATGAGACGGAATGGGAGACACGTACGGAGATTTCCAATAAATACCGTGAAGTGACCGTTGACGAAATCCTGCAGCGATTCATGGCTCTCTAATCCATCATGAGGCTGTTTCGTTTCTTGCTGTTTGTCTTTTGCTGCTGGACAGTGGCAGCTGGCGTTTCTGTTGCTCAGACCCGCAAGTCTGCGCAACAGAAGGCACGCACTGTCAAGACCACTAAAAAGAACACCGGGAAGACCACACGGAAAACACAGGCAAAAACCAAGCAGACGAAAACCGTTGCTCAACCGACGGTCAAGGGGCTGCAAAACCAGCGGCAGCAGCTGCAGAAGCAAATCAAGGAGCAGGAACAGCGGTTGCAGGCTAACCGCAAGAACGTGAAACAACGGCTTGAGAACCTGCAGATGATTAACACGGAGATTGCCGACAAGCGACGAACGATCGACACCATCCGTCACGACATTGGCGAGCTTGACAAGAACATCACATCGCTGGATATCCAGTTGAAGAACTTGGAGAAAAAACTGGAAGACCGCAAGCGGAACTACCTGAAGTCCATGCGCTACATGCATCGCAACCGGGCGCTTCAGAATCAGTTGATGTTTGTCTTCAGTGCCCATAACTTAACGCAGATGTACCGGCGTATGCGGTTCACGCGTGAGTATGCTCAGTATCAGCGTGCACAGGGCGAGGCTGTGATGTTGATGAAGGAGCAGGTAGCCCTGGCGAATGAAGAACTGAACAACACCAAGCGGCAGAAGAGCAACCTGCTCAGCCGTGGTGAGCAAGAGCGCCGGAATCTGGAGAATAAGCAGACAGAGCAGCAGCAGGTGGTCAACAGCCTGCAAAAGGAGCAGAAGACCATACAGAGCCTTATCGCCGAGCAGCGCAAGAAGGATGCAGCCCTCAACGCCCAGATAGAAAAACTGATTGCTGAAGAGGTGGCCCGCGCCAAAGCCCGCGCCGAAGCCGAAGCACGACGCAAGGCTGCCGAGGAGGCTGCCAAGAAACGGGCAGAAGAGCTGGCCCGTAAGAAGGCCGCAGCCGAAGCTGCCGCCCGTGAGAATGCCCGACGCATAGCTGAAGCGAAAGCCCGTGAAGAGCGTGCCAAACAAAAGGCACTGGCTGCCGCCAAGAAGAGCGCTGAAGAGAAAGCGGCTGCCGAGCGTGCCGCTCGCGAGGCAGAACAGGAACGACTGGCCGCTGAGCGTCAGGCTGCTGCCGAGGCTAAAGCCCACGAACGTGACATGGCAGAGGCTCGTAAGAAAGAGCGTGAAGAACGCGAATCCCTGTCCTTCTCTACTGAAGACCGCCAGCTGAACGGCAGTTTCGAAAGCAACCGGGGGCGGCTGCCCATGCCTGTCACTGGCGGCTATCGCATTGTCACGGGGTTCGGTCAGCACAATGTTGATGGACTCAAAGGTGTCAGGCTCGACAGCAAGGGTATCACCATCAAAGGACAATCGGGTGCGCAGATATGCAGTATTTTCAACGGTGAGGTCTGTTCCGTCTTCAATATTGGCGGGGTCATGGGGGTCATGGTGCGCCACGGCCGTTATATTTCCGTTTATAGCAACTTGTCATCCGTCAGCGTCAAAAAAGGCCAGAAAGTAAGCACGCGCCAAGGACTGGGAACCATAGGCACTGACAACCTCCTGCAGTTCCAGCTGCGCAATGGAGCAACTCCTATGAATCCGTCCCACTGGCTTGCCCGGTAAACGTCCGTTCTTACAATTGTAAGTCCTGGCTCAGCAAAGTCACGTAGGTTTCTATGGCCTGTCGTATCTCCGAAATGCGGATGAATTCGTCGGCAGAATGACTGCGGCTTGACTCGCCGGGGCCTAACTTCAGCGACGGGAACGGCATCAGCGCCTGATCGCTTAGTGTCGGTGAACCAAAAGGCGTCATGCCCATCTGCAGACAACGCTGCACCAAAGGATGGTCGTGACTGATGGCCGACGAATGGAGGCGGAAGGAGCGTGCTTTCAGTTCACACTTCTTCATGTGTTTCTTCAGAAACTCAAACAGATATTCGTTCTGGTAATACTCGTTGCTGCGCACGTCAATCACAAAGTGCAGCAGGTCGGGCACCACGTTGTGCTGGGTGCCGCTCTCCACCACCGTCACCGTCATCTTTGTGGGGCCGAGCAACGGGCTTACCTTGCGGAATTTGTAGTCGCGCAGCCATGTGAGGTCGTCCAGTGCTTCATAGATAGCGTTTACACCCTCGTTGCGGGCAGCATGACCCGAACGGCCGTGGGCATAGCCGTCAATCACCATCAGTCCTTTTTCAGCCGTAGCGGGCTGCATGCCCGTAGGCTCACCGACGATGGCCACGTCTATCGGTGGTAAAAAATGAAGCACACGGCTGAATCCGTTCTGACCGGAGACTTCTTCCTCAGCTGAGCACACCCATAATATATTATAGGTACGCGGGCGCGATAACATGATACGGTAGGCTTGAAGCGTGGCCACCAGTCCACCGCCGCAGTCGTTGGAACCAAGACCGTAGAGCACGTCACCGTCTACGACGGTTGGTTCAAACGGATTGCGTGTCCACGATGTGACGGGTTTGACCGTGTCGATGTGTGCATTAAGCATCACGGTAGGACGACGTTCATCCCAGTCCTGACAACCTACCCATAGATTGTTCCCCTCACGGCCATAGGGCAGTCCCCAGGCCGTAAGTTGTTCGCTCATGATGTCGGCTGCCTTCTGTTCATCACGGCTGGCAGAAGGTGTGGCAATGAGCCGTTTCAGCAGTTCCACGGCGTCGATAACGTATTGCTCCATGGTCGCAAAGGTACGAAATAATTATCAAATGCTCAAATTATTTTGGATTTTTCGTTTTTTTTGCTTACTTTTGCACGAAATTTGTTGTAGCTATGCAGAATAACAGCCATCTGGCAGTACTCATTCACGAGCAGGCCAAGAAATACGGTGATCGCGAAGTGCTTATCTATAAAGACTTCGGTGGTACAGAGTGGAAATCCTGCTCTTGGAACCAATTCTCTGCCATTGTCCGGCAGGTGTCTAATGCCTTGTTGAACCTTGGTGTGAAGAAACAGGAGAACGTTGGCGTGTTCTCGCAGAACTCGGCGCAGTACTTGTTCTGCGACTTTGGTGCTTGGGGCGTACGTGCAGTCACCATTCCGTTCTATGCTACCAGCTCGGAACAGCAAATACAATTTATTCTGAACGATGCAAAGATACGCATCCTCTTTGTCGGCGAACAGGATCAGTATGACAAAGCGCACCGTGTGCAGGCTACCTGCCACACCTTGGAGCGCATCATCGTGTTTGACCGTGGCGTCTGCCTGAACAAGGAAGACACCATGGCCATGTACTTCGACGACTTCCTGAAATTAGGCGATGGACTGCCGCGCCAGACGGAGGTCGAAGCCCTGCAGGCATCTGCCTCTATGGATGATATAGCCAATATTCTGTACACCAGCGGTACGACGGGTGACTCCAAGGGCGTCATCCTGACCTGTGGCCAGTATCACGCCGCCCTGGAAGCCAACAACAAGTGTGTACCCGTAGGCGAAGAGGACCGTGTACTGAACTTCCTGCCTTTCACCCACATCTTTGAGAAGGGCTGGAAAATCCTGTGTCTCACCGAGGGTGCAAAGCTTATCGTCAATACCTATCCCCAGCAGGTGCAGCAGGCCATGAAGGAAACCCACCCCACGTGTATGTCCTCGGTTCCTCGTTTCTGGGAAAAAGTCTACATGGGTGTGCAGGAGAAGATAGAGTCGAGCAGTGTCATGCAGCGAAAGATTTTCGAGCACGCCATCGCCGTAGGTAAACGCCATAACATTGACTACTTGTCGAAGGGTAAGAAGCCGCCAGTGACCCTCCATATTGAGTACGAGATGCTCAACAAGACCATTTTCTCACTTGTCCGCAGGGAGTTGGGCCTGGAGAATGCCCATTTCTTCCCTACCGCTGGAGCCACCGTCAATCCGAAGGTGGAAGAATTCGTCCATTCCATCGGCATAAACATGGTGGTAGGTTACGGACTGACCGAGTCCTTGGCCACCGTCAGCTGTAATCACTTGGGTGACCCGTGGACGGTTGGTTCTGTGGGTATCCCCATCGAGGGTATTTCAATACGCATCAGCGACGAAGGCGAAGTGTTGCTCAAAGGCCCAACCATCACGCGGGGCTATTATAACCGTGAGGATCTGACGAAGCAGGCCTTCACGGACGATGGCTATTTCCGCACTGGCGACTCCGGCTATTTGAAGGACGGTGAACTGTTCCTGAAAGAGCGTATCAAGGATCTGTATAAGACCAGCAATGGCAAATATATAGCTCCGCAGATGATAGAGTCGAAGATTCTCGTCGACAAGTATGTTGACCAGATAGCAATCATTGCCGATCAGCGAAAGTTCGTTTCTGCCCTTATCATTCCTGTTTATCCGCTGCTCGAGGAGTATGCACGCGAACATGGCATCGACTTCCAGACCCGTGAGGATCTTTGTAAGAACCAGCAGATTCACGACATGATGGAGGAGCGTATTGACACCCTGCAGCAGCAGCTGGCCTATTACGAGCAAATCAAGCGATTTACACTTCTGCCCCATGCATTCAGCATGGAGCGCGGCGAACTGACGAACACACTGAAGATCAAACGCCGTGTGCTTAACGAGAACTATAGGCATGAAATCGACATGATGTACGAGGAATAAGCATGATTACACAAGAGCAATTGAAGGACGTGCTCGACAGAGCCGATAAATTGAAACACTATCTGAAGATTGATGAGAAACAGATAGAATGGGAAGAGGAAGACCTGCGCACGCAGGCTCCTGACTTCTGGGAAGACCCGAAACGGGCAGAAGCCCAGATGAAGAAAGTGAAGGCTATCAAGAAGTGGATCGACGGCTATAACGAAGTGCGCACCATGGCCGATGAACTGCAATTAGCCTTCGACTTCTACAAGGACGAGATGGTTACGGAAGAAGAGGTGGATGAAGCCTATCAGAAAGCCATCAAGGCGATAGAGGATTTGGAGCTGATGAACATGCTGCGTCAGGAAGAAGACCCGATGGATGCCGTGCTGAAAATCAACAGCGGTGCCGGAGGTACTGAGGCCCAGGACTGGGCTCAGATGCTTATGCGTATGTATATGCGGTGGGCCGAAGCACATGGCTATAAGGTCACTATCTCCAACTTGCTCGATGGCGACGATGCCGGCATCAAGAGCGTGACGATGCAGATAGAGGGCGGCGAGTATGCCTACGGCTATCTGAAGTCGGAAAACGGTGTACACCGCCTGGTGCGCGTTTCGCCTTTTAATGCTCAGGGCAAGCGCATGACCAGCTTTGCCTCTGTGTTCGTCACACCGTTGGTCGACGATACCATTGAGGTATATGTTGATCCTGCGAAACTGTCGTGGGATACGTTCCGCTCCTCAGGTGCCGGCGGACAGAATGTGAATAAAGTGGAGTCTGGCGTCCGGCTGCGCTACTGGTACACCGACCCCGACACAGGCGAGGAAGAGGAAATTCTCATTGAAAACACTGAGACGCGCGATCAGCCCAAGAACAAGGAGCGCGCACTGACGCTGCTCCGTTCACAGCTGTATGACCGTGCCATGAAAAAGCGCCTTGAGGCGCAGGCAAAGATTGAGGCGGGCAAGAAGAAGATAGAGTGGGGTAGCCAGATACGCTCATACGTCTTCGATGACAAGCGCGTGAAGGATCACCGCACGAACTACGAGACCCGCGACGTCGAGAGCGTGATGAACGGCAAGCTCGACGGTTTCATCAAGGCTTATCTCATGGAATTCCCTGTTGCTGATGAGTAAGGCGGCTCCACGAAACGTCACGGCGCAAGTCGTTGTCGGAGTGTTGCTGTTACTCTGCGGCATCGCTATCTATCTGCTGTTCCGTAGTCGTTCCATTACGCTTTATCAGTGGTGTATATCCATAGGACTCTCTGCACCCTTGGAAGTTCTGCGTGCTGATGTACAACATTGGATTATCCCCGACTTTGTCAAGTTTAGTCTGCCTGACGGCCTCTATGGCGCATCTTATATATTGCTGATGGATGCCGTCTGGAACAATAGCCAACGGCTTATCAGGATCATGGCCGCCTCACTCATCCCCCTTGTAGCCATCATTCACGAAATGTTGCAGGGCCTTGGCCTTGCAAAAGGCACCTTCGATGCCGCCGACTTGCTTTGCTATTCTGTTCCCCTCGCGCTTTACCTTTGGCGTGAACGGAATCAGAACAGCGCAATTTTCTGAACCACCAGGTCTGCGCATAGTATTAATAAATGTATACGAATAAAAAAGTAATAAAATAATTATTCTTTGTTTATTACTTTTTAAACATATTTTCATATATTTGCGAATTAAACAGCAGAAACAAATTATTAACCTATTTATTAACACTTAAATTTTAAGAATATGAAAAAATTTTGGCTTTCATCATTCTTGGTAGCATTGTTTGCTATCGGATTTACAGCTTCTGATAAGACCGAAGGCTTACCCGAAGATCCCGTTATAGCGGGCATGCCGACCATTCAGATTTTAGCTCCGTCATCCGAAGGAGTCTTTGTGACAAACGAGGGGAGTGTGGAAATCTCAGGTATAGCATCTGCCGACCTTGGTCTGGAGTCAATAACCTATGTTACGAATTTTGGCATAGAAGGAACTGCAGAGGGCTTGGATGTTTGGAAAATCTCTAATCTTAAATTAGAAGAAGGTGACAACGTGATAGAGGTGATTGCAACCGACAACGGTAAGAACACGACTTCTGCAAAGATTGTCATTACCAAAAACTCATATTTAACCTTCCTAAGCGGTCCCAACGTTGACAACAACCTGTTGTATGCAGGCTCTCCTACGGAACTTTGGATAACAGTAGGTATTGCACCCAACGAGAAGTTGGTAGATGGCAGTGTTGCCTTGTTTGAAGTTGACGAGAAGGGCGAGGAAATAGATTCTATTTGTGCTCTCTTCGACAATGGTATCCTTGAATTAGGCGATGAAATCAAGGGCGACAATGTGTACTCGATTAAATATACCTTCAATTATGAGACACCAGGTGTCAAGTATTTCAGAATTGGTGGTAGAACCTTGGAGGAATCTGGCGAAGTGAAGAGCTATTCTCCCGTATTTACTATCACCGTCTTCGATAAGGAAGCTGCAGAACAGAAGATTGCTTCTCTGCTGGAGTATAAGAGTGACGTGGAGGGAAAACTTGCAGACCTGATTAATGCCGGTATGTTGACCGAAGGTGTTGAGACAGCTATTATGGATTGGCTCAAAGACCAGCCTTTCGTGACAAAAGTTGAGAAAGAAGGCTCTGTCATTAAGGTGGACTATATCAACGGACTTACTTCCTATGTCTTTGTTGACTCGAACATGGGTGTTATCAAAGGCGGCAATCAGATCGACAACAGAAGGAATGGACCTTCTGTTCCGTTGAATTTGCAGACACGTGGTATCTGGCAACAGAAGGCTGCTGCCAGAACAACCAGAGCATTCAAGGCACCTGCCAACAAGGCAAATGTTATCCAGAACAAGAATGTGCTGATCTGGTCTCCGTTTGAGAACAACTTCGTAGAAGACATGGAGCCTGTACTTGGTCCTATCTTCAATGGCAGTTCTATCGGATTCAAGGTTGATTATCTTAAGAACGACGAGTGTACAACTGCTTCCTTGCAGAACCTCAGCAGCTATGGCGTGGTCGTTCTCGACTCTCATGGTCTGTTAGGCAACATGATTCTTACCAGAGAAAGAGCAGAGTCATTTATTACCTTTGGCAGCGAAGAGGTTTATAAAGACTATATTTACCAGTATGTTGCCGGCTCATACTATCTTGTGACGATGGCATACTATCGTGAGGATATCAGCAAGACCGTTGTGGAGACATTCTATGCCGTGACACCAAAGTTCTTTGAAAGAAAAATCAAGAACATTATGCCTAACACCATTGTTTTCAATGGTAGCTGCGAAAGCCTTAAGAATGACGAGTTTGCCGATGCTTTCATCAGCAAGGGCGCAAAGACCTATCTGGGCTTCAGTTCAGACATAACGGTCTACACATGTAACAATAAGGCTGAACAATTCTTCTCTGCCTTAACTAGTGATAACTTGAAGACGACAGGTGAGTCTTATATTGAAGACCTCAACTTCACAGAGTCCTACAAGACTAAGAGCTGGACAACCTCTTATCTGATGAAGGGCAGTTCCAATATGCGCTTCAACCTGGGTCTGATTAACGGCGACTTCGAGTATGGCAACCTGAACGGATGGAATGTAGAGGGCGATGGCCGCGTCATCACGCAGTTAGGCTTCCTTGCACCTACTCAGGGCAACTATATGGGAATCATCTCTACCGGTCTGGGCTTCACAGAGAAGTATGGCAGCATCTGGCAGACCTTCAACGTAGGCAATGAGACTACGCTGTCCTTCAAGTGGAATTTCCTGTCTGAGGAATTCCTGGAGTGGGTAGGCTCTTCATATATGGATTATCTGATTGTTAGTATCATCGACAAGGAAGGCAACGAGGAAATTCTCTTCCAGAATAATATCGACCAGTTTGCTGAAAAGTTCGAGGCAGCCCATGGGGTCCAGGGCAATCTTATTTATGTTTCGCCTGAGATTGTCTTCGACAGGGGAGATGTTTATATGACTGGATGGCAGGAGGCCTCCTTTGATATCAGCAAGTACAGGGGACAGACCGTCACGCTGAAATTCCAGTCGGGTGACGTTGGTGACAGTGTCTTTGACAGTGCAACCCTGTTAGACGAAATTATGGTTTATTAATAATTATATCACATATACAATGAGAGGAAGCTTCGGCTTCCTCTTTTTTTTGTTGTTAATAAACGTTTATGGAATAAAAAGAAGTAAAAAACTTGAGTGGTATTTATTTCTTTTTAAACATTATTTTATAAATTTGCAAACTACAACCTTAAAGTGATTTCTTTTATTTATATCTATATTATTAACAAAAAAAGTTATGCTTATGAGAAAGTTTTGGTTTTCATCATTCCTGGTAGCATTGTTCGCTATCGGATTTACGGCTTCTGATAAGACTGAGGGCTTACCCGAAGACGCAGTGATAGAGCCTGTGGTCGAAAGCGAGCTGACTGGTATTGTGAAATTGGATTCACATATCGCAGACTGGGATGCTGGTTATCTGACCAAGTTCGGTTATTTCACCTTCAGCAAGGATGTGAACACAGAGGAAGAAGGCAAGTTCAGCTCTGTTTCATTCATGTCTGTTGACGGCAATGAGATGGCTACCTTGATTATCACGAAGGACGAGAATGTTCCTACGCAGCTGGTTGTCAAGGATCAGGGTATCGTTTACTTCAGCTTCCCCAACGACACCATCGTTGAGTTGCTTTACGACAATGGCGAGGCCGTTGAGTTCCTCGGCAGCTACGACTGCAGGAAGGCAGACTTCCCCAGCTTCTCTGACCTGGACAAGACCGACGTGTTCCGCGCAGCTCTGGCTAACGCAGCCTACGTCATTAATGCCAATACGAGCGGCGAGACTATCAAGCCTGCAGTTGCCAGTCTGGTTGGCCACTTCGCTGACCTGTTCAAGACCATTGGTAATATGAACTATGAGACCAACGACACTGAGGTGTCTAAGATTCCTGTCCACGCCACGGGCGACTATCTGTTCGCTGTCCTGCTGAGTGACTGGTATCGCACAGAAATTGTAGTTCGCATCTACAACACGATTTCACTCTGGACTGGTAAGGCTACGTTCAAGGTGGGTGGTTCTTCATGTACACTGAGTGGAACCGTATGGTGCCCTGCTGATGTCTACAATGCACTGGGTACATACGGTATCGTTTGCGATGCTAACAAGGACAACCTGTTCGTCGGTGAAGGCGGTGCTGAATATCAGGACACTGGCTTCCAGCCTTACGGCACACTGAGCTTCGATGTTGACTTCCGCGGTTTGAAGCCCAACACTACTTACTATTATCGTGCATACTACAAGTTCAACGACTTCAGCCACGGCACACTGATTCCGCGTTATGGCAACGCCACCGATAACGTATTGTATGACACCACTATCAAGTCGTTCACCACTGGTGACAACCTGCTGACTGTTGACGTTGTGATGTGTATCGACTTCACTGGCAGTATGGGTGGCATTATCAATACCGTAAAGAACAACGCCCTGTCGTTCTATGATTCATTCAAGGCTAAGTGCGATGATCTGGGTATTGGTCTGACCGGCATGACTACTCAGGTGATTGGTTACCAGGATATCAATGTTGATGGCGCTAATTGGTGGAAGCAGAGTCCTACCTACCAGATGCCTGAACAGAGAGAAGCATTTACTGAATTCGTGAATGGCATCTATGCAATGGGTGGTGGCGACAAGGCTGAGAGTGGACTTGAGGCTCTTAACGCTGCTTTCAGCAAGAGCGACTGGGGTATTGACGATGGCTATCACCGTCAGGTTGTTATCCTTTGGACTGATGCACCTTATCTCGTTGGCAGTGGATACACAGCAATGACTGTTGAAGGTGTCAAGGCTAAGTGGGATGCCATGCCTTCTGGCCGTCGTATGATTCTGTTTGCTCCGAGCGGTAATTATGAATATAACGGTGGTGACTGGGATGTTATGAATGACTGGAAGAATGTTATACATATCACCAACCTCTCCAGTGGTTTCTATGACATGGACTACATCCTCGAGTCTATCATTGGCGAGCTGACCAGCAAGTCAAGAAGTGCAAGTTACAGCAAGCCTAAGAGCACCATTAAGATCGTGTCTCGTCCGAACAAGTAATCAGGCAATATAAAGTGAAGAGAAGGTCGCGCCAACCAGCGCGACCTTTTTTAGAGAATAAAAAAAATCAAAAAAAATTATGGCAAAAAAAACAGCAAAGTCGACCAACCCGAAGCGTGTGGCTTACGAGAAGAAACAGGAGCAAGAAGGTACAAAAGTGGTGATGTGGATTATCGGTGCACTCATCGTGTTTGGTATTTTCTACGCCATCTGGTCTAGCTTTATGGTAGCATGAGCGGCATGGAGATTGAACGGAAGTTTCTGGTTCGCGGCAACGACTACAAGCAGCAAGCCTACGCTTCCGACCGCATTAAGCAAGGGTATATCCTCAGTGGCCACGGGCGCACCGTCAGGGTTCGCGTCCGTGGCGACCGAGGCTACCTGACTATCAAGGGACCTTCACAGGATGGCGGCATGAGCCGCTATGAGTTTGAGAAAGAGATAAGCCTCGACGAAGCCCGCCATCTCTTTGAGCTGTGCGAGCCGGGTGTCATCGATAAGACGCGCTTTTTGGTGAAGAGCCCCGATGGGCAGCACGTCTTTGAGGTCGACGAGTTCTACGGCGACAACGAAGGGCTGGTGATGGCTGAGGTGGAATTACAATCGCCCGACGAACCTTTCGAGAAGCCCAGCTTCATCGGACGCGAAGTGACGGGCGACCGTCGCTTCTACAACGGTCACCTGCGGAAATATCCGTTCAGCGTCTGGGGAAGCACTTTATCAGAATAAAGCCTATCAGTGCGCCCAGCGTTGCACCGGTGAAGTTAGCGATGAAGTCCATCCAGTCGCCGTTGCGTGTGGTGGTGGCATAGGCTTGCAGCAGTTCCAGCACCCCGCTCATGGCGATAGGTGCGCCCCATCCCCAGAACAGCAGTTTCTCATAGTCTGCATGGCGGTGCTGTCGCCTGTATTCAAACCAGATGACGAGGCATGTACCGCCGTACATCACGAGATGTGTCCACTTGTCGATGAATTCGATGCCGTCGAGCGGCGTCTCCGGGAAAAAGGGCACGAGCGAAAGTATCCACACGATGACAATACACAAAGTCGATAACGGGTACTTTCTTATGTGTGTGATGACATTTTTCATTTTTTCTTGAACGTTTTCTTGCAATTTTGCCACAAAAGTAAGAAATATTTTATACTTTTGCAAGCAAAATATGAGAAATATAGAAATGTCGAAGTTAGAAAGAGCTAATTTTAGTGGCAAACTGGGTGTCATTCTGGCTACTGCGGGCTCTGCCGTCGGACTTGGCAACGTGTGGCGTTTCCCCTATATGACTGGCGAGAACGGCGGTGCAGTATTCATCTTGATCTATGTGGCGTGTGTGCTGTTGCTGGGCATTCCCTGCATGATAAGCGAGTTCATTATCGGGCGCCATGGACAAGCCAATACAGCCCGTGCTTTCCGCAAGTTGTCGGGCGGCATGCCGTGGTCGGTCATCGGCTACATGGGTGTGCTTACGGGGTTTCTCATCACAAGCTACTATGCCGTTGTTGCGGGCTGGTGCTTGCAATATGTGTGGGCCTCGCTCGTTGGTCATCTACATGGTGACCCGTCCTATTTCCAGACATACTTTAGCGATTTCTCCAGCGACCCTGTGAAGCCGGTGTTCTGGACTGTTATTATATTAGGTATTACCTATCTTATTATAGAGCACGGCGTGCGCGACGGTATTGAGCGGGCTTCGAAGCTCCTTATGCCTATCCTGTTCTTGCTGCTGATTGTCATAGTGGGTGCCTCATGCATGTTGCCGGGAGCCAACAAGGGTATCGAGTTTCTGCTCAAGCCCGATTTCGGCGCCATCAACAGCAACGTGTTCCTGTCCGCCCTCGGACAGGCGTTCTACTCCCTTTCTATAGCTATGGGCTGCATTTGCACCTACGCCAGCTATTTCTCGAAGAGCACCAATCTGACGAGTTCGGCAATTCAGATAGGCGTCATCGACTCCGTGGTGGCTATCCTGGCGGGTCTGATGATATTCCCCGCGGCCTTCTCCGTGGGCGTGAATCCTGACTCCGGGCCTTCGCTCATCTTCATCACTCTTCCCAATGTGTTCCAGCAGGCGTTTGCCGCCATGCCCGCCGTTGGCTATGTCATCTCGCTGCTGTTCTTCCTCCTGTTGTCGTTGGCAGCCCTGACGTCGCTGATTTCACTGCATGAAGTGTCGACGGCTTTTTTGCAGGAGGAGTTGATTATTACCCGCAAGAAGGCCGCCGTTATCGTCACCGTCTTCACGTGTATCATTGGTGCGTTCTGCTCTCTTTCGCTGGGCGATTTCGAAGGGTTGGCGTTTTTCAAGAAGACGCTGTTCGACTGGTTCGACTTTGTGACGGGTCAGATTTTCCTGCCTGTTGTCGGTTTCCTGACCTGCATCTTCATCGGTTGGTTCGTGCCCCACAAGATTGTCCACGACGAGTTCACCAACTGGGGCACCCTGCGTGGCCGCTTCTTCCACCTTTACCTGTTTTTGGTGAAGTACGTCTGTCCCATCTGCATCCTCTTTATCTTCCTCCATCAATTCGGACTGATATAAGCATGCGGCAATGAAAGAAGGCAGAGGCAACTTCGGCTCAAAGCTGGGCATTATCCTGGCAACGGCAGGCTCGGCCGTCGGTCTGGGAAATGTGTGGCGCTTTCCCTATATGGCGGGCGAGAACGGCGGTGCCGCGTTCATTATCATCTACTTTGGCTGCATCCTGTTGTTGGGCATTCCCGGCATGGTCAGCGAGTTTGTCATCGGGCGTCATGGGCAGAGCAATGCCTATAGCGCCTACGGGAAGATGGGCAGAAAGCAGTGGCGCTTCGTCGGCATCCTCGGCATTGTCACGTCTACCATCATCCTTGGTTTCTACGCCGTTGTGGCGGGTTGGTGCCTGCAATATCTCTATGCCTCCATTGCCGGACAGTTGAATGGCGATGCCACATACGTGCAGAAGTATTTCCAGTCGTTTTCGAGCGACCCGCTGAAGCCCTGCCTGTGGGCCATCGCCTTCGTGCTCATCACCCATCTGGTCATTGTCAGGGGCGTGCAGCACGGCATCGAACGGGCCTCGATGGTTCTCATGCCGCTGCTGCTCCTGCTGCTCCTTGTGATTGTGGTTTCCTCGTGCCTGTTGCCGGGAGCCGTAGGGGGCATTCGCTTCATGTTGTGGCCCGACTTCTCGAAAGTTGGCAGCAGTGTCTTGTTGGAGGCGTTGGGCCAGGCCTTTTTCTCGCTCTCATTGGGAACGGCCTGCCTGTGTACCTATGCCAGCTATTTCAGCCGTCGCACCAACCTGTTGCGGTCGGCTACGCAGATAGCCCTGCTCGACACGATAATAGCCATTCTTGCCGGTCTCATGATTTTCCCGGCCGCTTTCTCCGTGGGCGTCAGCCCCGATAGCGGGCCTTCGCTCATTTTCATCACCTTGCCCAACGTGTTCCAGCAGGCCTTTGCCGCCATGCCGGCCGCAGGCTACGTTATCGGCATCCTGTTTTACGCCCTGTTAGTGTTTGCCGCGCTGACATCGACCATCTCCATGCACGAAATCGGCACGGCGTTCTTCCATGAGAAGCTGCACTTGTCGCGGCAGAAAGCCGCCTGGATTCTGACAACGGTTTGCAGCGTCATTGCCGTCTTCTGTTCGCTGTCGGTGGGTGCCGTCGCTGAAATCCGGCTCTTTGGCATGTCGCTGATGGACTTCTGCGACTTCCTGACGGCTCAGGTCATGCTGCCCGCCGGAGCTTTCCTGACCAGCCTGCTGGTGGGATGGTTCGCATCCAGGAAGACGGTCCACGATGAATTCACCAACGACGGCACTGTCAGCCATTCGCTGTTCGGGCTTTGGCTGTTCTGCGTCCGCTACATCGTGCCCCTTAGCATCTTGCTGATTTTCCTCCATCAGTTCGGCGTGATATGAAGTTCTTCTATCTTCAGAAGTCCGACCGTCAGATCATCATCCTCCTGCTGTGCATTATCGTGGCTGCGGTGGTCGTTGTCGTCGTCACCGACCGGCAAGAGGAGCCGACGCCGCAGTCAGGACTGGTGACGGTGGAAAAGCAGGGCGGCCGAACAGGCACAGGCCATTCGTCTCAGCCCTATTATCAGGGAGAGCCGCGTCAGCCCGAACGCTTTCCTTTCGATCCCAATACTGCCGACTCGACACAGCTGTTGCGCATCGGACTACAGCCGTGGCAGGTGCGCAACATCTATAAATACCGTGCTGCCGGCGGCGTCTATCGTGAGCCTCGCGACTTTGCCAAGCTCTACGGGCTGACACTCAAGCAGTACCGCCAGCTGGAACCATACATCAGGATAGCTGAAGACTACCGGCCCGCCAGGGATTATTACGACAGGCACGAACCGAAGGCAGAGCGCGACACCCTTAAATATCCTATCAAGCTAGAGCCGCAGGAGCGTGTCAATCTCAACACCGCCGACACGACCCTGCTGCGCAAGGTGCCTGGCATCGGTCACTACTTCGCCCGCAAGATTGTGGAATACCGTGAGCGCCTGGGCGGCTACTATCGTGTGCAGCAGTTGCTGGAGATAGAAGATTTCCCGGAGTCGGCCATCAGCTTCTTCGTCATTCCCGATGGCACGCCGCTCCGCAAGTTCAACGTCAACCGCCTTTCGCTCAACGACCTGAAGCGCCATCCCTACATATCATTCTATCAGGCCCGTGCCATCCTCGACTACCGCCGTGTTCACGGGAGCCTTGAAAGCCTGCAGCAGCTCAGCCTCTCGAAAGACTTCCCGCCCGAAGCCATTGCGCGGCTGGAGCCCTACGTGGCGTACTGAGTACATGCAGGTCGTTTGCTCGCTTTTGATTTTTTAAGGTTAAAAACTTTTCTTTTTCGGGAAAAGTTATTATTTTTGCACAAACAAAATTAAACGGACGATGAAGAGGTTGTTATGGATAGTATGGGCTGTCTTTACGACAGTGGTGGCTATGGCCCAGAAGACAGTGGTCAGCGGTACCGTCATCGACGGTGCTACGGGGCAGCCGGTAGACGGTGCCAGCGTGACGGCAGCAGGCATTGCCGTAGTGACCAACACCGATGGTTTCTTCGTGCTGAAGAGTGAGACACCGCTGGCAGCGGTGGCTGTCACCCACGTAGGATACCGTTCGCAGCGCATACCCCTTAACGGCCAGGCGACCGAGAACCTGACGGTACGCCTGACGCCTGTCACCATCCGCCTGCACGAAGTCGTGGTGACGGCCGAAAACCCGCGTGAACTCTTGAGGCTCGCCATGAGCAAGATACCGCAGAACTACAGCCAGCAGCCTGAACTCTACCGCTGTTTCTACCGTGAGACGGCCATGAAGCGGCAGCACTACATCTGTGTCTCCGAGGGCGTCGTCGATATGTATAAGACCAGCTACGCACGCGACAACAGCCGCGACCGCGTGGCCATCTATAAGGGACGTCGCCTGCTCAGTCCGAAGCTTAGCGACACGCTCAGCGTGAAAGTGCTGGGTGGACCGGTGGCACCCGTGCAGCTCGACATGGTGAAGAACACGGAGTTCCTGCTCGACGACAGCGAGATCGACCACTACGACCTGAAGATGGAACCACCCACCAGCATCGGCGACCGGCGGCAGTACGTCATCAGCCTGAAGCCGAGGACGCTGATGCCTTACGCCCTCTATTTCGGTAAACTGTACATCGACCAGGAAACGCTGGCCTTCACCCGCGCAGAACTGTCGCTCGACATGAGTGACCGCTGGAAGGCAACGGAGCAGATGCTGGTCAGGAAGCCCGCTAGTGTACGTTTCAGGCCAAAAGAGCTGTCGTTGCTCGTTGACTACCGTCAGGGAGCCGACGGCGTGACCCGCATCAGCTATATCCGCACCACCTTCCGCTTCAACTGCGACTGGCGGCGCAAGCTTTTCGCCACGTCGTTCACCGCCTGCTGTGAAATGGTCGTCACCAGCACCACCGACCGCGACGTGAAGCCCATCCGCGGCCGTGAGTCGTTCGACCAGCGTGATGCCTTCTTCGACAAGGTGGACTATTTCCGCGACCCCACCTTCTGGCAGGACTACAACATCATTGAACCGACCGAGTCATTAGACAAGGCCATCAACAAACTCATCAAGAAATACGACTAAATTCTGCGGAGCCTCCCCATGATTCTGCGGAGCCTCCCTGTGATTCTAGGGAGCCTCCGCAGAATTCTGTAGAGGCTCCACGTAAAATCGCCTTTTTTTCGACACTTTTTGTTTTTTCTGCCTCTTTTTCCGTCAAAACGGATAAAAGAGGATGGATTTTGAAGATTTTTAGGAAAAGATAATCATGAATTGAAAACTTTTATGTATCTTTGTCCCTGACTAAGCCAGTCCTTTCGAGGACAAAGCGGGTCGGACATTGAGGAAATGAGGCTTTAGCCGTTGTAGGGTGAGCCTCGAAAAGGCGTTTACGAAACGTTATCATTCTGTGACTTCAAATCTCGCAAGTTTGAATCATTCCACAGGAGATAAGTGCAACGGTAAGCGTCTACGTGAGTGGATTATATCCCGGCTATTGCTATATATAATAATGTATAGCGAATAGTTGAATATATAATCTCTTGGCGTGGGCTGGCTGCGTTGCTTATCCTTGGAATGGGGCAATGCGAGAGCCTGAAGTCAGGGATGGGCGAGAAGTTAGAAACTCCCATGCCTTTTTTGTTTCCACAAACCTAAGACGTATTACTAACCGCTGAATTTGGGAGTGTAGGAGGCATAATATATTGAGGACGGTTATGAAGCCTAAAACTATTCTTACAATCATGATCCTGCTAATGTCTATGTTCTGTAGCGGGACACTGCACGCACAGCGTCTTGTCATCTGGCAGAAGGACGGCAGTAAAGTCAGTTACAATCTGGACGAGCAGCCCAAGACCACGTTTACCACTGACGACTTGGTGATTACAACAGCCACTACCACCATCAATTATCCGCTGTCAAAAATCCAGCGCTACACCTACGAAGGCGCTCAGCTCAGCGTCCGCAATGTCAAGGAGGAGGGCATCAGCATCTCGCACGATGGTGACAACATCATCGTAAAGGGGCTACCGAAGGGTAAGTCCGTGACAATCCACCGTGTTGACGGCACGCAGTTGCTCGCCAAGCGTTCTGATGGTTCAGCCCGTCTGACTCTCTCCCATAGCAGCCTCCCCGCAGGCGTCTATGTGATTAAGGCTGATGAAATAACCTATAAATTCATGAAGCGATGAAAAAGTCTATTCTCACCCTGTTGGTACTCTTTGTTTGCGCCATACAGACCACAACAGCCTACGAGTATTTCACCATCTATTTCAACGACGGCACCAAGTCAGAAGCCTTCTATGCTACAGATGTAGATAGTATCTGCTACTCCAAGCTTAGCCTCGACAGCATCACTTACGACGACTGGCAAGTACAGGAAATTTACACCTGCGATAGCGTCTATCGCTATCCCCTCGCCCAAATCGACAGCCTCAGTTTCAAGGATGTGGATGAGAACAAAGTGGCTGAGAATATTGCAAATACATGCATCAAAATTAGAAATTTATTAAATGATGATGTTACAATAGAAGCATTAAGCAACAATTTGTCAATAATACAAAATTTTGAAGGAATAGAAAACGCGTGGATTGACAATCAAACTCTTTTTATAAAGATACAAGATTATGGTATTGTACCTTTTCTTTTTCCAGCCCAGCATTATGTAACTGAAAGTAGAAGGTTACAAACATCTTATAAGAGTAGAGCCAATACCATCGAAGATATTAATCAACACATACCTATTGAAGCCCAAAGAGCATGTATCGCAAATCAAACCGTTAATGATGAGCAAGCATTCTTTGATAGGCCAAGAAATAATGCTGCCACTTTGAAATCGGAATTTGAATCAATTGGGATAGAGTGTAAGCTCATTGATCCCACACCAGAATTCTTTAGCAAAGACATCTTTGATTTTGACTTAGTATTTATTATCACACATGGCGTTTATGATAAAAATGCAAATGTTCATTGGTTATATACTAGCGAGATAATTGATGATACTAATCCAAAATTATGGAATAATAATACTTTAGGAGATATTTTTTTGAAGTTTATACTAAAAGACTCCAATCTTTCACCAACAAAGAAATCTGTTGGAATGCTTTATGAAAAAAGAAATGAGAAACTATATTATGTGTTTTACACTATTATTTCCGAAAGATACATACTTACAGCACCTGATTATTTCAATTCTAATGGAAAATCAATAATTTTCAATGTTGCGTGTGAATCATTAAAAGAAAACGATAATATGGCTAGAGCCTTTGTTAATAAAGGTGCAGGCTGCTATATGGGCTTTACAGATTCAAATTCCATTGGAGACAATACCGGAAAGCAGGTCTTCGAAAATTTACTCACTGGGAAATCGGTTTATAGATCATATCAAACTTTACCTGATACTCTACGAGAAGAAACTCTTTTTATAGAAGACTCATATAACAAAATGACTGCCGTCTATTATCCGAAATTCAAATGCGTACCATACAACTCTAATCTTTGTATCACTCATCCTGAGACAATCTCTTTTGATGATTTTTCCGATAAGGAACAAATGTCGGTAAAACTGAGAGGAAGGATGAAATGTGCTAACATTCTTGGTGTTCTTGATGACAAAGATGTTGGCTTCCAATATAGTACTTACTCTGATATGTCTCAGGCCGAATCTATAAAGGCGCAGGGTAACTATGACAGCAGCACTCTTTATATGAACTGGGAAGCGACACTTGAAGATAGTGATATCAAGCCCAACACCACCTACTATTACCGTGCCTATATGAATGACGGTTACAGCAACTGTTTCGGAGAAGTAAAATCATTCACAACAAAAGGTGGCAATGCTGAAGCCTATTGCGTTTGGGATGAAGCGAGTAAAACTGCCACCTATTATTATGATGGAATGTACCAAGATCGAAATGGATTAAAAAAGAAAACAGAACATTGGTATGTGCCGAAATCTACGATAAAAGTAATATTTGATTCATCTTTTTCCAATTATTGTCCAAAGTTTTTTTCTTTCAGTTATAGTAATAGTTTGCAAAGTATTGATAATATGAAATATTTGAATACGGATAGTATTGACGATATGCGTTGTATGTTCGCTGGTTGTAAATCCCTGACGAGTCTTGACTTAAGCAGTTTTAATACCGCGAACGTGACGGATATGAGTTTTATGTTCGCTGGTTGTGAATCCCTGACGAGTCTTGACTTAAGCAGTTTTAATACCGCAAACGTGACGGATATGAGTGATATGTTCACTAGTTGTTCTGGTCTGACGCGCCTTGACATAAGTAGTTTTAACACATCTAATGTGACGGATATGAGTCGGATGTTCATTTTTTGTGAATCCCTGACGCGCCTTGACTTAAGCAGTTTTAATACCGCGAATGTGAAGTTTATGGAACAGATGTTTTCACATTGCAAGTCGATGGTAACTATTTATGCAGGAAATTGGAATTGGAATTGTGATGGTTATGCGATGTTTGTTTGGTGTGATAATCTTGTTGGTGGAAAAGGAACAAAAATAGGAAAGAACTTATATGGGTATGATAAAGATGGTAATCCGCTTTATTACTATTGTTCTGATCATGCTGGTTTTGCCCACATAGATGGCGGTAAGGATTGGCCTGGACTTTTTACAGCAAAATAAATGAATAGGAAGATGGCGACAGAAAATAATACGAATAACCAGAAACAAGAGGTGGAAGTCAGAGATCAAGGGACTCTGATTCGTTCTCAGAGGACTGTAACCAATCGAAGAGCCATCCCTTGATTTACTATGGCGTTATTAGTCTGTGGTCTGAATCATGAGTGTCTCGCCGTTGTCGAGGGCAGGCTTGATGTGTAGCGGCAAAAAGCGTTAATTATGCTTAATTGTTGGGTATCTTCCTTGCATATATGCAGATATATTTGTTATTTTGCATTTCATAAAATATGAAACGTAAAACATGAAATTGGAAAACCCTTTTCCTGAGTATGGCTACTTTGGCCCGGAATATTTCTGCGATAGGGAGCAGGAAACGGAAGAACTAATTAATGCACTGGTTAATGGCAGCAATGTGACGCTAATGGCTCCCCGGCGCATCGGTAAGACAGGATTGATAAGCCATGCCTTCGAACGGATGAAGGCAAGGGACAAAAATGTGCACTGTTTTTATGTGGACATCTTCTCGACAAAGACCTTTAACCAGATGGTACAGTTTATTGCCAATGCCGTCATTGGGAAACTCGACTCCCCCTCGCAGTCGGTCATGAGGAAGCTCAACGGCTTCGTGTCTGCCCTACGGCCAACAATGAGTCAAGATCCCATCACAGGCATGCCCACATTCAGTGTGTCTGTAACTTCCGAAAGGGCTCGCGATACACTCCAGCAGGTGTTCGAATATATGAAAGAGTCGGGACGGCAATGCTATCTGGCTATTGATGAGTTCCAACAGGTGAGCCGCTATACCGAGATTGGTGCCGACGCGTTCATACGCTCAATCATACAGTTTGTTCCCAACGTACATATCATCTTCTCGGGTAGCCAGCAACACCTATTGGCTGACATGTTCATGTCGCCAGAACATCCGTTTTTCAACAGTTCACAAATCATGACGATAGGCACCATCGATGCAAATGCCTACAGGATGTTTGCCAACAGCTTTTTCGCTCAGCAAAAGCGAGAAATGTCCGAGGAGACATTCGCCTACTTGTACGACATGGTTGACGGTCAGACGTGGTATGTGCAAAAAATCCTCAACCGTCTCTACCGCACTCCAAAAGGTAAGCTTGACCAAGAAGATGTATTCAGGGCAACCGATAAGATTCTGCACGAACAGGAGATTAACTACCAGTCTAATTACAATCTTTTGACTGACAACCAGGCGCAGTTGCTGACCGCCATCGCCTGCGAGGGCAAGGTCAACGCCCCCACGTCGCTCGATTTCATCCTCCGCCATCAACTCCCAGCTCCCAGTAGCATCAAAATGGCATTGAAGTCGCTACAGGACAAAGAGTTTCTATTCTACGATGCCATAAAAGGCTACATGGTTTATGACAGGTTCTTTGGCATGTGGCTTAAGAGGTTGGCTGGTATGTAAAACCGAACCGCGCAGGCGGTTCGGTAAAAGTGTTGTGAATAATCTCTTTTGCTCTTTTAGAAGTTGAAGTACAGACCGAAGGTCAGGTTGTTGCTGCCCAGGTCAAGACCCCAAGCGTGAACGTTGTTGTTGTCGCCATCGGGGTTCACCATGTCGTAGCCAACGAAACCAGCGTGTGCCACGAAGCTGATGTTATCGGCCAGGTTGACAGCCACACCAGGCTTCAGGCCGGCAGACAGTGCTGTGTAGTCGCCCTTCGAACCAGAGGTGAAGTCAACACCACCGTCGATGAAGAGGTTCACCTTACCAGCCTTCAGGAAAGTGTAACGGACGTAGGGAGCGACAATGAAAGCGCTTTCGCTATTGACATTGGTGAAGCCCAGATTGCTGAGCTTGGTGATGCCGCCGACCTTGCTCTTGGCATAACCGATGACGGTACCGATGGCGAACTCATCGTTGAGGTTATAGCCAAATTCAGGCAAAATCTTCATGACGGTCTCGTCGTCACCTTGTTCACCACCAACGCTGGCAAAACCAATGTTACCACCAACGTAAACCTGTGCGTTCATGCTCACTGCCATCAAGGCAGCTGCAAGTGTCATCATCATTTTCTTCATTTTCGTAATCTTTTTACCTTATTTATTAATAATGTGTTTTTTGTTGCGCCAGCCTGTCGTCAGGACGAGCGCTGCTATCCTAAAGCGGGTGCAAAGGTAGTGAAAAACTAAACATCCGCAAATAGTTTTTACACGGTTCGAAACACTTACATGGCTTTTTATTGACTTATCTCAAGTTTTTGACGCTATAGCGTAAATAAAGGCGAAGAATCGTTTATGCACCCGAAATAATTGGGAATTAAATTTTGCCAGTTTCGAAAAAAAGCGTATTTTTGCAAATTGAAAAAAAAGGCAGATATGGCAAAGAAAGACGGGGAGCTGACCCCGATGATGAAGCAGTTCTTCGACCTGAAGGCGAAGCACCCCGATGCGGTGCTGCTGTTCCGTTGCGGCGACTTCTACGAGACGTATTGCGAAGACGCCATTACGGCAGCCCGTATTCTCGGCATTACCCTGACCCACCGCAACAACGGTTACAACAAAGGCGACGAGATGGCGGGCTTTCCCCATCACGCCCTTGACACCTATCTGCCCAAGCTCATCCGCGCCGGCAAACGTGTGGCCATCTGTGACCAGCTGGAAGACCCGAAGCTGACGAAGAAACTCGTGAAGCGCGGCATCACCGAACTGGTGACGCCAGGTGTGGCAATGAGAGACAACGTGCTGAACTATAAGGAAAACAACTTCCTTTGTGCCGTGCATTTCGGCAAGTCAGCACTGGGCATTAGCTTCCTCGACATTTCCACGGGCGAATTCCTGACCGGCGAGGGCACCCACGACTATATAGAGAAGATGTTGGGCAACCTGCAGCCGAAAGAGGTGCTGCTCGACCGCCAGCGCAAGAAGGACTTTGAACAGCACTTCGGCTCGAAATTCTTTACGTTCGAACTCGATGACTGGGTGTTTACCGAGCAGACGGCCATGCAGAAACTGCTGAAGCACTTTCGCGTGAAGAACATGAAAGGCTTCGGCGTGGATCATCTGAAGAACGGCATGACGGCCGCAGGCGCCATCCTGCAGTACTTAGAGCAGACCCAGCACACGCAGATAGCCCACATCACGTCGCTGCAGCGCATAGAGGAGGAGAAATACGTCAGGTTAGACAAGTTCACCATCCGCTCGCTGGAGCTCATCCAGCCCATGCACGACGATGGCAAGTCGCTGCTTGACGTGGTGGACAAGACGATATCGCCGATGGGCGGCCGCCTGATGCGGCGCTGGCTGGTGTTCCCGCTGAAGGACGAGCGCCCTATCAACGAGCGGTTGGATATAGTGGAATACTACTACCGCGAACCCGACTTCCGGCAGTGTGTGGACGAACAGCTGCACCGCATGGGCGACCTGGAGCGTATCATCTCGAAGGTGGCCGTGGGGCGGGTGTCGCCGCGTGAGGTGGTGCAGCTGAAAACGGCCCTGCAAGCCATACAGCCCGTCAAGACGGCCTGCCTCTATGCCGGCAACGAAGCCCTGAAGCGAGTAGGGGAGCGGCTGAACCTCTGCGAGTCGTTGCGCGACCGTATAGAGAAGGAGATACAGCCCGACCCGCCGCAACTGGTGCAGAAGGGCGGTGTCATTCGCGACGGCGTGAACGCCGAGCTCGACGAACTGCGCCACATTGCATACAGCGGTAAGGACTATCTGCTGCAGATTCAGCAGCGCGAGGCCGAACTGACGGGCATCCAAAGTCTGAAGATAGGCTATAACAACGTGTTCGGCTACTATCTGGAGGTGCGCAACACCTATAAGAACCAGGTGCCGGCAGAGTGGGTGCGCAAGCAGACGCTGGCACAGGCCGAGCGCTACATCACGCAGGAGCTGAAGGAGTACGAGGAGAAAATCCTGGGTGCCGAGGACAAGATACTGTCGCTGGAGACCCGCCTCTTCAACGAGATGGTGAGTGACATGCAGGAGTTCATTCCGCAGATACAGATCAACGCCAACCTGCTGGCCCATCTCGACTGCCTGCTGAGCTTTGCCAAGACCGCCGAGGAGAACCGCTACATTCGCCCCGTCATTGACAGCAGCGAAGTGCTCGACATCCGTCAGGGGCGCCACCCTGTCATTGAGCAGGAGCTACCATTAGGCGAACCGTATATTCCCAACGACATCATGCTTGACAACGAGCGTCAGCAGATTATCATCATCACAGGTCCGAACATGGCTGGTAAGTCGGCACTGCTCCGGCAGACGGCGCTCATCGTGCTGCTGGCACAAGTGGGCTGCTTCGTGCCAGCAGAGTCGGCAAAGATAGGACTTGTCGACAAAATCTTCACTCGCGTGGGTGCCAGCGACAACATCTCGCTGGGTGAATCGACGTTCATGGTGGAGATGACCGAGGCGTCGGACATCCTGAACAACGTGTCTTCACGCTCGTTAGTGCTCTTCGATGAACTGGGCCGCGGCACGTCTACCTACGACGGTATCTCGATAGCCTGGGCCATTGTGGAATACCTGCATGAGAACGTGAAGGCCGGCCATCCCCGCACGCTCTTTGCCACCCATTACCACGAGCTGAACGAGATGGAGAAGAACTTCAGCCGCATCAAGAACTACAACGTCTCGGTGAAAGAGGTGGATGGAAAGGTGATCTTCCTGCGTAAGCTTGAAAAGGGCGGGAGTGAGCATTCCTTCGGTATCCACGTGGCCGAGATTGCTGGTATGCCGCGCAGCATCGTCAAGCGTGCCAACGTCATCCTGAAACAGTTGGAGAATGAGAATGCGCAGGTGGGAGCTGCTGGAAAGCCTACGGCCGAGATAGCCAACAGCCGCGAGGGCATGCAGCTTTCCTTCTTCCAGCTTGACGACCCCGTGCTCTGTCAGGTGCGCGACGAGATTCTTGGTCTCGACGTCAACAACCTGACACCGCTCGAAGCCCTCAACAAACTCAACGACATCAAGAAGATTGTCAGCGGGAAATAGAATGAAACAGATATTTGACTTTTAAAACTATAAATATTTATGATACAGACAGTAGTAAAGCGCGACGGGCGCATTGTGGGATTTAACGAACAGAAAATCATGGCCGCCATCCGTAAGGCCATGCTCCATACAGACAAGGGAGAGGACGAGCGGCTGCTCTACCAGATTACCGACCGCATTGCACAGCGGGGCGACGACCAGATGACGGTGGAACAGATACAGGACCTTGTGGAGGTGGAGCTGATGAAGTCGAGCCGCAAGGACGTCGCCCAGAAATATATCGCCTACCGCAATCAGCGGTCGATAGCCCGTAAGGCAAAGACACGTGAGATATTCCTCGACATCGTGAACATTAAAAACAACGACGTGACGCGAGAGAATGCCAACATGAACGCCGACACGCCGGCGGGCATGATGATGAAGTTTGCCTCGGAGACCACCAAGCCTTTCGTTGATGACTACCTGCTTTCGGAGGATAGCCGCGACGCCGTAGAGCACAACTACCTGCATATCCACGACAAGGACTACTATCCCACGAAGTCGCTGACTTGCGTTCAGCATCCGTTAGACAATATTCTGACCTGTGGCTTCATTGCAGGACATGGAGCCAGCCGACCTGCCAAGCGCATAGAGACGGCCTCGGTACTTGCCTGCATCTCAATGGAATGCGCTCAGAACGAGATGCACGGCGGACAGGCTATCCCGGCCTTCGACTTCTATCTGGCTCCTTACGTGCGCATGAGCTATATTGAGGAACTAAAGTCACTCGAGGACTTGAACGGAGAAGACTACAGCGACCTGTACGACGAGCCGCTGATGGACTATATCAAGAAACCGCTTGACGGACTGACAGGCCGCGAGCGCGCCCAGCAGCACGCCATCAACAAGACTGTGGGCCGCGTACACCAGTCGATGGAAGCCTTTATCCACAACATGAACACCATCCACTCACGTGGCGGCAATCAGGTGGTATTCTCCTCTATTAATTATGGTACAGACACGAGCGCCGAAGGACGTTGCATCATGCGCGAGATACTGCTCTCCACCTACGAGGGCGTGGGCGGTGGTGAGACGGCCATCTTCCCCATCCAGATATGGAAGAAGAAACGTGGCGTGAACTATCTGCCCGAAGACCGCAACTTCGACCTCTACCAACTGGCCTGCAAGGTGACGGCTCGGCGGTTTTTCCCTAACTTCCTGAACCTCGACGCCTCTTTCAATCAGGATGCTGACTGGCGCGCTGACGATCCCAAGCGCTATCTGCACGAGGTGGCCACGATGGGCTGCCGTACCCGTGTCTTTGAAAACCGTTACGGTCCGAAGACATCGATAGGCCGCGGTAACCTGTCGTTCTCTACCATTAATATCGTGAAATTGGCTATTGAGTGCATGGGCATTGAGGACAAGCAGCAGCGCATCGGACAGTTCTTCGCCAAGCTTGACAACATGCTTGAGGTGACGGCCAGACAACTCGACGAGCGTTTCCAGTTCCAGAAGACAGCCTTCGCCAAGCAGTTCCCGCTGTTGATGAAGAGCCTCTGGATAGGAGCCGACAAACTGGGATCGACAGACACCATCGCCAGCGTCATTAATCAAGGGACGCTTGGCATCGGTTTCATCGGGCTGGCCGAGTGTCTTGTAGCACTCATTGGAAAGCACCACGGCGAGAGCGAGGAGGCCCAGGAACTGGGTCTGAAGATTGTCACCTACATGCGCGACCGCGTGAACGAGTTCTGCGACCGCTACCATCATAACTACAGCGTCCTGGCAACGCCCGCCGAGGGACTGGCAGGCAAGTTCACCAAGAAGGACCGCAAGGAATTCGGCGTGCTGAAAGGCATCACCGATCGTGACTACTACACCAATTCCAACCACGTGCCCGTCTACTACAAGTGCTCGGCCCGCCATAAGGCAGAGATAGAGGCACCCTACCACAACTTGACGCGTGGCGGCCACATCTTCTACGTGGAGATTGACGGTGATGCTACTCATAACCCGCAGGTCATCATGTCGGTTGTCGATATGATGGACCGCCTTGACATGGGCTACGGTTCGGTGAACCATAACCGTAACCGCTGCATGGACTGCGGCTATGAGAATGCTGAAGATAAGCTGGAAGAATGTCCGAAGTGCGGTAGCCGTCACATAGATAAGCTACAGCGCATCACGGGCTATCTTGTAGGGACTACCGACCGCTGGAACTCAGGCAAACTGGCTGAGTTGAACGACCGCGTCACCCACGTGGATCACGGTCAGCAGGATATGTTTTCCGGATTATAAGAACTGACTCATGAAAGGCAACTCCAGAGCCTGCTTGTAAACTTGTTCTGCAAGTCGCTGGTTTTGGGGTTGCTCTCCGTTAATGGTGTCGTAGATATCCTTCAGTCCTACGACGCCTAATCCTTTTTTAAGAACAAAGACCATGCATAGGTTCATCAGTCCAACGCTCTCGGAGAGAATATCCAGATCGGTGAGTGCAATGACAGAGAGCGCCAGCTGATAGGCGTCTTCGGAATGTTCGTCAATAAAAAGCTGTACATCACCGAGTGTGTTTAACTTGTATTTTTCCAACAACGGCAGGAACGGCATCAGCGAGGCAGGAAACAGTTCGGCCTGATTGACGGCGGCAATGCGCTGGTTGAGCCGTTCAAAGGGATGTAATTCAAGATAGCTGGCAAAGGAGTCAGTGCTGAGCAGCACTTCGTCGAGTTTCCCACTCTTGACGAGTGCCTGCACCTGACGACGGTATTCGCTCATCGTCGTTCGTAGGCGGCTGAACTCATCATCGGCCAGTTCAAGCATGCCGGAGAGACGGCTGAACTGACGTCGGAACTCTGGCGGCAGTTTCACGGCTCCCTTATAGCCGATGTCGTGCTCAATGGCCGACCACACGTGCTGTAAAGCCGTGCGCATCTGTATCTCGAAGGGAATGCTGCCCTCCTTCAACTGGCAGATATAGTGCAAAGAGTTGTAGCCGAAACTGGTCAGGTTATGCAGCTTGCGCTTGTCAACAGAGTTTTTCCAGTCTACGTTGAAAAGCCGTTTGACAATGGCTGCCGTCTTGTCAACGTCGTCTGTGTAGAATGTGACGATGCGTAGCCCCACCAAGTCGGTGATGTCCTCTATCTTCTGGTACTTGTCACCTTTGCGCTCCAGTTTCCCGGCGAGCGAGGCTTCTGTCTTTACGCGGCATTCTATAGAATTCGTTTCAATGCCTTGTTCCCGTAAAGCTTGTTTTATCGTTTTGTGAACCGTTGCAGCCAGTTGTTCCAGTTCCGGCAACCGTTCACGATACTGTTGTAATAATGATTCACAATGAATACTAAGTGATTGGCTCATTGTCAAGAAATTCTTTTTTTACAGAGCGTCAATATGTTCTTTCCATCAGTACGGGCATACTCTATGGTGTCCATCAGCTGGCGCACAAGATGAATGCCCAGCCCACCGATACGACGTTCCTCCACTGAGAGAGTCGTATCGACATCATCTTTCGCTGTGGGGTCAAATGGGGTCCCGCTATCGCTGATGATGAATTTCACTTGTTCATCGTCTGCCAGTACGTCGATGTTGACATCGCCCACGGTGCCGGCAGGATAGGCGTAGTCCATAACGTTCACGACAGCCTCCTCGATGGCCAGGTTAAGCTGCATGGTCAATGTCATGTCAAATTCCAGGCATTCGCAGACTTCGTCGATGAATTCTGCGAGCCGTGGCACCTCCTGTACATCGTTGGGTAATGTGATGCTACGTTGGAAAACTTGAGTATTTCGTAACTCCATATCGACCGCAAAGATAAACATTTTAGTTGATATATACAAAATTTTTGGAGAAAAATTCATATCTTTGCATCTGCAATGGAAATACTAAGGGTATTAGATGTCGTTGAAGACACCATGGTGGACGGGCCGGGATTCCGTACGTCCATCTATTGTGCAGGTTGTCGCCATGCTTGTGTGGGGTGTCATAATCCCCAGTCGTGGAACTTCAATCAGGGGCGCGAGATGACGATTGCCGAGCTGATGGACATTATCGAGTCTGATCCTTATACACAGGGCGTCACTTTTTCGGGTGGTGATCCGATGTATCAGGCTGCCGCCTTCGCTGAACTGGCACGTCAGATACACCGCCGCACGCAAAAGGACATCTGGTGCTATACAGGTTTTACGTTTGAGAGTCTGATACACGACGACCAGCGCGAACTGCTGGCGGAACTCGACGTGCTGGTGGATGGTCCGTATATACAGTCGCTGCGCGATGAAGACTTGTTGTTCCGCGGTTCGTCAAACCAGCGTCTGATAGACGTTCAGGCTTCCATTTTCAGTGGTGAGACCGTACTCTGGAAGCCTGACGTAGCTGTTAATGTCTGAACTTAAACGCTTCTTTGCCGTGTGCCCATGCGAGCCTCCACAACATTGACGACATAGTCGCCCAGTTTTTCGCATTCATTGATAAGGTCAATGTAAATAGTACCCTCTGCATAAGTGTACTCATGATTGTTGACGTCAATGATGTTCTGGGCCTTTAGCTGATTACGGTAATTGTTGATTTCGTTCTCTATGTTGAACGTGCGGTTCACGTTGTACGACTCCTTGCGTCCGCTCATCAGCAGGTTCATCTGAGTCAGTGCCTGGTCGGTCAGTGCCATCATCTGGTGCAGATGGTCGTATTGGCGTTCAATGAAGTGGTCTTGCTTGGCCGCAAACTTACGGTTGATGGTGCGTGCCATGTTAAAGCAGGAATCGCCTATGGACTCCAGTTCGCTGACCTCACGCAGCATGGCCCGGATCTTTGCCTTGGTGTCATCCGACAGGTGAGCGTCGCTGACGCTTTCCAAATACTGGGCTATTTCAAGCTCCATGTTATCGCTGATGCTCTCGTACTTCTCAATGCGCGAATAGAGCTTGTTGAAAGTCTGTTCGTTGCCTTTGTCCTTATTCTGTGAACTTGATGAGAGATTCAGCAGTTCCTGTACCATGCCGAACATACGCTGCATGCGTTCCGAGAAAGAGGAAATCTCCTTCTGTGCTTCCAGCACCGATAATTCGGGCGTTCTCATGAATCCGGCAGTGATGAAATGCAAACGGAAATCCTCCACTTCATCCACCATCTTGGGCTTGATGACCCAGCACACGAAACGCTCAATCAGGGGGATGAACCATATCAGTATGAAGGTGTTCACCACGTTGAACGACGTGTGGAAGGCGGCCAGCACGTAGTTCAGCTTGGCAGCATTGGCCAGGAAGACGGTGCTGCTCACACTGTCCTTGGTCATCTCGACGTCGTAGTTCACCCATCCGCACACCATGTCGATGAACGGGCGGAAGATGAAAAGTATCCACAACACGCCGAACACGTTGAAGAACATGTGGGCCAGGGCGGCACGGCGCGCCTGGGTGTTGGCCGACAGGGCTGCGAGGTTCGAGGTCACCGTGGTGCCGATATTCTCGCCCAGCACCAGCGCAATACCTTGGTAGATGGGCATCGCACCCGTCGAGCACAGCAGCATCGTGATGGCCATCACCGCTGCCGACGACTGTACGCAGAACGTCATGATGCCGCCCAGCAGCAGGAATAACAGGGTGGTGACAAACGAGTTGGGGTCGAACGACTTGAAGAAGCTCGTGACCGCCTCATTGTTGGCCAGGTCCATCGACATGCCCGTTGCCTTCAGCGTGGTAAGACCCAGCAGCAGCAGGCCGATACCAAACAGGAAGTCGCCGATGTAGCGGTGCTTCTTCATGTAGATGAGTACAATGCCTATGAAGAAGCCTATATACGACAAGATGCTGATGTCGAACGGCGAGGCGTCGCTGCCCGAAGTACCCACGGCCATGATCCAAGCCGTCAGCGTCGTACCGATGTTGGCACCCATGATGACCGAGATGGCCTGCGCCAGCGTCAGCAGGCCGGCGTTCACAAACGATACGGTCATCACCGTCGTTGCTGTTGATGACTGGACGGACGCTGTCACCAGCGTACCCGTCAACATTCCAGTAAAGCGATTGGTGGTCATGGCACCCAGGACGTGACGCAATTGCGGTCCGGCCATTTTCTGCAGCGCCTCACTCATGGCCTTCATACCAAACATGAGAAGAGCCAGTGAGCCGAGCAGCTTGAAAATAATCCAGATGGACATAAAAACTTGATTTTTATTATTTCGACTGCAAAGATACAATTTTATTTTGAAATAAACGACATATATCGAATAAAATTCGTAATCAGTGCGTGCTATCGTTCTTTTGATATGTCGAAGTGGCAAATATGTCACATCGACACTATTTTTGGATACTTTAACGCAAATATCGGATGTCAAGGGTGAATAATTCTTAATTATTGCTGATTAATTCTCAATTTATTCGTACCTTTGCACCCGATTTTAAAAGAGTATTCAAAAACAAACTAAATATTTAGAAACAATTATGGCAAAGTTAGATTTAACTCAGTATGGCATCACTGGTTCAAAGGTGATTGCACACAATCCATCGTATGAGTTCCTCTTCGAGGAGGAGACAAAGGCAGGTCTGACTGGTTTCGACAAGGGTCAGAACACCGAGCTGAACGCTGTAAACGTAATGACTGGTATCTACACCGGCCGTTCACCTAAGGACAAGTACATCGTAAAGGATGCTCAGAGCGAGGACAAGGTATGGTGGACCACTGAGGAATACAAGAACGACAACCACCCCATGAGCGAGGAGGTTTGGAAGCAGGTTAAGGACATCGCCATCAAGGAACTCTGCAACAAGGAGCTTTACGTAGTTGATGCTTTCTGTGGTGCTAACGAGGCTACTCGTCTGCGCGTGCGCTTCATCGTGGAGGTTGCTTGGCAGGCTCACTTTGTGAAGAACATGTTCATTCAGCCCACCGCTGAGGAACTGGAGAAGTTCGAACCCAACTTCGTTATCTACAATGCTTCTAA
>JAFYDA010000099.1 GCA_017545045.1 Prevotella sp. | reverse complement strand
TGGAATCTTTCCAACATAATAATTGATGATTAGAACGGCATCGGCCAGGTCTATCACACCATCACCATCTACATCTGCAGCCTTTGCATTGAACACAGTCACAGGCTTGCCTACATAATGATTGATGACCAGCACGGCATCAGCCAGGTCAACAACACCATCACTGTCAACGTCGCCCTTCGTATAGTCATCAATCGATAGGATGGATGTCGTTGGCTGCATCGCTGGCTTCGTGCCGTCAGCACTTACTAACAGTGGATTCTGTATCACGAGCGGATACTCACCCAAAAGCATCTTGTCGGACACGTGCGCCTTGATGGTCACGATAACTCCCTCGTTGTCTGTCAGCGATTTCGAACCCATTGAAGCTACGGCCACCTTATATGTCGTGTCTGATAGTTTATTGGTAATGACCGAATGTCCCTTATGGCGTGTGCTCAGCGTCACCTGACTGTCAAAGTTGCCGTCGCTCTCCGTCTCGATGCTTACACCCTCAGGCAGCACCAGTTCAAAGCCATACGACGTGGCGGTCTTTGCATTCTTCAGACTCACTGGCAGATAAACCATACTACCCGAGGTGGTGTATACGGGATTGACGTAAATGGCATTGTCAAGCTTCTTGATGTTTGTCGCTTCTATGACTTCATCCCTTTGGATGATGTAGATATTCTTAAGAGTGACATAGCTCTCGGGTGCAAGAATCTCGATGAAGTCCACTCTCGCTTTGTTGGTCGGGTTTGGCTCGAAGGTGAAGGTGAACGCACCGTCGTCAATACCCTCCGTCGGGCCGTTGAGGTGAACGAAGGTGCTCAACGTGTCGGCCACATACCAGTCCATCTCGTCGTCGCTAAGACCGATATTTCGTACATCCACGGTGTACGATCCGCCCTCATTGCCAACATAAATCGTATCTGGCACACTCAGCAGCGGGCCACGATACTCGTAGTTGGCCGTATAGAACTGGTCTTTCTGTCTGTTCACCGTCAAGGCGGGCTTAGTAGAGACGATGGTGCCAACTCGGTCTGTCCAGTTCTTGAACCAGAACGACTCGTACTTGTCAACAGCCGTGAACGTCACGTTCTGGCTGCTCTTCGTGTACGACCTGTAGAGGTGTCCGTTGCCATTGCTCCTGCCTGAGATGTCTTCCGTAGAGCAGGCAATATAAGGAAGCAAGCCGTCACTGGCAGTAATGTCGATGTTACGGATGTTGTCCGGCCGACGTGTGAAGTCGTATTGCAATTTGATAACCAGCGAGTCGATGACCACATCAGCATTGTCCGTCGAATGCACTTTCTTCGTAAGAGCCACATCGCTCCAGGCAGAAGGACGTGAGAACATCATAACATCACCAGTGTTGATGATGGTACTTAACAGCGAATTGCTGGCTGCAGACGGCTTGATGATTTCCGTCTTTTTGGAGACGGCATCATATCTGACACCCCATGTGTGAGGGCTGGTTGTGTTGCGCGACCTATGGTCAAACCAATACAGATGGCCGTCCTTACGGAACGTAGAGATTCCGCTGTGTGTCATGTTTAAGTCCATGTAACCAGAAACACCGACGTTGCCCTCAACGTGCGTCTCAAGATGCTCAATTTCAAGGTTCACGATGCGTATATTCTCCTCGTCGGAGGCGAAGATGCCCATCTCATGGAAGTTCAGGTTGATGCCTTCCTCGGCATTGATGGTGTTGAGTTTGTCTTTCGGGATAATGATGGTTATCGGTGCCGATTGCTCCGGGTAGTTGCTGGCATATCCGGAAACGATTTCCTGTGTCATGTCTGAGATACGCTCCCTGAATACAGACTTCAATGTGCTGTATGCGTTCTCATCCACCATGTCGCCTGTGGCACCACCCAAAGCCTCGAACCGCTCGAACATACCTACCAAGTTGAACTCGCCCTCGTAAGGCTTCAGTAGCCTGTATTCGTATGCCTTGCGCAGATAGTAGTCGTACAGCAGCAGGCGTTCTTTCGCCCTCTGCTCCATCTTCTCCAAGTAAATCATGGCATTGAGGTCGCGCTTGCTGTTGCCAGCAAAAGCATCATTACGGAAGGCATCAAGGGCAAGTACAGTGTTACTGATGTCAGACATTGTTGTTGTCATATCAGAGAATACCTGATTCATGTGATTCACCAACTCCTCCTTTTTCTTGTCCAACTCTTCTGCTTGGTTCACAAGATCTTTATATGTTTTGGAACTTGCTAAAAGTTTGTTGTATTCTGCCTGCACTTCGCTGTCGGATACAGTGGTATTCGACAAAGCCTGTTTCAGAGCGTCTATTTTTTCATTCATGGGTTTTATCGCATCCCCAATATTCTTAGCGGCACTCGTTATCGCCGTGTTGTTTTGGTTTACAGCAGTCTTTATGTTATTTATCTGAGTGGTAATAGTCGATAGGAATCCTGAATTGCTGGCTGTAGAAGATGCTGCATTAAGAGACGAAAGGGTTTTTGTAAACGACGTGGCAGTGTTCACTGCGCCACTTATAGCTGAACCGACTTTACCAATGACGGGTATCACACTCACTACTGCTTTTGCAATACCGAAGAGTTTATCCCATCTGTGTCGACTTTCAACGTTATCTTTTGCCTTAGCCAGTAATTGCCGTTGTACTGTCTCTATCCTTTTTGTCAAGACCTCTATTTGGTTAGCGACATCGGTCGCCTCATCTTGAAGGACAGGAATCTCTGCAACCAATGAATTTAGAAGTTTCTGATTGTCATCGATTTCCTTTTCCGTGGTGCTTGCAGCAAATTTGCTGGCCTTAACCAAGTTTTGTAACGTATGGTCCACTCGACTCAACCAATAGTACATATAAAGCGTTGGGATGGCACGGTCAATCTCAGCGTTATAGTTTTCAAGCATCACCTCAAAGGACAGCAGGGGTACCCAGCCTGCAGGATTACCGAAATAGTCAAGCCCCTGCTCTATTTTGAAGAGCATTTTTTGAATCTCAATCAGATTATTCTGGAGCCCTAATCCTGCTTCTGTCTCGTCGCCCGTCAAATCATCTGCTCCTTCTGTTGCATTCAGATACGCGTCAATTGCTGTACGGTATTCCTGACATATCTGGAAGGTGGTTCCCGTGCGGTTGTTGATGAATGCATCGTTGGCATTGCGTATAACGGCAGAAAGATAATAAGGATGTAGATAGGCGTATGGCTTATCTATAAATACGAAACGCCCGGAATTACCTATTTCTGCATATTCAATAATGGGGCCTACCTCGGTAGAGCCGTCTTCGGCTACATCGTACTTGACACCACCTTTCCCTCTTACAAAATCGCAATAGTTACTAATGTCAACTGTCGACGTGATGACACCACCATTTCCACCTTTACCTGGTGTGCCGTTACGGTTCGAGCTTTGACCAGTGGCACCGCTGGCCATCAGCCTAATGGCAGGATTTGTCTTAAACTCTTTCACATATAAAGTGATGTTGCCAGCATCCTGACCATCTACGCCCTCACCGTCTGTCAATGTCTTTTCAGAAGATGGCGTGGTGTTGATGGATGCAAACACATTCGATTTATCCTCAAAGATGAGTTGCTTGGCATAGACCGTAATATTAGTACCAGGGAAGCATAACACAGAACGTACAATCAGCCGCTCAGCATAGATGTTCAGCTCGTAGATGTCTTCACGGCCGCTCAGCCCCCAAACTTTGTTTTGTATGGCATTGTCGAAGATAACGTCCTTGCCCGAAATACTGATGCTATAGACAGTACGTTCATGATTGTTGAAGTACATGGAGGTTGAGTCTTCTGCAATAATAGTATAGTCCCCTCCATCGGGAATCGTTCCCTGCGTGTTAAAGGCATCTTCCTCTGACGGTGTCTTAGGCATCAGGTTGAACTCCACCGCCTCAGTGACGCTCTCTGTACCGTTGGTGGCAGTGAACGTTACCGTGAACATCTTATAGTCATCTTCGGCAGGATAATATTTGAACCGGCCTGTAGACTCATTGAACTCGATGGTTCCCTGTGGTGGGTTTTGTACCTCATAACTATAAGTAACATTGAGGGACTTCAACGAATCAGCCTTGACGAAGAAACCATGGCCATCAATGGAGTATCTGACGGTCTGCTCAAAAATCTGGCCAATCTCATACCGTGGGAGGGAATCTAAATAGACATCCTGCATGTTAAGACCGTTATTGGTAAACTTGATTCCATTAACGGTGCTCTCACCTATGGCCAACGGATAGGCCGGGTGCAGGCTAATGAGCCTGCTAGGTGATTGTGAAAAGGCTGTCAGCCCTATCACAACCATTATAATGGATAATAGAAGCCTTTTCATAACCCTTAATATTTAATAATGTAAGTGACGTAAACATTTTTCGGACGATTGTCATTGCCAACAGGTACTATTCGAGATGCGTCAAAACTATAAATATACGCATAAGCATCGGGGCTTTTAGCGCGTCCGCCCATAACTCCTACATACTGAATATCACAGAAACCTGAAGGAGGATAACTATTAGTATCACAAATAGTATCACCTATTCTAAGTGTTCCTGTGATATTCCTTATAGCATCCCCCTGGTAACTGCCCACATGGTTTCCGGTATTTCCACCGTTGTTAGCAAGCATTGTTCGACTATCAGCATCTTCGTCATTACCCGATTCTCCCGAAACGCCTCTGAGGAACATACCCCGCAAGTCGGGAATATTGAAGGTGCTGCTGCCATTACCCTCGCCCCATGCAACGCCGATGGCATTATACAAATTGACATACTCAGAACGGCTGACCTCACGACCATCGCACAGCAGCCATCCGGCAGGAACCTTGTCTGCAGGGCCTGCGAAGGGTGCAATCATGCCAGCAAACGACGTTGCATTGTGTGCCACCTCAGAATAGGGCGAACTTGGCAGTTGGGCAAAGCTAACCTCACGGTAAGTTGAGCCTTCCTGTATTTCTATCTTCATCCAGTAGTAGACAGCGGAGAAGTTAATGTCTGCATATTTCGCTGCCACGCTGCCAGATTCGCGTGTACCCTTGCCTACGGTGATGCCGAAGCAGCCGGAGTAATCGGTATGCGCATTGTGTATTTCCACCCATGTTGGAGATGCTGCACTCTGTCCGGGATAAAGCGATACGCGAAGATTGACATCAGAGTTTGCGAGCAGCGTACCATCAACTTTTCTCACCACGGCCTGATAGTTGAAGCCAAGACCGCTGTTCTGTGCAATCGTTGCCGTAGCGGCCATTATAACGGCTACGAGCGAAAGGAATAGTTTCTTCATAATCTTACATTTTTATTTGAAAGGTTAATACTAATAGTTCCTCATTTTGGAGAAACCCGCACTAACCTACTGAGCATAAGAAAAGCGCAGGTCTTCACCATACGCGCGTCAGGTTTGGAACATACCTATTAACCACTATGGGGAAGCCTGCGCTTAGGCGCAAGCCTCTTGTGGTTAATCATTGCTCGTTCACTTTTCCGAGGTTCCAATTCGACGCGCGAAAGAGCAAATAAAAATGTACGTGCATCGTAATGCACGGTTGCAAAAATACACATTATATTTGAATCAGCAAAGAAAATTGCCGAAAAATTTGGAGAAAATGAAAAAAATACCTATTTACGTTATTTCGGTTGTTCCGCCTCAAGGCGGTCAACTGCCCCGGTCAAGGCGTTCATCCACACACGCGTACCATAATGTTTATTAAACAGCTCCGCACTGAGCACTTCGACATTGCCAAACTGTCCGGCGGGATAGTCCTCTGTGGTGACGGCTGTGTTGCCATGATAGATGGAAACGCGCATCTTGCCTGGAACATTATAGTAGAGCCCGTTTTCTGCTTTCTTCTGCTTGGCGGCTTCCTTGAGGTCCTTGGCCGGCAACTGCGTCAGGTTCTGCACCGTTACAGAATAGGGGCTGCCGCTCAAGTCGTCAGCATCGACAAGTCCAAAATGCGTGGAGAAACGGAACAGTGGATAGTTGGCAAGTTCGCGGTCGGGGTAAATCATAAAGACTTCCTCGGTGGTGTCGCGCACCGTCGTGCCAATAAAAAGGCTGGTCAGTGCGCGGTCTTGCTGGTCAAGCTGATTAAGCATCAGTTTCATCTGCTCTCCGTCTTTCGGCATGAAGTCGGCCTGTCCCTTCACCAGTTGGCTACGGTTGTCGCGAATATCGTAGATTTCCTGCGCCGTGAGTTCCGCCATCTTTGCCATACTGCCGGCAGAGAGGATGTCCTGATTCATATACTGCCGTGGATTGACGGCATTGGGTTTCGGCGCGGCCTTGAACTTGGCGAGTGCAACCTCTTCGGCGGGCAGGGCGTTGACGGCCGTTAGCACACCTTCGCTGTTCACGGCAATGTTGATGGCTGATGTTTTGTTATTGAACCTTATGGCGTAGGCTTTGCTCGTATCCCTCACTCCGATGGCGGTCTGTGTAATATCGACAATCCTATAGGTTGTGCTCGGTTCCGCGCTCACGTCGTTGAGACGTAGGAAACGTCCTGCGTAAGGCGCAAAGTCGCCTGGAGTGTATGTGCTCTTTTCAATGAGGACAGCCACTCTGACGGCGGTCTTCGGAAGGAAGTAGATGGCACCCTCGCGTGTTGCGCCGGGCTGGTAGCTCGTCGTCACTGTCTGGGCGGAGGATTTATTTACTATGGTGGCGATGGCCGTCAGGGCCATCATGGCTATGGGAATGATGTGTTTCATCTTGTTGTGGGTTATGTTGCTGTGTACTACTTAGTTTTCAGTTGAAGAAAAGCCTTCGGCAGGTAGCGGATGATATCGCGGGCAATGAGACTTTCCTCACCCAGCTCCTTGGCTGCAATATCGCCAGCCAGTCCGTGGATGTACATGCCGACGATGCACGCATTCATGCGATTATATCCTCTGGCCAGCAAGCCGGTGAGGATGCCCGTCAGCACGTCGCCGCTGCCGGCTGTGGCCATGCCGGCATTGCCTGTCGTGTTGAAAATGATGTGACCGTCGGGACAGCACAGTGCTGTGCGATGCCCCTTCAGAATGAGATAGGCACTCATGCGCTGTGCCAGGTCGCGTGCCTTCGAAAGCCGTTCAAAACTGTCGGCGGAATGTCCTTCAAACCGGTCGAACTCCTTGGGGTGGGGCGTCATAATGATCTCCTTGGGTAACTGTTGGAGCCAAGCCCGGTGATTGGCCAGAATGTTGATGGCATCGGCATCGCAGACCAGTGGGCACTGCGTACGCCGTATCTGGGCGATGGTGGCGACGGCCGTCTGCTCCGTAGTGCCTATACCCGGACCGATGCCAACAGCCTGGAAGTCTTCAGTGTCAACAGCTTCAGAGAAGGTGGTTTCCTCGCGGTCGATCTGGAGCACCGCTTCGGGGACGGCCGTCTGCATCACGGCCACATTTTTCCTCGGCGCGTGGCAGCTCACCTTGCCGACACCAGAACGCAGGCAGGCCTCGGAAGCCAAGATGGCGGCTCCGGCCATACCGTAGCTGCCGGCAATCAGGAGGGCGTTGCCCATGGAACCTTTATGGGCAAAGGGATTGCGGGGCAGCAGAAGTGGCCTCACGTCATCCTCTTCGAGCATGGTATACTGTGATTCTATTTTCTCAATGCCCTCCTTGCTGAGGTGGATATCGAGCACTTGGAGCTCGCCAATGAATGGCTGATTCTCGGCAAAGAGCATGCTGAGCTTTTTCTGTCCAAGTGTCAGGGTGAGGTCAGCGCGGATGATATTGGCCCGTACGTTGTAGGTGTTGTCTTCTGTCATCAGACCCGATGGCATGTCGATGCTTACGACCTCAGCTGGTGACGCATTGATGTATTTCACCAACGAGGCGAAACCGCCATTCAGCGGCTTGTTCAGTCCGGAGCCGAACAGACCATCCACCACCAGCATTCCTTTTTCAAGCTGCGGCGGGTCGAACTCCTGCGTCACTTCGATAAACCGTTCCCTGGCTTTCTTGACTTCGGTCAGCCGACGCTTGTTTTCGGTGCAGTCGGTCGAAAGATGCCCGTTGATGTTAAACAAAAACGTCTGCACCTGATAGCCCTGTTCCGTCAACAGACGGGAGACGGCCAAGGCATCGCCGCCGTTATTGCCTGATCCGGCAAATACTACCACTGGAACGCTGGTAGTCCATCGTTCTGTGATAGCTCGTGTCAGTGCCTTCGCGGCACGTTCCATCAAATCAATTGACTTGATGGGCTCGTGTTCTATCGTGTAATTATCCAGCTCATGAATCTGAGCACTCGTGAAAATTTTCATTCTGAGCGCAAAAATACAAAAAATATGGCAATCAGTGGTGTACTTTCCGAGAAATTTTGTAATTTTGCCACAAAATAATATGATAATGATACAAATCAAGGACAAAAGGTTTGAAGTATCGATGACCGAGGCTGAAATCAAGCAGCGCGTATGCGAATTGGCGCAGCAGATGAGTCATGAGTTGGAAGACAAGAATCCGCTCTTTCTCGCCGTGCTCAACGGGGCATTCATTTTTGCCGCTGACCTGATGCGCGAGATGACCATTCCTTGTGAAATCTCGTTCGTGAAGCTCGCTTCTTATCAGGGCATCACGTCGACAGGTACCGTCCAAGAGGTCATAGGTATCAACGAAGATCTCACGGGCCGCACGGTCGTTATCATCGAGGATATCGTGGAGAGCGGATTGACCATCAAACGCATGATGGAGCAACTGGGCACGCGCAATCCTGCTTCGGTGCAGGTATGTACGCTCTTCTTCAAGCCCGACTGCCTGAAGGTGGATTTGAAACTCGATTACGTAGCGTTCTCCATCTCTAACGACTTTATCGTTGGCTATGGCCTCGACTACAATCAACAGGGACGCGGACTAAAAGATCTCTACACTCTGACGAAATAGTAAAATCAAAGAAATAGAAATTTGTGAATTGTCAAATTATAAAATACCAACTATGAAGAATATCGTGATTTTCGGTGCACCCGGCTCAGGCAAGGGTACCCAGAGCGACAAGCTCATTGAGAAGTACGGACTGAACCACATTTCGACTGGCGACGTGTTGCGTGCTGAGATTAAGAAGGGTTCTGAACTGGGTAAGACCGCCCAGCAGTTTATTGACAACGGGCAGCTGATTCCCGACGACCTGATGGTCAGTATCCTCGCCAGTGTCTACGACAGCTTCGGTAAGGAACATGCAGGCGTCATCTTCGACGGTTTCCCCCGCACGATTCCGCAGGCCGAGGCCCTGAAGGCGATGCTTGCCGAGCGTGGTCACAGCGTGGCCGCCATGTTAGAGCTCGATGTCCCCGAGGATGAGCTGATGAAGCGCCTTCTGCTCCGTGGACAGCAGAGCGGACGTGCCGATGATAATGAGGAAACCATCAAGAAGCGTCTCGTCGTCTACCATTCTCAGACGCAGCCCCTCATTGAATGGTACAAACAAGAGGGCATCCATCATCACATCAACGGCCTCGGCGAACTCGACCGCATTTTCGGCGACATCTGTCAAGTGATTGACGCTCTTTAAAAAATTAATGGATTTATTTTGTTCAGCCTTCTTTTTTTCGTAACTTTGCCCACAAGATGAAGAGTTTTGAGGAATTAGGCGTCAGCGAACAGATTCGCCGCGCCATTGAAGAAATGGGATTTGTACAGCCCATGCCTGTACAAGAGGCAGTAATTCCTTATCTGTTGGGAATGCGGCGCGATGTCATTGCGCTGGCTCAGACGGGTACGGGCAAGACGGCGGCGTTCGGCATACCGTTGCTGCAGCGTATAAACGTGAACGAACGCCATACGCAGGCTCTGGTGCTCTCGCCGACGCGTGAACTGTGTCTGCAGATTGCCGATGACCTGCGTGATTTCTCCAAATACATGGATGATATTCATGTGGAGGCGGTCTACGGCGGTGCGGCCATCGAGCCACAGATGCGCGCCCTGAAAAAAGGTGTGCAGATTATCGTGGCGACGCCGGGACGACTCATCGACCTGAAGAACCGCGGCTTCGCACACTTGGAGGAGGTGGCGAACATCGTGCTCGACGAGGCTGACGAAATGCTGAACATGGGATTCTCGGAGGCCATCAACGACATCTTTGAGTCGCTGCCGGAGGATCATTCTACCTTGATGTTCTCGGCGACAATGAGCCGCGAGGTGGAGCGCGTGGCCAAAAAGTACCTGAAGGACTATGAGACCATCGTGGTTGGCTCGCGTAACGAGGGAGCCGAGAATGTGAACCACATCTACTATATGGTGCATGCAAAGGACAAGTACCTCGCCCTGAAACGCATCGTGGACTTCAATCCGAAAATCTTCGCCATCATCTTCTGCCGTACGAAACTTGAGACGCAGGAGGTGGCTGACAAACTGATACGCGACGGCTATAACGCCGAGTCGCTGCACGGCGACCTGTCGCAGCAACAGCGTGACTTGACGATGCAGAAATTCCGCCAGCACACGGTGCAGCTGCTCGTGGCTACCGACGTGGCCGCCCGCGGGCTTGACGTGGATGACCTGACGCACGTCATCAACTTCGGACTGCCCGACGACATAGAGAACTACACCCACCGCTCAGGGCGTACTGGACGTGCCGGCAAGAAGGGTACGAGCATCAGCATCGTACACACGAAGGAAAAGCACAAAATCCGTAACATTGAAAAGGAAATCGGTAAGAAGTTTGTCGAAGCCGACATCCCCAATGCCGAGGAGATCTGCAAGAAGCAGCTCTACAAGGTGATGGACCAGATTGTGAAGACCGACGTGGACGATGACGAGATAGCCCCGTTCATGCAGGACATCAACCGCTTCTTTGAATATATCGACAAGGAGGAAATCATCAAGAAAATCGTTTCACTGGAATTCGGTAAGTTCTTGGCTTACTATGCCGACGCGCCTGAGATTGAGAAACCTGTGGCTGACAAGCGTGAGAAGAAACCTCAGACCGACCGCCAGAAGGTTCAGAACAAAGCACAGAAGGGTTACAGACGCCTCTTCATCAACTTAGGAAAAAGAGACGGATTCTTCCCCGGTGTGCTGATGCAGACACTGAACCGATACGTTGGCGGACGGCAGGAAGTGGGTCACATTGACCTGCTTGATACCTTCAGCTATTTCGATGTGCCTGAGCGCGATGCCCGCAAGGTCATGACACAGCTGACAGGCATCCGCTTCAAAGGCCGTCAGGTGCGTTGCAACGATGCCGACGACACTTCGGTGAAATCTGAAAGACGAGATTTCAAAGCTGATAAACGCGGATACAAGCCTGAACGGCGAAATAAAGACCGTTTCTATCAGGAAGAAGAAGGGTGGGCAAGAAGAAAACCCAAGAGAAAATAAGCAGGTCAGACCTTACTGTTCGCTCCAAAGCACCTGGACGATGGTCTGGCCCACGGCCTGCAACGTGTTCTTGTCGATATGTGACATGTCGTCGTTGACGGTGTGCCACGTCGGGCCAAACGAACTGGCTTCACAGTCGGGATGGTAAGGGATGATGTCAATGCAGGGAACTTTAGCCACACGATTGACGGGCAAGTGGTCGTCGGTGATAGCTCCGCCCTCTTCCTTGGGGAAGAAACTGCCAAAGCCTAAAGTCTCGGCAGCAGACCATACTTTCCTTACTACGTCAGGAGCAAAGTAAAGCGACACTTGCTCCTGATAGAATCGGGCACCTTCGCCGCCCACCATGTCAAGCAGGATGCCGTATTTGAAAGTGCCTTGTGCATTTTGCATCGCACATTGTTCTGCCCAGTACTGAGCACCCAATGCCCAGGTGTCGGAACTGTTTACGTCGGATTCGGCCCATTGCGGCGTTCCCCAGTCCTCTGCATCGAAGCATACAAAGTCGATGCCAAGGTCTAAACTGTCGTTTTGCAGCAACCGCGCTACTTCCAGCATGACAGCCACGCCGGAGGCACCGTCGTTGGCGGCCATCACAGGGCGGTGATGGTTGGCCTCGTCGGGGTCGTTATCGGCCCAGGGACGGCTGTCCCAATGGGCACAGAGCAGTATACGATCCTTCAATTCTGGCCGATAAGACGCCGTCAGGTTAGTGCTCTTGAGAATGGTACCATCATAGCCGCGCAAGTCAGCCTTTTGCAAGGTTACTTCCATTCCGTACTGACGGAACTTCGCGGCAATCCATTCGCCACAGCGGTCATGCGCCACGCTGTTCATGATGCGCGGCCCGAAGTCACACTGCTGTTGACAGAACAAATAGGCGGAGTCTGCCAAGAAAGCAGGACCTACGGGGTCTGTCTTCACTATCGTCTCTGACGAATTACTACCTTTGGACTTGCCACACCCCGTCATCAGCAGGGCAAGCATGGCTATCATCAACATCTTCATAATGGTCGTTGTAAAAATTAGCTGCGCTGTACCTGTGCCATGACACGCAGGAAATTACCGCCCCAGATTTTCTGGATGTCGCGCTCAGAATAGCGGCGGGCTAGGAGTTGGCGGGTGAACTGAAGTAACTCTGACGAGTCGCGCAAGCCGCAGATACCGCCGTCGCCGTCGAAGTCAGTACCAAGGCCGACATGGTCAATGCCCATGATGCTGACGGCATGCTCAAGATGAGCAATGGCATCGAGAATCGTTGCCGTTCCCGAGCTTTGCTCGCCTACCCGTGACTTCTTACCTTCTTTCGCGAGGAAGCCGCTGTAGAGTGTCACCTGCATAACACCGCCACGGGCTGCCAACCGGCGCATCTGTTCGTCGGTGAGGTTGCGCGGATGGTCGCAGAGGGCTCGGCAGGAGGAATGGCTGCATACGATGGGCGTCTGGCTGATGTCAAGGGCATCGTAGAACGATTTCTCGGCAGCATGGCTCAAATCAACCATCATGCCGAGACGGTTCATTTCGCGAATGACTTGCTCGCCGAAGTGGCTGACACCGCCGTGAGTGTTGCAGCCACGGGCTGAGTCGCAAAGGTCGTTGTCGCCGTTGTGGCAGAGAGTGATGTAGACAACACCACGGTCGGCAAAATGCTTCACGTTCTGAAGCTGGCCACCCAATGCCAGTCCGTTCTCTATGCCCAACATGATGGACTTACGTCCATGACGCTTGTTCTCATAGAGGTCGCCTGGCGTGCGGGCTATATCTATGTATGGCTGATTGGACTTGACAATTTCCTCTATCTTGTCGAATATTAAGTCTGCATAGTCCACTGGCCCCTGCACGTCGAAGTCAACCTTTGACGAGAATGTCTCGCCAATGTTTGGCTGAGGCAGGTAAGCCACCATGATGGTTGCATCCAGACGACCCTCGGTCATCTTGTGAAGATCGACAAGGATACGCGGGTCGCGCTGCTCAAAGTGAATGCCCTGCGGAAAGAACATCGGGGTGTCGCAGTGAGTGTCAAGCGTCAGTACACGGTTGTGCACCTCATGGGCCTTGCGATAGGCTGCGGCCTCGCTGACAAGCCATTGAAACAAGGGAAGACCTTCTTGCATGCATTCGGGATGCCACTGTACGCCGATGATGCTCTTGAACTCTGTACTCTCAATGGCCTCGATGACACCATCCTTGGCAGTTGCCACGGCACGAAACAGACTACCAGTGTCACTAACTGCCTGATGATGGAATGAATTGACGTATAGAGTGGAGGTTGAAGCGTGAGAAGTGGAGGATTTGCTGCCGCTACTACTATATATATTATATAAGGTGGAGTCTTCGGCGATGGTGACGGAGTGGGTAGGCTCAGAGCGGTCGGCATCCTGTGAGTGCTTCACGGCGGCAACTGATTGTTCTCCCTTCACACTTGACTCTTCACTGCCTATATCCTGACAGACCTTGCCGCCCAAGGCAACAGCCAAGGTCTGGATGCCTCTGCAAATGCCAAGGATGGGCATCTGACGGTTGTAGGCCAGACGGGTGACAAGTAGTTCGGGCAGGTCACGCTCCTGATTGATGCCGTGAAGTCCAGGAGCAGGCTCTTCGCCGCACCACAGGGGGTTGATGTCGGCACCACCACTAAGAATCAGTGCATCTATGTGGTCGAGTGTATTCATCAATACAAGCTTGTCGGCCGACGGCGGAATAATTACAGGCACTCCGCCAGCCTGGATGACAGACTGATAGTAACCTTTCCCTAACTTGCACGTCAGGTCTTCATAGTTACCCGTAATACCGATGACTGGTCTTCGGTCGGCAGCCGGAAACGATGCGTAAACCTCATGAAGCTGCAACTGTAAATCGAACGGCGTCTTCATCTTATCACCCTCTCATTTCTTCTTTTTCTCACTCCTCGAAGTGAACAGGAACTTCTCGCTTGATGCTCTGTTCCAGCGAAATGAGTGTTTCTGTTGATACTACACCATGGATGCTCTGCAACCTCCCGTTAAGCAGTTCCATTAACTGTTCATTGTCACGTGCATATAGCTTGACAAGCATCGTGTAAGGACCTGTTGTGAAGTGACATTCCACCACTTCAGGAATAAGTTGCAGTTCTTCCACCACATTTTTGTACATAGAGCCTTTTTCCAGACTGATACCTACATAAGTACAGGTGGAGTAGCCCAAGCTCTTTGGATTCACATCGAAGCCGCTGCCCGTGATGACACCGGCCTCGATGAGGTGCTGTACACGCTGATGAATGGCTGCGCGTGAGACATTACACTCCGTCGCAACATCCTTAAATGGTATGCGTGCGTTCTTTGACAAGATATTCAGAATCTTCTTGTCAAGATTGTCAATCTTTTCCATTACTTCTTCTTAGAAACTTTCTTGGCTGTAGCCTTTGTCGGCTTTGAACTATTTGCCTTTGCGGGTTCTTCTGTCTTTGGTTTGTCAATGCCTACTAGTTCAACATCGAAGATCAGAGCAGAGAAAGGCTTGATGTTGCCCATGTTACGCTCACCGTATGCCAGCTCCTGTGGAATGTAGAGTTGCCATTTCGAGCCAACGGGCATCATGGTCAGTGCTTCCGTCCATCCCTTGATAACCTGGTCAGCACGGAATGAAGCAGGCTTATCGCCATGCTTCTTTGAGGCATCAAACACTGTACCGTCAATAAGACGACCCTCGTAGTTCACCAATACTTTGTCCGTTTTCTGAGGCACTTCGCCTTCACCCTTCACCAGAACTTTATATTGCAAACCACTGGGAGTAGTGATGACGCTGTCCTTTAAAGCGTTGGCTTTCAGGAAATTGATGCCGGCATCACGGTTCGGACCATAGAGTTTCTCTTCCTTCGCTTTTCTGTCCGTCTCCTGTTTCTGCTTGAAATAAGCTTCAGCATCGGCAAACTTAAAGAGGGTTGAATCATTCATCAAAGCATCAGTGAAGCCACGGAAAAGAAGCGTATTGACAATAGAGTCGGGAGAATCCTTGAACTCGTTGGTGATACCTGGCAACATGCGGCCTTTCACCTGATTGGCAATCTCCATACCAGCAGCGTATGCTTTCTGCTGAGGGTTGTCGCCTCCTTCTACAATTTCCTTGAAACCACGGATGAAATCGGCCATGTAAGCCGTATCTACACCCTGCTGCTGAACGAGATAAGTCAACAAGCCATTAGTCATGGTCATGCCTGCGGTGTAACTGACGGAGTCTGAACTGCTTTTCAGCTCTACAGGAACGATAACGGGCTCTGCCTTTACATCTGTAGCCTCCTTCTTTTTCTTTTTTGCATCGATGGTGCAAAAAGAGGCACTCGCCACAACAGCGAGTGCCAATAGGACAATTTTCTTCATTGCTTACTTCTTAGGATTCACCTCAATGAGTTCAATTTTGAATACCAGAACAGAGAAAGGCTTGATAATGCCTTGCTCACGCTCGCCATAAGCCAGGTTCTGAGGAATATAGACCTCCCAGATGGAACCTACAGGCATGTGAACCATAGCGTCTGTCCAACCCTTGATGGTCTGGTTGCAACGCAGAGTGATAGGTTCGCCGCGCTTATAAGAGCTGTCGAACACAGAGTCGTTCAGAAGACGACCCTCATAATGAACCTTCACCAGTGAGGTATCTGCAGGAATGACACCAGTGCCCTCCTTGATAACCTTATACTGTACACCACTGGGCAGAGTCTTTACACCCTCCTTCTTGGCGTTCTCAGCTAGGAACTTTTCGCCGGCTTCCTTGTTAGGACCATATTGTTCTTCCATGACACGAGCCTTTATCTCCTGCATCTTGGTCTGAGCAACCGTCTGAGCCTGATCTAACGTCATCAGTCCCTGTTTTCCGGTAGTTCCACTGACAAAACCTGCCATAAAGTTCTTCAACGAAATGCTCTTTGTAGAGTCGTCACCAAAAACTTCGCGATTGATACCCTTCATCATCTGGTTACCAATCTGCTGTCCAATCTGAATACCTGCATAATAGGCAGCCTTTTTCTTGTTCTCGCCTGCATTTGCGCCTTCATTCAAGCCCTTAATGAACTCATCCATGTAAGCTGTATCAACACCTAACGAACTAACGAGATACTCCTTCAGACCCTGTGTCTGAGCCATACCGATAGCATAACTCATAGAGTCTACATCACTCTTCAGATTGGCCTTTGGAGTTCCATTTCCACAGGCTGTGAAACCTGCAGCTACAATAGCCATAGCGGCTACAATTGATAATTTTTTCATTTTTAATAATAATATGATTTAAACAACTTGTATTAATTCTACATCGAAAATCAGGGCTGCAAACGGAGGAATGGAGGCACCGGCACCGCCTTCACCATAAGCCAAACGATAGGGGATAAAGAAACGGTACTTGGCACCCTCCTGCATCAACTGAAGCCCCTCTGTCCAACCGGCAATCACCTGTTGAAGGGGGAACGTGGCGGGTTCACCACGCTGTATGCTACTATCGAACACCGTGCCGTCGATAAGGAAACCTTCGTAGTGACACATCACAGTATCTTTGGCTGAAGGCTTCTTCCCATTACCTTCCTTCAATACTTGATATTGCAATCCGCTGGGCAGGGTGACAACTCCTTCTTTCTTTGCATTCTCTGCAAGATATTTTTCACCAGCTTCTTTGTGAGCCTTACCCTTCTCGGCACGCTCGGCACTGAGTTTCTGTTCTTGTTTTGCAAAATAATCCTGCACAATCTTTTGTGCATCACGGTGCTGAACCTTCAAATCGTTGCCCGCAATGACGTCCTTGATAGCTTGTGCGAAATCGTCAATGTTCAACTCGGAGGCACCCATTTGTGCCAATTGTTGACCAATGCCCAAACCCAAGGCGTAACTAACTTTGTCCATGCTTTTTTCTATTAATAATGTGTAAATTTTCGAAAATCGGCGCAAAGTTACAACTTTTCTTTGATATCTTTGCCGATATTTCCAAAAAAAGATTTATTTTTGCATATCTTAAACATTTGAACATGAAAAATATTGTTGTTTTAACTGGTGCTGGCATGTCGGTGGAGAGCGGATTAAAGACCTTTCGCGACGCTGACGGACTTTGGGAAGAATATCCGGTAGCCAAGGTCGCTACCCATGAAGGATGGTTGGCTGACCCGACTTTAGTAACAAATTTCTATAACATGCTGCGCAAGAAGTGCTGGGGCGTGAAACCTAATGAGGGACACCTATTGGTAGCCGAACTTGAGAAAAAATATAATGTTACCGTGGTGACACAGAATGTGGACAACCTACATGAGCAAGCAGGTTCGACAAAGGTCATACACCTGCATGGCGAACTGATGAAGGTGTGTTCCAGTCGTGATGTTGACGACCCGCGCTACCAGCAGACGCTGACGCCCGACAACTGCGAGATTGAACCTGGAACAAAAGCCGGCGACGGTTCTCTGTTACGCCCGTTTATCGTGTTCTTTGGCGAGGCTGTGCCTAATATCAGCATCGCTGCAGACAAAGTCCAGGAAGCCGACATACTGATTATCATCGGTACATCATTAGCTGTCTATCCTGCTGCTGGTTTGTTGCACTATGCCCGTCCGTCTGTACCTGTCTATCTCATTGATCCAAATCCGATCAGTGCTGGCGAACGAGTGAAGCAGATACAAAAGGGTGCTTCGGAAGGAATGAAAGAATTGTTTGACTTGCTGATGAAATAAGCAAAAATGTATATTTATCGCAAAGATAATGCATATTTGCTGAAAGAAGTACGTAAATATGCATTTTTTTTGTGTTTCTTTTGGTCTTTTCGTTAAAAATGAATAATTTTGCAGCCCGAAAGTTAGTAACAAACATAAACAAGTATGGCAGAAACAATGGAAGTGAAGGAGCTCGACCAAGTTGTCGTACGCTTCTCAGGTGACTCCGGCGACGGAATGCAGCTTGCTGGAAACATCTTCTCTACGGTCAGTGCCACCGTTGGTAACGGCATTTCTACATTCCCCGACTACCCAGCCGACATCCGCGCCCCGCAAGGTTCGCTTACTGGTGTATCTGGTTTTCAGGTACATATCGGTGCAGGTAAGGTGTACACCCCTGGTGACAAGTGCGACGTATTGGTAGCCATGAACGCAGCTGCGCTCAAGACTCAGTATCGCTACGCTAAGCCCGGTGCTACAATCATCATCGACACCGACTCGTTTGGCCCCAAGGATCTGGAGAAGGCACAGTTCAAGACAGAGGATTACCTCGGCGAGATGGGTATCGACCCTGACCGCGTAATCCAGTGCCCACTCACCACTATGGTTAAGGACTGTCTGGCCGACAGCGGAATGGACAACAAGGCAATGCTGAAATGCCGCAATATGTTCGCACTCGGACTCGTTTGCTGGCTCTTCGACCGCGACCTGAACCTGGTAGGTAATTTCTTGAAGGAGAAGTTTGCCAAGAAGCCCGCTATCGCTGAGGCTAACATCAAGGTTATCCAAGCTGGTTGGGACTACGGACACAACACTCACTCAAGTGCTATTAATGTTTACCGTGTAGAGACCAAAGAGAAGACTCCTGGACGCTATATGGATATCACGGGTAACAAGGCAACAGCTTACGGTTTCATCGCCGCTGCAGAGAAGGCAGGT
>JAFYDA010000098.1 GCA_017545045.1 Prevotella sp. | reverse complement strand
TAGAAAGGAATGGCAGAGAGGTAGGCATCGACAGTGATGAAACGGAATGCGGAACGACTAAGCTCGGCGTTCAACAATCCTTTTATTCTATCCATAAGCCATGTGCCTACACTTTGACCTCTATAGTCCAAAGAGACAGCAAACCTACCAATCTTAATACACGGATAGCTGCGAAATTGCTTACTTACCGGGAAGTTGGCTTTAATCTTCTTCCATCGGCTCCCCGTTATCTCATTGCGGCTAATGCGGTCATTGAGCAGGCTGAAATAAGCGGCAATACGTCCATCGTCTTCAAGGATGAACGTATTGGCAATGCGCAACGCCTGGGCGTTTTTCGCATCATTGAGAAGAAATCCGTTCAAGTCGCTGTCACCGCAATCAAAATTGCAAACCTCATAATCAGGTCTCAGAGCAATCAGTTTCATAACTCACCAACAGACTTCAATGTGTTTGCTTGCTTCAGCGACAGCCTCCTGAAACTTCCTTCGCTTCTCGGCACGCTCCTCGGGAGTCCTGTTCTCCACCATCAGTCTTTGCCATTCAAAGTTGAAGGCATCTTCGCCCTTCAAAACAGGCGTTTCTTTAATCGGTCTTGCCATAATCAATATACATTTATCGGTTTCACGGTGCAAAAATACAAATAAATTTTCAAACTCAGTTCAAAGCGAAGAAATTTATGAAGAATTTACGGTCAATTAGTGGCGATTTGTTTCAAAGAGACAGAATGATGAGGAGTATTCTTGTCGTGCTGTTCCTGCTGCTGGTAGCGTCGGCCTCGGCACAGGTGAAGGTGATGGGGCGGGTGATAGACCTGCAGAACAAGCCCGTGAGTGATGTGATTGTGAAACTGGTGAACGGCAGCAAGACGCTGGCGTTCACCAGCTCGAATGCGAAGGGTGAGTATGCACTGGAATTGAAGAGTGCGACCAGCGGGGAGGTGTCGCTACAGTTCAATCACATCAGCTATGAGAAGGAGTCGGAACGATTGACGCTAAAGGAACGGACGACGAAGGTGGACATGGTGCTGACTCCGAAAGCAGTTTCGCTGAAGGAGGTGACGGTGAAGCCCGACCCGCTGCGGCAGAAGGGTGATACGCTGAGCCATAACCTGGCATCGTTCCTCGGCAAGGGCGACGTGACGCTGGAGGACGGACTGAAGCGGCTGCCGGGCGTGGATGTGTCGCAGAACGGCGGCATCAGCTACATGGGCAAGCCCATCTCGCAGTTTAACATCGAGGGCATGGACCTGCTGGGCGGCAAGTACAACCTGGCGACGCGGAACATCCCGGCGGACTACGTGACGCAGGTGGAGATAGTGCGCAACCACCACAGCTGACGGGTTATATTCTGCAGCCTCAACAAAATAGTCCAGAGCCTTACCCAAATCTTGCGTGGGCGAATTTTTGTAGTAGCAGTAATATGCCGTATTGTAGAAGGCCCTATATTTTAGTTTTTTTACTGTTTCTCTCTCATCATCTGCATCAGAATTGTAATTCTCACAAATCAGTTCGAGCGCCTTTTTGTAATAATCAGCTGCCTTTGCATAATCGCGAAATTGAACAGGGACATGAACTGAATATGCCTCTGCTAACTCCAAACTTGCCTCACATTTGTCATCAATGTCTGCTTTGAATATGCCTGACAGGACATAGTGCCTGCAAATAGCATTAAGAAAAGGGAAAAGAAAAAGTGTTTCATATGTACTTAGTTTTAGTTAAGAATAATGTTTGTTTTGTTTATATGGTGTTATAACGGCTTGCCGTTAGCAATTCTTCGCAAATATATGAAAAAAAAAGGCAGACTTGCAAGTTATGTGTCTGATTTTACGCTAATTTAACATGTCGTTAAAAAGAGATTTTTACGCGGAGGCTCTACAGATTTCTGGGGAGCCTCCGCAGTTTTGTCCCAGGCCCTGGGATATTTGTCCCAAGCCTTGGGACATTTTTCCCAGGCCTTGGGAATTTTCCATGGAAGGCTCCGCAGAATCACAGGGAGCTCCGCAGAATCTCTATAACGTTTTCTTTTTCTGTTTTATACTATTTAAGCTGAAAATGGTTCAAGTCCTCCAAAGCGGATCAGAGAACCGTTCATGATCCCTGACGTCTTTTCGTGTTTCATTTGTACCTTTCGGTTAAATGATATCCCTTTCCAGAACAAGATGTGCATTTTCTAGTGCCTTTGCCGTAGCAATAGTTGCACTTTATGCTGCCTTTGTAGCAGGCGTTGCAGTTGTGCCTCACACCTTTTTGCGTCCAGTAGCCCGTTCCTTTGCACGCTTCACATGTGAAACGGCCCCTACCCCTACAAAAGGAACATTTTACCACACCTGAGCCACTGCAATGGAAGCATTTCTTTTGTTCTACTGTCTTGGTGGTTTTGTTCCGAGAGTTATCAGATTCGTAAGAAGAGCCCCTGCTGGAGGAATGCATCGCCCGGGATGTTCTTGAACGATACGACGAGCCTGGCGAACTGCGACTTTCAAAATGTGAAACATTTCCTGTCTGTATCACACTCCTGTTCGAATTGTAATTTCGCACATTTCTATTTGAAGAACTTCTATCCTTATATATAGGAGATTGATATGGCGTATAAAACCGAGGAGTATATGTTGAACGGGGTTTCGAATTGGATGTCGACTTCGAATCCGAACTGGCCGAAGAAGATGCGTAAATGGGTGACTTGTATGAAGGCGTTGGAATTGGCTGAGACTTGCCGTAGGCATCGGTATAATAATATATATCACCAGCGAAATTTATATTATTGTAAAGTGGAGCGGCCACTTCATTCCCAGCCAAATCACAGGCTCCGTATTTACGATTTTTTTTAACCTGAATATAGTCAGTAAATACACTCACCCAATCATAGCCCCTGTCTGGAGATATAAGTTCTTCGCCTGACAAATCACAGATTCCATGTTTTTTGTTTCTTGTCACCAATAAGTGATTGCTAAAAACAGTCACACCATCATAGCCTCTGTCTAGGGGTATAAGTTCTTCGCCTGTTCGATTGTAAAGACTTATTAGCCTCGAAAAGTTTGTCTTTCACTCGTTTTTTCGTAACTTTGCACCATCTAAACTAAGATAAGGAAACAAGACTATGGATATTGCAAGACGACTGATAGGCCTGACGATGATGGCATGTATAGCACTGCAGGCCCAAGCTCAGCAGAAAGACTTTGTGAAGGGTGCCGACGTGGGATTCCTAACAGGACAGGAACAGCGCGGCGTCGTGTTCCACGACCGTAGCGGACAAGAGCGCGAGTGCCTGGAACTGCTCAGGGACGACTACCAGCTGTCGGCCATCCGCATGCGTGTGTGGGTGAACCCCAAAAACGGCATGAACGACAAGAACGAGTTGTTGGCAATGGCGCTGAGAGCAAAGGCACTGGGTATGGACCTGATGGTAGACTTCCACTATGCCGACTCATGGGCCGACCCCAGCCAGCAGCCCATTCCCGCCGCTTGGCAGGGACACAGCTACAAGCAGATGAAGAAGGACTTGAGGGCACACACCGTCGACGTGCTGACACTGCTGAAGCAGAACGGCGTGACACCGCGATGGGTGCAGGTGGGCAACGAAACGGCCAACGGCCTGCTGTGGCCCATGGGACACATCAAGGACAACCCCAAGCAGTATGCGGGCTTCATCCGCGCAGGCTACGACGCCGTGAAGGAGGTATTTCCAGAGACACAGGTCATCGTCCATCTGGATCGTGGTCATAAGCAGTCGCTCTACGACTGGAACCTCGACATCGTGAAAAAATATGGCGGACGCTGGGACATGATAGGCATGTCACTCTATCCCTATTGGGCACGACGCGATCACCCTGAGATACAAGCCGACAGTATCATCACGGACTGCATTCGCAACATTCGCCACGTCAGCCAGAAGTACGGCTGCGACGTCATGATTGTGGAAACGGGCTACGAAACAGACGAGAGCCGGCCCGAACTGATGGAAGAGGGACGCCGCCAGCTGGCACGCGTTGTCCGTGAGGCCCGCACAATGACCGACGGTCGTTGTCGAGGCGTGTTCTACTGGGAACCGCAGAGCATGCCAGGGCACTACCGGCTGGGAGCCTTCGACAGCAAAGCCATGCCCACGGCCATCATGGACGGATTTATTGAGGCGCCCGTTGTGCAGACCACCGACGGACTGATTAGCGGTACGGTGCAAGAGGGTACCTGTGCCTACCTCGGCATTCCCTACGCGCGCGTAGAGCGGTTCATGCCCCCACAACCCGTCGAGAAATGGCAGGGCATCCGCGCCTGCGACCACTTCGGTCCAATGACCATGCAGCCGACGAACCGTCCGACAACGGAAGCAGAGATGTCGGAACAATGCTGCGTCCTCAACGTGTAGCGAAAAATACAAGCACAGCGGCAACGCAGGCATGCTCGATGCCGTCAAAGCCCTGGAGTGGGTGCGTGACAACATTGCCAAGTTCGGCGGCGACCCCAACAACGTCACCATCTTCGGCGAATCGGGCGGCGGCGGCAAGGTGGGCACCCTGATGTGCATGCCGCAGGCCAAGGGGCTGTTCCACAAGGCCATCATCATGAGCGGCACCATCCTGAACGTCAATACAAAGAACATGACCGAGGAACTGGGCGAGGCCGTACTGAAGGAACTGGACATCGACAAGCAGGAAGTGGACAAGATAAAGAATGTGCCTTACCAGGAACTCTATGCAGCCGGTCAGCGCGCCATGGCCGCCAGCATCGGCACCCGCCGGCCAGGCACACCGATGATGTGGGGCTTCGGCCCGGCACCCGACGGTGAGACGCTTTTGCAACAGCCTTTCCAGCCGAACTTTGCCGGCTTCAGCGATGACATCCCCCTCATGATCGGCACCACGTTCAATGAACTGCAGCGCACCCGTTACGGACAGGAAATGACGGTTGAGCAGGCACGCGACGAACTGCAGCGCACGTTTGGCGACGAGACTGATGCTTACATCGAAGCCTTCAAGGAAGCCTATCCCAACTACACACCACAAGAGCTGCTGAGCATCGACTGGCTGTTCCGCCCCAAGACCATCATCACCACCGATGCCATCGGCGGCAAGCGCAAGGCCGACACCTACGTCTACATGTACACCGTGACCGAAGCGGACAATCGCGGCCCCAAAGGCTCTGCCCACGGCGCCGAACTGAAATACTGCTTCGACGTGCTTCACCACTACACCAGCCAGCTGTCGCCAGCGACCATCGAGGCCAACAAGCCGTGGGCCACGCTGTTGAGCGACGTATGGGCCAAGTTCGCCCACGACGGCAATCCCAACACAAAAGGGTTGCCCGAATGGCAACCCTATACGAAGGAAAACGGCGAGCTGATGGAGTTTGGCGGCACTGCGCCGCGCCTCCACCACAACCACGACCGCCACTTAGAGGAGATCATCGACCGCCACTGCTTCAAGCAATTGGACAACTTCAGAAAGAGCCACCAATAACTTAGCGGACACCGCCGCCAAAGCCACCGCCGGAGAAGCCGCCGCCACCGCCGCCCCATGACGTATGACCACCGCCGCCCGAGGCACGGGCCTCGCGGGCTGCCTTATTGGCCACGGCACGGGCCGTGCTGTTGTGCATGGTGGAGTAAATCATCGGTATCGTCATGTCATCGGCCATCTGACCAGCCACTTTATCCATCTCGAAGTAGGCAGGATTAATCTTCTTCATATCTTTGATGACCTGGTCGGCAATGCCAAAGAGGGTGGCATAGATCATGTAGTCCTTCCACAAGCCCACCTCGCTGACATGGCGCTCGTCGAGCAACGAGAACTCCTTAAGGAATTTCTTCAGTCCGAACACCTTCCGCACCTCATCTATCTGTCTGCTATACTTACTGACGTCAGACTTGACGTGAAGCGTATTCAAAAAAGAGTCGGTGATAGAGCTGTTGCGATTGCTCTTCATGAACGACTTCAACTCCCAAGGCTCCAAAACGGTGTCATCGCCGGCTGCCAACTTGAAGATGTTGTGCATCTTGCGCACCAACAATGGCTGGCTGCCCTGATTCTCCAGTTCATGGATAACGAAACTCTGCACCGTCTTGCCCTTTTTGTTGGGACGCGGTTCGATGGTGATAGCACCGAGGTCGACAAGTTTCAGAATGCAGGCCGAGAGCAGGTTGTTGTAGTCGCTACTCACATAACGATAGGCGTTGAGCATGTTGTTGGCCTCTGGCAGATTGCCGTCGAGCGGGATGTCGCGATACCACAGCAAGTCCCTGTTCACACGCTTTCGGAAGCGCCACACAGAATAAACCTTATAAACAAAGGCAAAGACGGGCATGCCAATACCTATCAGCAGGAAGATGATCATAAAGAATATCTCGCTTGCCGTCAAGTCATCATCACCACCATCGCTGTTGTAGTCGCTACCTTCAAAGGCTTCCTGCTGCTTCTGCTCGAAGGTGACATCCTCCTGAATGGTGGGTTGGAACATGCCTTTGTCGAAGCGCACCATCACGTAGAGACCACTGCCGCCCTCCATAGCCTCCGTCGTCTCTGCCACGATGCTGTCGCCTACGAAATCAATGGTGCCATGGAAGCGGAAACCCCAGATGCCACAGTTCTCAGCCGTGAAGTGCGTACTGTCGTCCTCGGCGACAATGGTCACTATGGCATGTTGAGGCTTGGGCGACACACCTTCGTCGAGAAATACGTGGCGGATGGCATCGGCATCGGGATAGGCATGCACCAGACTCGTGATGGTGTAGCTGGTGACGTAGGTACGGTCGCCACTATCGCCAAGCCCCCAGCAGAGTTCGTAGCCACCGCGTTTGTAAACAATGCCGCACCGGCCAGCCTTCCATGAGCGGCTGCGGTCAATATCCCACTTACCGATGTTATCAAACTTCAGTCCTGTCTCATCGTGCACTGTCAGGTCGCGCACCTCGCTGCCGCCCATGTTACCAAGTCCGATGTAACACTCTGTGCCCTCGGAATCAATATCCATGTGACGAGTCTCAGTGATGCGGGCATCACCGTTAAGACTCAAGACAACACGGATGCTAAGGTCGTGCAGATAAGGACGAGCAAACGCATTTAATGCCGACAGCCAACAGCCAACAGCCAACAGCCAGAAACTACTTCTTAAACGCTTCATCGAGGTCAGGATAGCTCTTCTTCTTTTCGTCGTCCACCTTCAGGTAGTCTTTCTGGTCGAAATGCAACATGGAAGCCACGATGCTCGACGGCCACTGGCGCACCATGCGGTTCATCTTCGTGGCCGTATCGTTATAAATCATACGCGACATGCGGACATTCTCCTCGTACTGTTTCTGACCTTCCTGTGCCTTGACATAAAGGTCGCTGGCCTTCAGTTCAGGATAACGCTCGAAAACAACATTCAGACGTCCCATCATCTGACTGAGCAAATCGGACTGCTGATTGATGGCCTCGGGGGTGTTTGCAGCACCACCCATATTGCCACCACGGGCCTGAACGGTCTGGATAATAGTCTCTGACTCATGTTTGGCATACTGAGCAGCCGTCTTGGCCAAAGCCACTACTGCATCGAAACGGGAATTGAGCTGAACCTCAATCTGACTCAGTGCATTCTTACACAATTCGTCCAAGTTGACCAGCGAACGCTGGGTCGAGATAAAATAACCAATGACGATAACCGCCAAGGCAATCACAATTACTAATACTGTCATAATTCTGTTATTTAATGGTTCTTTGGCGACAAAGTTACAAAAGTTTTTTGGATTTTTGCAACTATATGTCATTTTTTTTGTAATTTTGCACCAAAACGACTACCTATGAACTACAAACTTATACTACTGCCACTTCTACTACTGTCTACACCACTATCAGCACAGTCCCATCGGGAATACACCCCGTCGCCTGTTGAGGGCACACCATGGAACGCGCCAGGAAACATGAACCCGTTCATTCCAGGCTATTTCGCCGACCCCACCATCCGCAAGTTTGGCGACACCTATTATCTTTATGCTACCACCGACGGCACCGGCAACGGCTACGGGCCTGCACAAGTGTGGGTAAGCAAGGACTTCGTGAACTGGAAGAACATTGTGATGAACTGGCCTACGACGGAAGTGGTATGGGCACCTGACGTCGTGCAGCAGCCTGACGGAAAATTCCGTTATTACTATTGTGAACCATGCAACATCAATATTGGCGAAAGCACGTCACCCATCGGTCCATGGAAGAACATACTGGGCAAGGCTGATGCCGTGATGGTGCCAGACCGTTACATTCACAACGTCATAACGCTTGACCCGCAACTATTCCGTGATGATGACGGCAGCGAATATTTGTACTTCACCACGTGGGGTATCTACAAGGGATTCGGCTGCGGTGTGGCTAAGCTAAATGAAAAACATACTACCGCCATTCCTCCATCTGACGCACGTTTCTGGCGGGAAGACAATCCCTTCCCCATCGCTGCAGACTCGTTCTTCACAGACAAGCGCCTTATCCCAAACACCGAACTGAAGGACATCTTTGAAGCACCATTCGTTTTCAAACGCAACGGGGTGTACTACTTCACCTACTCGTCAGGATCCTGCCACACTGACACCTATCGCGTACAGTACGCCACATCGAAGACCGGGCCAATGGGACCGTTCGAGTATAAAGGCGAAATACTGACCACTAACGAAGACCAGACCGTGCACGGGCCTGGCCACCACTCCGTCATTGAAATTGGCGGCAAATACTATATCGTCTATCACCGCCATAACAACCCTAAGTCTGTTCACGGCTTCAACCGGCAGGTATGTATCGATGAACTGAAATTCGATGCTGACGGCAACATACAGCGCGTCGTTCCTACGCACAACGCCCAAAACGTAGATTTTTTCACGGGAGCATCAAAGTACAAGAACCTGGCCTATGGTGCAAAAATCACTGCTTCTTCCTACTACGATGACTGGTTCAAGCCTGAATATGCGGTGGACGACAACAACGCCACGCTGTGGAAGGCGCGCTGTGTGGCTCAAAACGACCCGCTCGACGAGGGAATGAAGCAGATGCTCTTGCTGCATCCTGACGATTTCGGAGAGTGGCTGCAGATAGACCTCGGCAAACCGACGAAGTTCAACGAGGTATGGACACAATTCGAGTACGCCACTTTCTTCTATCAATACGTCATTCTTACATCGACTGATGGCCAAACCTGGGATTTGTTCGCTGACCGTTCGGCCAATACCATGCAAGGCTCGCCGATGATAGACAAGAAGGCTGTGAAGGCTCGTTATGTCCGCATCGTCATTACTGACACGCAGAAGAACGGTCACATGCCTGCCATTTGGAACGTCAAGATTTGGCAGAAAGCCCCTACCCTGCCCGACACTAGCGTAGAGAGCAATGATGGTTATCCCGGCATGCACAAGAAGGATGTGGACGACCGCTATAATCATCAGCGTAGCGGCCACATGGCTCCGCCGCCCACATTCCTCAGTCTTGATGCAAGGCAGATAGCCAGTGAGGACAGTATCAACAAACCCACCGACTTCACAGAAATAAGGAATTGTTCCTCCTACAGCGTGGAGGGCAGTCCTGACAAAGGACTTCTCATGAAAGCCAACACCCCCCTTCGGCTTCGCGTGAAAGACGGCCATTGGGCATTTTTCTTCAACGGCAGTCAGCATCTCACGGTGCCATGTGCGCTGCCCAACTATATGCGCTACAACGCCCCCTACTTCATTGAGGCATTGGTGCTCCCGACAAAAAACGGACCAGTGTCTACGGTTGTCTCCCTTTCCAACTCACATGCCGACTTGGCCACGACACAATTCCGCCTGGGAAGTGACCCGGCTGCCGGACTGCTCAACCATAACGGTTCTTTCGAAAGTTGTGGTGCGCCCAAGGACATACAAGAGAATGAAGGTAAGTGGCAACATTGGTTCATCGCTTACGACGGGTGGATGGAAAAGGTCTATCTGAACGGCCGTCTGCTGCGAGAACAGAACAACTTCCTCATGATTCGTCCGGAAGGAAACATCGTCATCGGGGCCGACAGTCAGGGCACCAACAACTTTGTGGGCTACATAGCCCTCCTCAATGTTACTTCGGGCATGAAATTGTTTAATAGCAATTTCCGATTCATCTCCGACGAATACGTACAAAAACTCTATGAGAATCGCACGAAAAAGACGTATCCCTCATTGGGCGACGATGATTTCGAGGAAATAGACCCCGACAGCAAGTTTGAACTGCCGACCACGATGAAACCCGTCTATGAACAAAAGGAAGAATTCACACTCTCGGCACAGTCGGCGGCCTTCAACGATGCACCGCTGCAGAACGGCGGACACATCTACAAGGAAGTGAGCGGCGACTTTGTCGTCATGACCCGCATTGCCGACATGGAAGGCCTGAGAGAACACAGCGTCAAAGCCTACAACGAGGGCGGACTACTCGTCACCGACGGTCAAGGCACCTACTATCAGCTCGGCACCTTCCCGCTCTATAACTGCGGTAACATGCTGACCATCCTCAACCCACACGGTCGTCCGCAGTTTCCCAACTATAAAGGCTACGACCCTGACCCCATCCTGCAGTTCGAACGGCGCGGCAACAAGCTCTATGCACGTACCAGCCGTGACGGCAAGAACTGGACAAACATGCCAGGCTCACCCATTGAGGTCAAAACAGAGAAAATGGCCATCGGTGCCTACCAGACGACCTACAACGCGACCACTTCGTGGGTACGCTTCAGCGAGTATGTCATCTATCAATAAGCAAATATTTCAAAAAAAAATTGGAAGTTATCTTTTTTTTCCTTATATTTGCAACATCTAATAGCATCTGGTCGTTATTGACCGTGAATAAAATAACCTTTTTAAAACCCACTACACTATGGAAGTTGAGAAAATCATGCAAAGCCTGGAGCATAAGCACCCGGGCGAATTGGAGTACTTGCAAGCTGTACGCGAAGTGCTCGAGAGCATTAAAGACGTCTACAACCAACACCCTGAATTTGAAAAAGCCAAGATAGTTGAACGTATTGTAGAACCGGAGCGCATCGTCACATTCCGTGTCCCCTGGGTGGACGATAAAGGCGAGGTGCAAGTGAACTTGGGCTATCGTGTGCAGTTTAACTCAGCCATAGGCCCATACAAAGGCGGACTACGCTTCCACGCTTCGGTGAATCTCTCAATACTGAAATTCCTTGGTTTTGAACAAACCTTTAAAAACGCGCTGACAACACTGCCTATGGGCGGTGGAAAGGGCGGTTCAGACTTCTCCATCCGTGGCAAGAGCGACGGTGAGGTCATGCGTTTCTGTCAGGCTTTCATGACCGAACTATACCGCCACATAGGTCCTGACGAGGACGTGCCTGCTGGCGACATTGGCGTCGGTGCCCGTGAAATAGGCTATCTCTTTGGGCAATACAAAAAGTTAACCCATCAGTTCCAAGGTGTGCTTACAGGGAAAGGACGCGAGTGGGGCGGCAGCATACTGCGGCCTGAGGCTACGGGATTCGGAGCTCTCTATTTCGTCAACCAAATGCTGAAGGAACACGGACTGGACATCAAAGGCAAGACGGTAGCCATTAGCGGATTCGGCAACGTGGCATGGGGCGCGGCCAAGAAAGCAACAGAACTGGGAGCCAAGGTTATCACCATCAGCGGGCCTGACGGTTACATCTACGACCCGGCAGGACTGGATGCAGAAAAGATTGACTACCTACTGGAACTCCGTGCATCAGGCAACGACGTATGCCAGCCATACGCAGAGGAGTTCGACGGTTCGGAATTCTATGAGGACAAAAAGCCATGGGAGCGCAAAGCCGACATCTACCTGCCATGCGCCACACAGAACGAACTGGACGGCACCGATGCCGACCAAATACTGGCTTACAAGCCGCTGTGCGTGGCTGAGGTGTCGAACATGGGCTGCACAGCCGAGGCTACAGAGAAATTCATTGCTGCCAAACAGCTCTTCGCCCCCGGCAAAGCTGTAAACGCCGGTGGCGTGGCCACGTCAGGCCTGGAGATGTCGCAGAACTCGATGCGCCTCAGCTGGACGGCCGAAGAAGTTGACCAGCGCCTGCACCAGATTATGTCGGGCATTCACGAACAGTGCGTCAAGTACGGTCGCGAAAAACAACAGGCAGGCGACGGGGCACCGGGAACGGGTGACTACATCAACTATGTAAAGGGAGCCAACGTGGCCGGCTTCATGAAGGTCGCCAAAGCCATGCTGGCACAAGGCATTGTATGATATGTAAAAGATATATAACACTGTCAATTGCCGTCATTTTAGGCCTTACCACTCTGGCACAGTCACAGAGTGGCAAGGCATCATACTATACCAAGTCGTGGACGGGACGCAAAACGGCGAACGGCGAGCGCCTACATCATGACTCGCTGACATGTGCCCACAAAACATATCCTTTCGGTACGCTGCTCAAGGTAACCAACCTGCTGAACGGTATGGAGGTGGTAGTCCGTGTCACTGACCGCGGCCCTTACGTCAAAGGACGTGTCGTCGACCTCTCTTGGGGAGCAGCCAAAGCCATCGGTATGCTCTCACAAGGCATCGCCCCCGTCACCGTAGAGCGCATCAAAACGTCAACCATACCCTTCAAGCCAGAAGAGGACGACCCTGACGTGCCAAAGTTTGAATTCGAACTGGCTGACATCGCACCCATCGGCATCACACCTGTCTGGCAGCGTGAGGTAAAAATCAATACAAAAAAAGTGGAGCACTCCATGAGCCAGACTGTCAAAGCTTCAGCCACCAACACTCAACATTCCACAGCCGCTCCGACCATGCCTCAGAAAGCCACGAAGACCGACGACGTGCTCGACGAAATCAACCAAAAGCCCAATGCCGCCAAAGCGTACTTAAAGCGGCAAGGGCGATAGTTGACTAACGCTTGCGGGTTACAATACGATAGTCGCGTGTCTGAGACTGCAATTCACGGCCATTCTGAAAGACGGAAACGCGAATGACAACCTCGCCATTGCGCAGTCCGCTGTCGGCTTTCACCTGGGCTGTGTAACGGATAGTCTGCTTGGGCTGAATACATTCCACAAGCACATTCTCTGAAATATGAATATGGCGGTTGCCCGTCACCTCAGCGACACTGGGCTGTACGCCATAAGCTGGCTTGTCTGTGGGGTTATGAATCTCGAAGACCACACGGGCAGACTCACCACGCACCAACTGACCGTCACGGGAAGCATCGACGATATGGATATTGCTAATATCAAGACGCACTGGCACTGAAGACGACAAATCTGGCGACATGCCTTCGAGCATGATGCGGTCGTCTCCACGACCTTGTGGGTCAAAGCCACTCTCATCATAGGCACCTCCCCCATAACGCTCGGAATTGGCCTGACGGTGACGCTCATAACGCTCTGCTGCTCTGGCCTCAGCCTTTTCATCGGCAGCCTTGCCAATAGCCGCACCGACAACTGCGCCGCCCGCTATGCCTACGAGCGAACCGACATCCCGTCCACGCCAACCACCGGTAATCCCACCAATGGCCGAGCCGATAATGGAACCGAACTGGGCACCCGTATAAGCACCCGTTGCTTCATAAGAACCGCAGCTGCTCATCACAAGGAGCATGCCGAGCGAAAATATCAATACATTCTTCATCGTCTTTCCTGTTTTATTTGGTTTCCGTTGCAAAAATAGCACTAATTTCGGAAAACACCAAACGGATTTTCCCTAAAGTGAAATAGGAATATCCCTAAAAACGTGACGTTCTCTCATTGAAAAGTTAGCTCCGCTGAAAATTCCCAAGGCCTGGGACAAAAATCCCAAGGCCTGGGACAAAAATCCCAAGGCCTGGGACAAATACGCGGAGGCTCCGTTGCGTATGTACACGCCCCGAGTCAAGAGCACGATGGGTAAACGAGAACTGTTGTATAAAGTCAAAGTGGGGCGTTGCCTATTTCGACAACGCCCCACCCTATTGTAAGTTCAACCGTTCTATTACTCAGACTTTGCTTCTTCAGCGGCGGGTGCTGCCTTCTCAGCAGGAGCCTCTGCGGGAGCTTCAGCTGCAGCGGGAGCCTCAGCCTTGGCACCGCCACCACGACGTGAACGACGAGTCTTCTTCTTTGCACCGTCCTTTGCCATTTCAGGATCAAAGTCAACGAGCTCGATAAAGCAAATCGGTGCAGCATCACCCTGACGGAAGCCAAGTTTGATAATGCGGGTGTAGCCACCGGGACGATCACCAACCTTTTCGGCAACAGGACCGAAAAGTTCCTTGATAGCTTCTTTGTTCTGCAGGTAGCTGAACACGACGCGACGAGAATTGGTAGAGTCGTCCTTTGCTTTCGTAATAAGGGGCTCTACATACTTCTTGAGGGCCTTTGCCTTGGCAACGGTCGTAGTGATTCTTTTGTGCATGATCAGCGAGATAGCCATGTTTGCCAACATAGCCCTGCGGTGAGATGCAGTACGACCGAGATGATTGAATTTCTTATTATGTCTCATTTTTTACTTTTTTCTTTATGCGGACAAACAGTGTGTCAAGTGTGAAATTGCTGATTCTTCACTCTTCACTTATTCTTTGTCCAGTTTATACTTTGAAATATCGGTTCCAAACGACAGATTCAGACTCTCGAGCAAATCATCAAGCTCCGTGAGCGATTTCTTACCGAAGTTGCGGAACTTCAGAAGGTCGGTCTTATTGTACTGCACAAGATCGCCAAGCGTCTCAACATCGGCTGCCTTCAGACAGTTCAGCGCACGAACAGAGAGATTCATGTCGGTGAGCTTTGTCTTCAGCAACTGACGCATGTGCAGAATCTCCTCATCAAACTCCTGATTGGTCTCGCTCTCGGTGTTCTCAAGCGTTATCTTCTCGTCGGAGAAGAGCATGAAGTGATAAATGAGGATTTTGGCGGCCTCCTTCAGCGCGTCTTTCGGGTGGATGGAACCGTCCGTCGTGACTTCCAGCACAAGTTTGTCGTAGTCGGTCTTCTGCTCGACACGATAAGGCTCAACGCTGTATTTCACGTTACGGATCGGGGTGTAAATGGAGTCGATTGCAATCACGTTCACATCGGTACAGAACTCGCGGTTCTCCTCTGAAGGCACATAACCACGGCCTTTGTTTATCGTGAGATCAATCTGCATCGATGCCTTGGAATCTAAATGACAAATCACCAATTCGGGATTCAGCACCTCAAATCCAGTCAGATACTTGCCTATATCACCGGCTTTAAACTCGGTAGAATTCTCAACGGTGATAGAGACTTTTTCGTTCTCGAATTCTTCCACTACTTGCTTGAACCGAACTTGCTTCAAGTTCAAGATAATGTTGGTCACATCTTCTTTTACACCAGGTACAGAAGAGAACTCATGCTCAACACCAGCAATGCGAATGGTGTTGATAGCATAGCCCTCAAGCGATGAAAGAAGAATACGGCGAAGGGCATTACCGATAGTAATACCGAAACCGGGCTCCAGCGGACGAAATTCGAACTTGCCGAATCTGTCCGTTGCTTCCAACATTACGACTTTATCAGGTTTTTGAAATGCTAATATCGCCATTAATTTAATGATTTTTAGTTTTTAGAGTACAACTCAACGATTAACTGCTCCTTGATATTCTCCGGTATGTCGGCACGCTCGGGCTTGTGAAGGAACTTACCACCCTTAATAGCCTCATCCCACTCAATCCACGGATACTTGCTGTGGTTGAAACCTGCAAGTGTTGCTTCTATCACCTCCAACGACTTAGACTTCTCGCGGACAGCGACAACCATTCCGGGCTTCACAGCAAATGACGGAATATTAACAACCTGACCATCAACCGTAATATGACGGTGGCCAACGAGTTGACGAGCTGCAGCACGAGTAGGTGCAATACCAAGACGGAACACTACGTTGTCAAGACGACTCTCAAGATTCTGAAGCAGAACCTCACCAGTGATACCTTCGGCCTTGGCAGCCTTTTCGAACATATTACGGAACTGACGCTCAAGTACGCCGTATGTGTACTTGGCTTTCTGCTTCTCTGCCAGCATGACAGCATATTCCGACTGCTTGCGGCGGCGGTTATTGCCATGCTGTCCCGGGGGGAAGTTCCTGCGGGACAAAACTTTGTCGGCGCCGAAAATGGGTTCACCAAAACGGCGTGCAATTTTAGATTTCGGTCCTATATACCTTGCCATAATACTTATTTTGATATAAAAATTTTACAATTGATTAGACACGACGACGCTTCGGTGGACGGCATCCGTTATGTGGCAGCGGAGTGACGTCGACAATCTCAATAACTTCGATACCTGCACCATGCACGGCACGGATTGCAGACTCACGGCCATTACCTGGACCCTTAACATAAGCTTTTACTTTGCGCAAACCGAGGTCGAATGCAACCTTTGCACAATCCTCAGCTGCCATCTGTGCTGCATACGGAGTATTCTTCTTTGAGCCACGGAAGCCCATCTTACCTGCTGACGACCAAGAAATGGCCTGACCTTCGTCGTTTGTCAGCGTAACTATAACATTATTGAAAGAACTATGAACGTGAAGCTGCCCCATAGCAGTTACACGGACGTTCCTTTTCTTGGAAGTGACTGTTTTCTTTGCCATAGTAATTTTAATTCTTAATTGTTAATCGCCAAAGGCGAAAACCTTTAATTCTCAACTCTTAATTCTTAATCTTAATTACTTCGTGGCCTTCTTCTTATTTGCAACAGTCTTCTTCTTTCCCTTACGGGTACGAGCATTATTCTTCGTGCTCTGACCGCGAACTGGAAGACCGTGACGATGACGGACACCACGATAGCAACCAATATCCATCAGTCGCTTGATATTCAACTGGATCTCACTGCGGAGATCACCTTCAACTTTGAATTCAGCGCCGATTATTTCACGGATCTTGGCTGCCTGATCATCACTCCACTCGTTGACTTTCAGGTCACGGCTGACGCCTGCCTTATCCAATATCTTTGCTGAACTACTTCGACCAATACCATAGATATAGGTCAATGCGATTTCTCCACGCTTGTTCTGGGGCAAATCTACTCCAACAATTCTTATTGCCATGTTAATTAATAAATAGTGAAAATAAAATGTTAAAAAAACGATTTTTGCCAAAAAGCATGCAAAGGTACGAAGATTTTCTCAAACCTCCGCACTTCTTTATGCTTATTTAACAATTAACCCTGACGCATCTTGTACTTAGGGTTCTTCTTGT